>NZ_JAEBEI010000024.1:0-117666 GCF_046548775.1 Amycolatopsis sp. cmx-4-61 | reverse complement strand
GGCAAAACGCTCCGCGAGATCAAACGCTGCCTCAAACGGATCATCGCCCGCCAGCTCTTCCGCACCCTCCAGCAACACCGCACACCAACCACGCCGGCAACCCTTGACGCCACATAGCAGCGTCATAGGGACACCCCCCGGCCGGAAGCGCCCCAATGTGGCCTTGGTTGCGCAAGACGCACCCAATGTGGCCTTCGGTGCGTCACACGCACCGAAGGCCACATTGGGGCGCTTCGGGCCGCGGGTCGGGTCGGGAGGGGTGGCGGGCGTTGCGGTCGCCGGAACTGTCGGACCCCGGCGTTACGCTCTGCCCATGCCCGACGCCGACACCGTCACCACCGACTCCCCAGCCTCCGCCGTCGCCACCGAGGTGCGGCGGCGGCCCGCGCTGTCGCCGTCGAGGGCCAGCGACTTCAAGCAGTGCCCGCTGCTCTACCGGTTCCGCGCGGTCGACCGGCTGCCCGAAGTCCCGACCAAGGCCCAGCTGCGCGGCACGCTCGTCCACTCCGTCCTCGAGCGGCTCTTCGCCCTCCCGGCCGCCGAGCGCGTCCCCGCGCAGGCGCGGGAGCTGCTCGGCCCGGCGTGGACGGACCTGTCCGCGGACCGTCCGGAGTGGACCGAGCTCTTCGACGGCGGGAAACCCGAAGAACACGCCGACTGGCTGCGGTCGGCGGAAAAACTGCTCGACGCCTACTTCGAGCTGGAGGACCCGCGGCGCCTGGAACCCGAAGCCTGCGAGCTGCACGTGGAGATCGAGCTCGGCTCCGGCGTCCTGCTGCGCGGCTACATCGACCGGCTGGACGTCGCGCCGACCGGGGAGATCCGGGTCGTCGACTACAAGACCGGCGCCGCGCCCCGCGAGATCGGCGAGGCCAAGGCGATGTTCCAGATGAAGTTCTACGCCGTGGTCCTGTGGCGGCTGCGCGGGATCGTGCCGCGCCAGCTGAAGCTCATGTACCTCACGGACGGCCAATCGCTGGCCTACACGCCCGACGAAGCCGAGCTGCTGCGCTTCGAGCGCACGCTGGAAGCCATCTGGCAGGCCATCCTCAAGGCGGGCAGGACCGGCGACTTCCGGGCGAACAAGAGCAAGCTCTGCAACTGGTGCGACCACCAGGCCCACTGCCCCGAGTACGGCGGCACGCCACCCGCCTACCCCGGCTGGCCGGAGCCCGACGCGGGCGAGGAGACGCCGCTGGACCGGGCCGACTGATGGCCGACGCCTTCTACGTCCCGCTGGGCGGCGGCCGGTTCGCCGCGACCGGGCACACCGCCGGGCCGTGGACCCCGGACGCCCAGCACTTCGGCCCGCCCTCGGCGTTGCTCGTGCGGGCCCTCGAAACCGTCGAAACTCCCCATCCGGCCGAACTCGCGCGCGTGACCGTCGAAATCCTCGGCCCGGCGCCGGTCGCCGAGCTCGCCGTGCGGGCCCGGATCGAGCGGCCGGGCCGATCGGTCGAACTGCTGCAGGCCGAACTGGCGAGCGCCGAACGCGTCGTGGCGCGGGCGTCGGCGTGGCGCATCGCGGCTTCGGACACCACGGAGGCGGCGACCGACGCCGGCCCGTTGCTGCCGGGGCCGGACAGCGTCGGCGAGTCGCCGTGGCCCGACGGCTGGCAGGGCGGCTACCTCGACGCGGTCGAGTGGCGCGCGGTGCGCGGCGGCATGGACGTGCCCGGCCCGGCGGCGGTGTGGGCGCGCCAGCGCGTCCCGCTGGTCGACGGCGAGGAGCCGAGCGGCCTGCAGCGGCTGTTCGCCATCGCCGACTCCGGCAACGGCGTGTCGAACTACCTCGACCCGCGGCAGTGGTGGTTCATCAACTCCGAGCTCACCGTGCACCTGCGGCGGGTGCCGTCGGGCGAGTGGATCGGCCTCGACGCGGTCACGCTGGTGGGCAAGCACGGCGTCGGCACGGCGACGAGCATCCTGCACGACGCCGGCGGCCCGGTGGCCACCGGCGCGCAGGCGCTGATGGTCCGGCCGCGACAGGCCGGGGGCGGATAGCCACCCACAACGGGCCCGCATCCAATAACCTTCGCGGAACGACCGACTTGAGGAGCGCTCCGGCATGCAGATCACCTCGGTGGTCAACCAGAAAGGCGGGGTCGGGAAGACCTCACTGAGCGTCGGCACCGCGGCCGCACTGGCCGAGCGGGGCCGCCGGGTGCTCCTGGTCGACCTCGACCCGCAGGGCCACGCGACGACCGAGATGCTCGGGCTGTCCGAGGTGCCCGCGGACCAGCCGAGCCTGGCGAAGGCGCTGGCCAAGACGTGGAAGGGCCCGATCGAGGAACTCGTCGTCCCGCACCCGCGCAGCAACCTCGGCCGCGGCGGCGCGCTCGACGTCGTGCCGACGTCGCCGGGGATGTTCGACCTGATCCGGCGGCTCGACTCGTTCCGTGTGCCGGGCTGGCAGCTCGCGCGGGTCATCCAGTTCGCCAACTACGACCACTGCGTCATCGACTGCCCGCCCGCGCTGGACGTGCTGACGAACAACGCGCTGGCGGCCTCGCACGGCATCCTGGTGCCGGTCCAGCCGGACAAGACGAGCATCCGCGCGCTGCGGCTGCTGGCCGACCAGGTCCGGTACGTCGAGCAGACCGTCGGGCGCCAGCCGCTGTCGTGGTTCGGCCTGGTGCCGAGCCTGTACCGGCGGCCGATCTCGCACTACGCGGCCGCGGCGCTGCAGGAGATGTACGACTTCGGCATCCCGATGCTCTCGCACCTGCCGCTGGGTGTGGTGATGAACGAGGCGGCGGCGCACGGCGTCCCGGTGACGACGTACGCGCCGGAGACGCTGCAAGCGCTGTCTTTCCGCGAGATCGCCGGAACGCTGGACAGCTACCTGGAGCAGAACCAGGCCCCGGCCGTCGTGCCCGCCGACGAGGAATTCGTCTTCGAGGACTTCATCTCCGAGGTCGCGGTGGCCCGCAACGTCAACGACAACGGCGCCCGCAAGGGCCTCTACGACCTGCTGCCGAAGAAACCGAACCGTCCCCGGTCGTGAAGTGGTGAGGCGGGTTGCCCCGCCTCACCACTCAAGACGGGTGTGCGTCAGAGGCGGCAGGAGCGGATGTCCGACGCCAGGATCGCCTTCGCGCCCACTTCGGCCAGCTCGTCCATGACGAGGTTGACCTTCTTGCGCGACACCATGGCGCGCACGGCGACCCAGTCCTCGTCCGCCAGCGGGGCCACCGTCGGCGACTCCAGGCCCGGTGTGATCGCGATCGCGCGCTCCACGAGCGTGCGCGGGCAGTCGTAGTCCAGCATCATGTACTGCTGCGCGAACACGACCCCGCGCAGCCGCGCGGCCATCTGCGTCTTCGCCTTGCTCTGCTCGCTGCCCCGGCGCTGCAGCAGCACGGCTTCCGACACGCAGATCGGGTCGCCGAACGCCACCAGGTTGTTCTGCCGCAGCGACCGGCCGGACTCGACGACGTCCGCGATCGCGTCCGCCACGCCGAGCTGGATCGAGATTTCCACGGCGCCGTCGAGGCGGATCACCTCGGCCTCGACGCCGTGGCGGGCGAGGTCGTCGCGGACCAGCCGCGGGTACGACGTCGCCAGCCGCTTGCCGTGCAGGTCCGCCGGCGTCCAGTCGCGGCCGGCCGGAGCGGCGTAGCGGAACGTCGAGCCGCCGAAGCCGAGGGCCTGGATCTCCTCGACCGGGGCGCCGGAGTCGAGCGCGAGGTCGCGGCCGGTGATGCCGAGGTCGAGCTCGCCGGAGCCGACGTAGATCGCGATGTCCTTGGGCCGCAGGAAGAAGAACTCGACCTCGTTGACGTGGTCGAGCACGGTCAGGTCGCGCTGCTCATGCCGCTTGCGGTAGCCCGCCTCGCCGAGCATCTCCGTCGCCGCGGCGGCGAGGGCTCCCTTGTTCGGCACGGCAACACGCAGCATTTCGCTTCTCTCCTCGTTGTCAGAGCGCTGTTGTCAGAGCCCTGTTGTCAGAGCGACCCGTCACAGGTAGCGGTAGACGTCCTCGGTCGACAGGCCGCGGCCGAGCATCAGCACCTGCACCCGGTACAGCAGCTGGGAGATCTCCTCGGCGAGGCGCTCGTCGGATTCGTGCTCGGCGGCGATCCACACCTCGCCGGCTTCCTCGAGCACCTTCTTGCCCTGTGCGTGCACCCCGGCATCGAGGGCGGCGACGGTGCCGGACGATTCGGGACGGGTACGCGCGCGCTCGGCAAGCTCCGCGAACAGCTCATCGAAGGTCTTCACGGTCCGGAATCCTTCCATCCCGGAGCCCGCGGCGCCGCCCCGCCCCGCCGCGGGTGCCGCCCATCTCACACTGCCGTGGACACCGGCTCCCACGGGGTGGGATCAGAACAGCGCGCCCTGCTCGAAGTCCAGCAGGTACCGCTTGCGCTCGAGGCCGCCGCCGTAGCCGGTCAGCGAGCCGTTCGAGCCGACCACCCGGTGGCACGGGACGATGATGCCGATGGGGTTCTTGCCGTTCGCCAGGCCCACCGCGCGCGACGCCGCCGGGTTGCCGAGCCGGTCGGCCAGCCGGCCGTAGGAGATCGTCGTGCCGTACGGGATCTTGCGCAGCTCGGCCCAGACGAGCTGCTGGAACGGCGTGCCCACGAACGCCAGCGGGACCTCGAACTCGTGGCGCTGGCCGGCGAAGTACTCCTTCAGCTCGGCTTCGGTACGGGCGAAGATGTCCGCGCCGGCGTCCTGCGCGCCGAAGGTCAGCTCGTGCGGGCGGTGGCGCTGGTCGACCATGTAGAGGCCGCAGAGCGCGTCGCCCTCGGCGACGAGCGTCAGCGGGCCGCACGGGCTGTCGACGACGGCGTGGGTGCGCATGGGTTCTCCTGATCCGTTCACGCGGCGGGCATCCGGTTGATGGCGTGGTCCCCGGTGGCCCACAGGTGCTGGGTGGCGTAGGCGCGCCAGGGCCGCCACGCGGCGGACCGGGCGACGACGGCGGCCTGGCCGCCGAGGCCGAGCGTTTCGGCCGCGTACTTGATGCCGAGGTCGGTGGGGAGGAAGGCGTCCGGGTCGCCGAGGGCGCGCATGGCGATGCTCTCGACCGTCCACGGCCCGAAGCCGGGCAACGCGGTCAGCGCCGCCCTGGCCGCCTCCCAGTCGCTGCCCGCGCTGAGGTCCAGGCCGTCCGCCAAGGCCGCGACCAGGGCGAGCAGCGTGCGACGGCGGCTGCGCGGCATGGCCAGGGTCTCGGGATCCAGTGAGCCCAGGGCCTCGGCCGAGGGGAACAGGTGGGTCAGGCCGCCTTCGGGGTCCTCGACCGGCTCGCCGTGGGCGACGACGAGCCGGGCCGCGTGGGTCCGGGCCGCCGCCGTCGAGACCTGCTGGCCGAGCACGGCCCGCACGGCGAACTCGGCGCCGTCGACCGTGCGCGGGACCCGGCGGCCGGGCGCGGCCGCGACGAGCGGGGCGAGCAGCGGGTCGGTGGCGAGCTGGTCGTCGACGGCGACCGGGTCGGCGTCGAGGTCCAGCAGGCGGCGGCACCGGCTGGTGGCGGCGGGCAGGTCACGGAGGTCGGCCAGGGTGAGCCGGCAGGCGATGTAGCCGACAGCGGGATCTCCGGGGCGCAGCGCCACGACCCCGTGGCCGTGCGGCAGCCGCAGCGTCCGGCGGTAGGCGCCGTCCCGCCACTCCTCCACGCCCGGAACGCCGGTCGCGGCGAGGTGCCCGAACAGGTTGTCCGGGCAGAGCGGCTTGCGGTACGGCAGCCGCAGGACGAGCGCGCCGGGGGCCGCGGTGGGGCGGCCCTTCGCTCGGCTGCGCAGCTCGGTCGGCGAGAGGGCGAACACCTCGCGGACGGTGTCGTTGAACGCCCGGATGCTGCCGAACCCGGCGGCCAGGGCCAGCTCGGTCATCGGCAGCGTGGTCGTCTCGATGAGGGTGCGCGCGGTCTGGGCGCGCTGGGCCCGCGCCAGGGCGAGCGGGCCCGCGCCGAGTTCGGCGAACACCTGCCGTTCCACCTGCCGGACGCTGTAGCCGAGGCGGGCGGCGAGGCCGCGGACGCCTTCGGTGTCGACGACGCCGTCGGCGATCAGCCGCATCGCCCGCGCCACCAGGTCGGCGCGTTCGTTCCAGAGCGGCGAGCCCGGGCTGGCGTCGGGGCGGCAGCGCTTGCAGGCCCGGAACCCGGCCTGCTGGGCGGCCGCGGCACTCGGGTAGAAGCTCATGTTCTTCGGCTTGGGCGGGACCACCGGGCAGCTGGGCCGGCAGTAGATCTTCGTCGTCAGCACCGCCGTGTAGAACCACCCGTCGAACCGGGCGTCCTTCGCCTGCACGGCCCGCACGCACCGCTCGAAGTCTTCATGCACGGGACCCAGCATCGCCGAGCGCGACGACGAGGGCTAGCGGAAAAGCGACATGGGCGTCTCAGTCGAGCAGGGCCGCCAGCGCCGGCACGTCGACACCCACCAGGGAGTCGCGGAACACGCGCCGCTCCCCCGGTTCGACCACGACGTCGTTCGGGATCACCAGCACCGTGCAGCCGGCCGCGACGGCGGAAGCCGTGCCCGGCGGCGAGTCTTCGACCGCCACGCACCGCGCCGGGTCGACGCCCAGGAGTTCGGCCGCCTTCAGGTACGGCCGCGGGTGCGGCTTGTTGCGGCCCTCGACCTCGTCGCCGCACACGGTGACGTCGAAGAAGTCCCGCCCGATCGTGTTCAGCGCGAGTTCGGTCAGGTCGCGTTCGGTGGAGGTGACCAGCGCCGAGCGCAGGCCCGCTTCGCGCACCGCCGTCAACGCCTCGCGGGCGCCGGGGCGCCACGGCAGCTCGTCGTTGAACAGGCCCGCCGTGCGGCGGCGGATCTCCTCGCCGGTCGACGCGATCGCCTCGGGTGTCACCGGAAGGCCCACCACTTCCAGGAGGTACGCCGAGGTGTCGTCCATGTTGGACCCGACGAGCGTCATCCGCTGTTCTTCGGAGAGCTTGCCGCCGAGGAATTCCGCCGTCTCGTAGAGGGCGACGTCCCACAGCTTCTCGGAATCGACGAGCGTGCCGTCCATGTCCCACAGCACGGCCTCGAGTCCGTCCACAGTGGAGTCTCCCTCAGGTGTTGAAGTACTTGGCTTCCGGGTGGTGACAGACGATCGCGTCGGTCGACTGCTCGGGGTGCAGCTGGTACTCCTCGGACAGCTTCACGCCGATCCGGCCCGGTTCGAGGAGGGCGACGATCTTCGCCCGGTCCTCGAGGTCGGGACAGGCGCCGTAGCCCAGGGAGAACCGCGCTCCACGGTAGCCGAGCCCGAAGAAGTCCTCGACGTCGTCGGGGTCCTCTGAGGCGACCGCCACACCGCCGGGCAGGGTGAGTTCTCCCCGGATGCGGCAGTGCCAGTACTCGGCCAGCGCTTCGGTGAGCTGGACGCCGAGGCCGTGGACTTCGAGGTAGTCCCGGTAGGCGTCGGCGGCGAACAGCTCGTTCGCGTAGTCGGCGATGGGCTGCCCCATGGTCACGATGGTGAACGGCACGACGTCCACGTCGCCCGACTCGCGCGGCCGGTAGAAGTCGGCCAGGCAGAGCCGCCGGTCCCGGCGCTGCCGCGGGAAGGTGAACCGCACCCGCTCCGGGGCATCCGGTTCGGGCTCGGTGAGCACGACCAGGTCGTCGCCCTCGGCGACGCACGGGAAGTAGCCGTAGACGACGGCCGCGTGGGCCAGGACGCCGTCGGCGGTCAGTCGGTCGAGCCAGTACCGCAGCCTCGGCCGGCCATCGGTTTCGACGAGTTCCTCGTACGTCGGCCCGGTGCCGCCGCGGGCGCCCTTGAGGCCCCACTGGCCCAGGAAGGTCGCGCGCTCGTCGAGCATGGCGGCGTAGTCGGCGAGCGCGACGCCCTTGACCACCCGCGACCCCCAGAACGGCGGGGTCGGCAGCGGGACGTCGGTGGCGACGTCCGACCGGGCGGGCGGCGGACCTTCGGGAGCCGCCTCCCCGGCGCGGGCTCGGCGCGCCTCGGCGATCCGCAGCGACCGTTCGCGGCGTTCCTTGCGCTCCTGACGCTTCTTCTCCTCGTCGGCGTCCACCAGCGGCGATTCCCCGCGCTTGGCCGCCATGATCGCGTCCATCAGCCGCAGCCCTTCGAACGCGTCCCGCGCGTAGCGGACGTCGCCGAGGTACAGTTCGGTCAGGTCGTTCTCGACGTAGGACCGGGTCAGCGCGGCGCCACCGAGCAGCACCGGCCAGCGCGCCCAGACGCCCCGGGAGTTCATCTCCTGGAGGTTCTCCTTCATGATCACCGTCGACTTCACCAGCAGCCCGGACATCCCGATGGCGTCGGCGCCGTGCTCGTCGGCCGCGTCGAGGATGGTGGTGATCGGCTGTTTGATGCCGAGGTTGACCACCTCGTAGCCGTTGTTGGACAGGATGATGTCGACGAGGTTCTTGCCGATGTCGTGGACGTCGCCGCGCACGGTGGCCAGCACGATCCGGCCCTTGCCGGCGTCGTCGCCGGTCTCCATGTGCGGTTCGAGGTGGGCGACGGCCGCCTTCATCACCTCGGCGGACTGGAGCACGAACGGCAGCTGCATCTGCCCGGACCCGAACAGCTCGCCGACGGTCTTCATGCCGGACAGCAGCGTGTCGTTGATGATCTGCAGGGCCGGCCGCTGCGCCAGGGCCGCGTCGAGGTCGTCGGTGAGGCCGGTGCGCTCGCCGTCGACGATCCGGCGTTCGAGGCGTTCGAACAGCGGCAAGGCGGCCAGCTCCTCGGCGCGGGATGCCTTGGACGACGCCGCGCTGACCCCTTCGAACCGGGCCATCAGCTCCTGCAGCGGGTCGTACCCGGGTCGGCGGCGGTCGTAGACCAGGTCGAGAGCGACCGCGCGCTGGTCGTCGGGAATGCGCGCCATCGGGACGATCTTCGACGCGTGCACGATCGCGGTGTCGAGCCCGGCCTGGACGCACTCGTGGAGGAACACCGAGTTGAGCACCTGCCGCGCGGCCGGGTTGAGTCCGAAGGAGATGTTCGACAAGCCGAGCGTCGTCTGGACATCGGGGTGGCGGCGCTTGATCTCGCGGATGGCCTCGATCGTCTCGATGCCGTCGCGGCGCGACTCCTCCTGGCCGGTGGCGATGGTGAAGGTCAGCGCGTCGACGATGACGTCGGACGTGCGCAGGCCCCAGTTCCCGGTGATGTCCTCGATCAGCCGGGTCGCGATGTCGGCCTTCTTCTGCGCCGTGCGCGCCTGGCCTTCTTCGTCGATGGTCAGCGCGACGACGGCGGCGCCGTACTCGCTGACCAGGGCCATGACCTGGGCGAACCGGGATTCCGGACCGTCGCCGTCCTCGTAGTTGACGGAGTTGACCGCGCACCGGCCGCCGAGCCGCTGCAGGCCCGCTTCCAGCACGGCGACCTCGGTCGAGTCGAGCATGATCGGCAGCGTCGAGGCGGTGGCGAGGCGCCCGGCCAGCTCCGCCATGTCGGCGGTGCCGTCGCGGCCGACGTAGTCGACGCACAGGTCCAGCAGGTGGGCGCCGTCACGGGTCTGCTCGCGGGCGATCTCGACGCAGTCGTCCCAGCGGCCCTCGAGCATGGCCGTGCGGAACGCCTTCGAGCCGTTGGCGTTGGTCCGCTCGCCGATCATCAGCACGCTGGCGTCCTGCTTGAACGGCACCGCCTGGTAGAGCGACGCCACGCCGGGCTCGGGCCGGGGCCGCCGCGGGACCGGCGGGGTGTCCGCGACGGCGGCGGCGAGCTGCCGGATGTGCTCGTCGGTCGTGCCGCAGCAGCCGCCGACCAGGCCCACGCCGAACTCGCGGACGAACCCGGTCAGCGCCTCGACCAGGGCGTCCGGGCCGAGCGGGTACACCGCGCCGCCGGGGCCGAGCTCCGGCAGGCCGGCGTTGGGCAGCACCGACAGCGGCACCCGGGCGTGCTTGGCCAGCTGCCGCAGGTGCTCGCTCATCTCGGCCGGGCCGGTGGCGCAGTTGAGCCCGATGACGTCGATGCCGAGCGGCTCCAGTGCGGCGAGGGCCGCGCCGACCTCGGTGCCGAGCAGCATGGTGCCCGTCGTTTCGATGGTGAGCGAAACGAGGATCGGGACCCGCCGTCCCTCGACCGCCATCGCGCGCTTCGCCCCGATGACCGAGGCCTTCGTCTGGAGGATGTCCTGGGTGGTCTCGACGATCACCGCGTCCACGCCGCCGGCCAGCAGGCCGCGGACCTCTTCGCGGTAGGCGTCACGCAGCGTGGTGAACGGCGCGTGCCCGAGCGTCGGGAGCTTCGTGCCGGGCCCCACCGAGCCGAGGACGAACCGGGGCCGGTCCGGCGTCGCGAACTCGTCGGCGGTCTCGCGGGCCAGCCGCGCGCCGGCCTCGGCGAGTTCGAAGATCCGCCCGGTGATGTCGTACTCGGCGAAGTTCGCGAAATTCGCCCCGAAAGTGTTGGTCTCGACGGCGTCCGCGCCCGCCTCCAGGTACCCGCGGTGCACCGAGCGGACCACGTCCGGCCGGGTGACGTTGAGGATCTCGTTGCACCCCTCGAGCCCGCCGAAGTCGTCCAGGCTCAGGTCGTGGGCCTGCAGGGCGGTGCCCATCGCCCCGTCGGCCACCAGGACGCGCGCGCGGAGTGCGTCGAGGAACGGCGACGACAGGCGGTCGGACATGCTGAACAGCGTAAGGCCGGTGGTCGTAGGCTGGTCCGGTGAGTGAGCCCGTCGACGAGACCCCGCGGCCGCCCGGCGGCCGCCCCGAACCCACCCGGCCGCTGATGGTCGTCGCCTTCGAAGGCTGGAACGACGCGGGCGACGCGGCCAGCCGGGCGGTCGAGCACCTGCAGCTGAACTGGGACGCCACACCGCTGGCCGAGCTGGAGCCCGACGACTACTACGACTTCCAGGTCAGCCGCCCGACCGTCCGGATGGTGGACGGCGTCACTCGCCGGGTGGACTGGCCGACGACGCGGCTGTCGGTGTGCCGCCCCGACGGCTTCGACCGCGACGTGGTCCTCGTCCAGGGCCCCGAGCCCAACATGCGCTGGCGCGCCTTCTGCGCCGAGCTGCTCGAGCACATCCAGCAGCTCGACGTCGCGACGGTGGTGACGCTGGGGGCGCTGCTCGCCGACACCGCGCACACGCGGCCCGTCCCGGTCACCGGAACGGCGTACGACAAGGACACCGCGTCGCTCTACGGCCTCGACCTGAACAACTACCAGGGCCCGACCGGCATCGTCGGGATCCTGCAGGACTACTGCGTGCAGGCGGGCATCCCGGCCGTTTCGATCTGGGCCGCCGTGCCGCACTACGTCTCGCACCCGCCGTCCCCGAAGGCGACGCTGGCACTGCTGCACAAGCTGGAGGACATCCTCGACGTCGAGATCCCGCTCGGGGCGCTGCCGGAGCAGGCCGAGGAGTGGCAGCGCACGGTCAGCGAGATGGCCGACGAAGACGAGGAGATCAGCGAGTACGTCCGCAGCCTCGAAGAGCGCGGGGACGCCCAGAGCGAGGTCGCCGAGCAGGACGTCAGCGGCGACAAGATCGCCGCGGAGTTCGAGCGCTACCTGCGCCGCCGCGGCCGCGGCGGCGGGCAGGAAGGCTTCGGCCTGCGCTGAGGCACCGCGCTCTTTCCGAGTGTCACCGCCAGCTGGTGGCGAACGCCCGCGCGGGGTTCGCCACCAGCATGGCCGTGACGGCGTCCTCGCCGAGGAGTTTCGCCAGGCGCGGCGCCAGAGTCGTGAGCAGGTAGGACGCACCCGGCTGGGACCGGGCCGCGGCGGTCGTGGTGTCGCCGCCGAGCAGGATGCGGCCGCCGTGCCCGGCCTCGACGAGCGTTTCGAGGCCGTCGAAGAGCCGCCAGTCGGTCGCGTGGTTGGCCCGCGACGGGCCGTCGAAGCCGAGGAACACGCCGGTCTCGGCGATCTCCCGCTGCAGCCGCGGGTCCGGATTCCGGTTGAGGTGCCCCAGGATCACGCTTTCGGGTGGAACGTCCAGCTCGGCGCAGAGCAGGTCCACCGTCTCCAGCGCCGCCGTGCCCAGTTCGAGGTGCACGGCGATCGGCGCGCCGGTCTCCTGGTGGGCGAGCGCGGCGGCGGTCATCGTCAGCCGGGCGTGGGCGTCGATCGTGTGAAAGGCCCCGGCCACCTTGATCAGCCCGGCGCGCGGCGCGGTGTGCCCGGTCAGGTCCTCGACGAAAACGCCGGCCAGGTCGTCGACGACCCGGCTCAGGACGGCGGGCGCGTAGTGCTCGGCGCGGTGCAGGCCGGTGGCGCCCACCAGGTGCACCCCGGTCTCGGCCGAGAGGCGGGCGAGGTCGGGCATCCGGCGGCCGAGCCCGTGCGGCGTCCACTGCACGAGGGCCGCGCCGCCCGCCGCCCGGAACCGGCGCAGTTCGGCCGCCGCGGCGGCCAGGTCGTCGAGTTCCTGGCCCGGAAGCAGGGCGGAGGCGAAGAAGAGGTGGTCGTGGGCGTCGGTCACGCCCAGCTCGGCCGGCTCGATGTCGCCCAGCACCGTCCGCACCACGGGTTCCCCAGTCATGATCGCCAGTGTAACGCTTCACCCGTTACGATGGCGAGGTGTCCGAAGACTTCCGCCTCGACATGGGCGCCCCCTGGCTGAACCTGCTGGCCACCCGCGGCCGCCACTTCGGCGCGCAGCCGGTCGAGCGCCTGCCGACGGCCGAGCGGCTGCGCGAGTGGCTGGCCCGCGCCGAGCTGACCCCCCTCGCGCCGGTCACCGACGCCGACCTGGCACGGACCCGCGAACTCCGCGAGACGCTGCGGCCCCTGGCGCTGGGCGCGGTCGACCGCAGCGCGCCGCGGCCGGAGCAGGTCCAGGCGCTCACGGCGTTCCTCGCACCGGAGCCGGTGAATCTGGCCGCACTCGACCGGCTCCACCGCAGCGCCCCGGCGAGCACTGCCGACGCTCTCGCCCGCCTGGCCCACCAGGCGGCGGACTGGCTCACCGGACCGCTGCGGCACGACCTGCGGGCGTGCCCCGAGCTCGATTGCCGCGGCGTATTCGCCGATCCAGGTGGGCGGCGAAGGTGGTGTCCCTCTCCCGCCTGCGCCAGCCGGGGCCGGGTGCGCGCCCTCAGAGAACGACGGCGTGCAAGCTCATGACGGCCCACCCCGCGCGCCGGAACACGACCCCGCGGCGTGTCCGCCGCCCCAGGCAGCCGACCGACGACGACCACGTGCGCACTCCGCGAGCGGCGGCGCGCGAACTGGCGACAGCCAGAGCACCGGCGCACCGGCACCCAAGGCGCACCGAAATCCAACCGCCGCGACGAGTCCGCCGACCTGCGCCAGCCGCGGCCGGGTGCGCGCCCTCAGGGAACGGCGGCGTGTGGGCTCATGACGGCCAGAGGATCCGGCGCATCGGCACCGCACCCCGCGCGCGCTTGCGCCATTCGCGCGGGTAGCCGAGCGAGACCTCCTCGAAGCGGACGTCGTCGGCCTCGGTGCTGCGCGGGATGTGCAGGTGGCCGTAGACGGCGATTTCCGCGCGGTAGCGCAGGTGCCAGTCCTCGGTCTTCGTCGTGCCGCACCACAGCGCGAACTCCGGCCAGTACAGCGGCGCCGTCGGGTGGCGGTGCAAGGGCCAGTGCGACATCAGGATCGTGCCGTGGTCCTGCGGGATCGCGTCGAGGCGCTCGGTGCTGATCTTCAGCCGGTCCGCGCACCACGCCTGGCGGCTCGGGTAAGGATCCGGGTACAGGAAGTACTCGTCCGTGCAGACTACGCCGGCCTCGCGGGCCTGGCGCAGGGCCTCCTCCAGGGACTTGCCCTCCGCGTCCGGCGTCCGCCAGCTGTAGTCGTAGAGCAGGAACAGCGGCGCGATCGTCAACGGCCGCGCGCCGTGGCGCCAGACGGGGAACTCGTCCTCCGGCGTCAGGACGTCGATCTCGCGGCACTGCTCGACGAGGTACTCGTACCGCGCCTGACCGCGCAGCTGGCACTCGTCGTTCTTCGTCGTCCACAGCTCGTGGTTCCCGGGCACCCAGACGACCTTCGCGAACCGGCTGCGCAGCGTCTTCAGCGTCCCGATGGTGGCTTCGGCCAGCTCGGCGACGTCGCCGGCGACGAGCAGCCAGTCTTCGGGGGTTTCCGGGACGACCGAGTCGAGGATCGGGCCGTTGCCCTCGTGGGTCACGTGGAGGTCGCTGGTGGCGAAGAGGTGCGGCACCCCTCCACCGTAACCACCGCGACGCGGGAAGCTACGCCGAACCTGCGGATCGCTTCGAGCTGGGCCGGGCTCAGCCGGTCCGGTCTCGCGGTGACGGTGACCGTCCCGGCCTCGGCGTCGTGCACGGCGAGGGGGTCGGCGACGGCCGGGCGGCGCCGCAGCGCGTCGAGGGCGGCCGCCGTCCGCTCGGATGGCCAGCCGAGGGCGGCGGCCAGCTCGTCCGCGGTCAGCGGCCGGGCGGCGTGCACCAGCGCGGCGACGACGGTCAAGGCGTCGTAGCCGACGGCCTCCGCCACCGTGCTGCCGCCCATCTGCTCGCTGAGCCGTCCGAAGAACCGGCCCATGCCCGCCAGCCGGGTGCCGGCGGCCGTGTCCGGCCCGAAGAGCTCGATGCCCCGCTGCGCGACCGCCGCGATCCGGCCGTGCGCGCCGGTGTCGGCCTGCCACGCCCGCAGCCAGACGTCGTCGTCGATCGTGTAGCGCTCGCGGCGCCCGCCCGGGTCCGGCCGGCGCCCGACCAGCTCCATCGCCTCCAGCGCGCCGATGGACTTGGACACCGACGCCGGGCTGACCCGCAGCGACCGCACCAGGTCGGCCGCGGTCAGGCCGCCGGCGTCGGCCGTGAGCAGACAGCCGAACACGCGGGCGGTCATCCGGGGCATGCCCGTCGCCGCCAGCAGCTCGGCGAACTCCTCGACGAAGTCGCGCACGACGTCGGCCGGCCGCTCGGGCTGCCGCGGCCGGCGACGGCGGGCGCGGTGGACGGCGACCTCCTGCGCGTGACCGGGCCGGTACTGACCCGACGTGCTGTTGCGCGCCACCTCCCGGCTGATCGTGGAGGTCGGGCGGCCGAGCCGCCGGCCGATCTCGGCGTACCCGAGCCCGTCGGCGAGCCAGCCCGCGATGCGGCGGCGGTCCTCCAGGGTCAGCCTGCCGCCGGGCACCGGACCCCCTCCCCCGGTGCGTTCATCGACAGCGCAGTGCAACGGCCCGTTGCGTTCGCCGGCACCCCGTTGCACCGATTCATCGCTTCACCTGGCGGTTCTCCTCGACTTTCGTTGCCGCGTTCGGAACGCAACGTAGCTTTTCCGCATGGGGAAAGAGAAGACGCACGTGCTCGCCATTTCCGCCGTCTCGGACGAAAGCGGGTTCTGGAACGGCCTGAAGCAGGCCCACGGTCGGCTTCCCGCGGGTGCGGTGTGGAAGCTGGCGGTCGCGAGCAAGGACGGCACCCGGGCGGTCAACGTCATCGCGCACGACTCCGCCGACGGCGTCCGGGAGTTCTTCGAGACCCACGCCGGCGCCCACGCCACGACGGAGTACTTCGAAGCGGACGCGGCGAACGCGGTCGGGCTGGCCCGATGACGATCCAGGACCGGGTGCCGGCGTTGCAGGCCGAGTACGGCATCCCGAGCGCCGCGATCGGCGTGCTCCGCGACGGCGAGATCACCGAGTTCGCGGTCGGCGTCAAGAACGTCGAAACCGGCGAGCCGGCGACGACGGACACGGTCTACCAGATCGGTTCGATGACCAAGACGTGGACCGCGCTGGCCTTCCTGCAGCTGGTCGACGAGGGGAAGGCCGCACTGGACGAGCCGGTGCGGACCTACCTGCCCGAGTTCGCCGTGGCCGATCCGGAGACGACCGCGAAGGTCACGGCCCGGCACCTGCTCGACCACACCAACGGCATCGAGGAATCCTTCG
Organism: Amycolatopsis sp. cmx-4-61; assembly: GCF_046548775.1. Lineage (NCBI taxonomy): Bacteria > Bacillati > Actinomycetota > Actinomycetes > Pseudonocardiales > Pseudonocardiaceae > Amycolatopsis > Amycolatopsis sp. cmx-4-61. Next base: position 101,858 of record NZ_JAEBEI010000024.1, on the reverse strand, counting down.
GCGACCCCGGCGAAGACGACGACGTCCACGAGCGGATGGTCGCGAACATCGCGGACGCACCGCAGGTCTTCCCGTTGGGCCGCACCCACGGCTACAGCGCGGCGCTCGGCTACGCGATCCTCGCGCGGATCACGGAGGTCCTCGACGGCAAGGGCTGGGACGACGTCATGCGGGACCGGCTCTTCGTCCCCCTAAGCCTGACCAGCACGAACACCCGCCGCGACCAGGTCGACGAGAGCCGCGCCGCGACCGGGCACCTCCTCCGGTCCCCCGCCGAGGGCCCCGTCGTCACGCCGATGGACTACCTGCCGCGCGCGTTCGGCCCCGGCGGGGGCCTCACCTCCACGGTCCGGGAGGTGCTCACGCTGGCGCAGGTCCTGCTGAACGCCGGGACCGCGCCGGACGGCAGGCGGATCGTCTCGGCCGCGGGCGTCCGGGAGATGCAGCGGTCGCGGGTGCCGGTCCCGGACCCGTACCTGTTCGGACCGGAGTGGGCGCTCGGCCTGATCGTCTGCGACTGGCACGGCGAGACCGTCTACGCCACCGACGGCAGCACGATCGGCCAGAACGCCCGGCTGCGGCTCCTGCCGGACCGGAACACCGCCGTCGTCGTGCTGACCAACGGCGGACCGCGGGAAACCTTCGCGCGCCGGGTGTTCGGCGAACTCCTGGGGAACGTCCCGGAACTGCCGGAGCCGGACCCGGGCCTGAAGCTCGACCTCCGGCGGTACGAGGGTGTGTACGAGCGTCCCGGCACCCGGTACGAGGTGTCCGCCGGGGACGGGGGACTGCACCTGACGCTGGACGTCGACCCGATGCAGGCGGCGTTCCTGGGCAAGCCCGCGCGCCTGACGTACGAGCTGCTTCCGGTGAGCCCGACGCACTTCCTCGTGCCGCCGGCCGATCCCCGGGAGGATCCCCGGACGGTGGCGATCTACGACTTCGCCGACGGCGCGGCCCGGTACCTCCACACGAACTGCCGGGTCCACCCCCGGCGCGGCAGCAGCACCAGCAGCCCGGCGAGGACGTAGCCGCCGGCCTGGACGTTCAGCAGGACCGCGGGGCCCGTCGCCGCCACCAGTGCGCCGGCCAGGAGCGCACCCGCCGTCGTACCGGTGGCCATCGCGGCGAACGCCGTGCTCAGCACGCGTCCGGCCCGCTCGGGGGCGACCACGCTCTGGATCTCCGACAGCGTCCCGGCGCCGACGACCGCGCCCGGGCCACCCGCCAGGGCGAACAGCCCGACGTACACGCCGAGCGCCGTCGTCACCGGCGCCAGGTTCCAGATCACCGCGGACAGCGCGCCGAGCGCGAGGCAGCCCCAGCCGAGCAGCGCCGCGGGCGCGATCCGCCGGGCCACGGTCGCGACGGCGAACCCGGCGGCCAGGCCGCCGAGCGCCTGCACCCCGCGCAACAGGCCCGCGTCGGCTTCGCTGCCGCCGAGCACGTCCAGGACGTACACCACGAACAGCACCAGGAACATGCCCTGGGCCAGGGAGGTGAACGCGAGAGCGAGCCCGGTGCGCGCGAGCCGCCGGTTGCCGGTCAGCTCGCGCAGGCCGTCGAGCCAGGCCCGCACCACCGGCTCCCGGACGGGAGCCGGTGCGGGCGCCGCGCCCCGGCGGAACGGCTTGGCCAGCAACGCCGCCGCGACCACCAGCACGGCCAGGTAGCCGGTGATGACGTCGAAGAGGCCGCCGAAGCCCAGCAGCGCACCGCCCGCCCAGCCGCCGGCCAGCCGGGCGACGCTGCCGTTGACGCTCATCAGCCCGTTCGCGCCGGTCACGTCCGCGACGCCGACCAGTTCGGGGACCAGGGCGTTGCGCGCGGGTTCGAACACCGACGCCAGCGCCGCCTGGGCGGCCATCACCGCGTACACCACGGTGACGCCCGGTTCGGCCAGGAGCGGCAGCGCCACGACGGCGAGGGCGCAGCAGACGCCGAACAGCACCGCGCGGCGGTTCCACCGGTCGGCGACGACGCCGGCCACCGGGCTCAGCAGCACCGCGGGCAGCAGGCCGAGCACGATGCTCAGCGCGGTCGTCGCCGCGGAGCCGGTGCGCTGGAAGACGTAGATCGGCAGCGCGACCTGCAGCATCCATTCGGCCGTCTCGCCGAAGAACGCGGCCACCCACAACCGCGCGAACGCGGGCATCCCCAGCAGCTGCCTCATTCCTCCGCCTTCCCCGAGTGTTCGATGCGCGGGAACGCCCGCAGGCTGACGTGCACCGGGCGCGCGGTCGGCGGCGCGTCCGTGCGGATCGCCCCGACGTAGGGCCGGACCAGCGCGTCGATGGCCTCGGTCAGCCGGGTCAGTTCCTCCGGCGAGACGCGCAGCGTGTAGCTCGAGAGCCCGGACGCCGCCACCCAGGCCGGGTCGAGGTCGTCGAGCGAGTCCAGGTACCGCTGGGTCAGTTCCTGCTCGTGGCCGAGGCTCGCGCCCACGACGCCCAGCTGCGCCGCCCGACGGGCCGGGTCGTCGGCGAACTGCCCGATGTCCAGGCCGACCTGCCGGGCGCGCCACGGCCGTTCACGGCCGTCTTCGCCCTCGGCTCGCTCCACCAGGCCGTACTGAGCGAGCTGCCGCAGGTGCCAGCTGCAGTTGGACGCCGTCGAGCCGACCGCCTCGGCGCACTCGCTCGCGGTGCGCGGGCCGACGGCGGTCAGGTGGTTCAGCAGCGCCGAGCGCAACGGGTGCGCCAGGGCGCGCAGCAGCTCGACGTCTTCGATCCGCTTGCGCGGCGGCAGTCCGGCCATCGGGCGTCCGTTCTGAAAGAAGTGTTTCGAAAGGGTTCTTTCAGAGTCGGGCCCGCCTGCGGGTTTGTCAACGGGCTTCGCTATCGTTCGCGGGGCAGTGACTGCACCGAGCAGTGACTGCGTCGTCACCGACCCTGGGATGCACGTTGCCCGACCAGCGCGAACTCGCCACCGCCGCCGCTCTCGCCCTCCCCCGCTTCGTGGGATCGACCGCGCTCTTCCACGCGGCGGTCGCCGAGCGGATGGGCGTCACCCCGACCGAGCTGCACTGCCTGCACCTGCTGCACGGCGGGGTCAGCGATTCGCCGTCCGAGCTGGCCCGGCTGCTCGGGATGAGCACGGGCGCGTTCACCCGGCTGCTCGACCGGATGGCACGGCACCGGCTCGCCGAGCGCGCCCCCGATCCCGCCGACCGGCGCCGGCTCGTCGTCCGGCCGCTGCCCGACCGGATGGCCGAGCTCGCCGAGCTGTACGCCCCGATGGCCCGGTTCGTCGGCGAGCGCCTCGCCCGGTTCGACCGCCGTCAGCTCACGGCGCTGCTGGAGTTCCTCACCGACGGCACCGCGGCGGCCGAACGGTCGACGGCCGAGCTGCCGGATGTGACCCAGGCCATAACAGGTTGACTAACTCTACGGATGTTGCGTTAACCTGGTTCCACTATGAGGAACTGAACCGCGCCCGTCCCGCTTGAGGCGGCACCCGGTCGAGCCGACGCTCCCGCGTGCCACGACGCCCGGCCGGGATATCCGCTTTCTTCCCCCGGGCTCGGTGATCGCGCATGTCTCCCGTTTTTCCGTTGCAGGCCAAGGACGTCGTCTTCGGCTACGGCACCCGCGTCGTCCTCGACGGCATCACCCTCACCGCGTCGGCCGGGCAGCGGCTCGGCCTGGTCGGCGAGAACGGCAGCGGCAAGTCCACCCTGCTGCGGCTGCTGGCCGGGCTCGAAGAGCCCCGGTCCGGCGAGGTGCTGCGCGGCCCGGACGTCGGGTTCCTGCTGCAGGAACTGCCGTTCGGCCCGGACGCGACCTTCGCCGACGTCCTCGACGACGCGCTCGCCGAGATCCGCGCCGCCGCGGCCCGGCTCGACGAGCTGACCGCGGCCATGGCCGACCGGCCCGACGACCCGGGCGTGCTCGAGGAGTACGGCCGGGTGCTGGAGTGGGCCCAGGCCCACGACCTCTGGGACGCCGACCGCCGCGCCAAGCTCGTCTGCGACGGGCTCGGCCTCGGCGGCGTCGCCCCCGACCGGCGGCTCGGCACGCTGTCGGGCGGCCAGCGGTCGCGGCTCGGCCTGGCCGCACTGCTGATCCGGCAGCCGGAGACGCTCCTGCTCGACGAGCCGACCAACCACCTCGACGACACGGCGATGGCGTTCCTCGAACGCCACCTGACCGAGCTGACCGGGATCGTGGTGCTCTCCTCGCACGACCGGGTGTTCCTCGACGCCGTCTGCACCGACATCGTCGATCTGGACCCGGCCGCGGCCGACCGGCAGGCCGGCGGGGCGGTGCGCTACGGCGGCAGCTACACCGACTACCTCGGCCACAAAAAGGCCGAGCGAACGCGCTGGGAACAGCGCTACGCCGAGGAGCAGGAGGAACTGAAGGAGCTGCGGGAGACCGTCGCGGTCACCGCGCGCAACGTCGCCTACGGCCGCGGCCCGCGCGACAACGACAAGTTCATCCACCACTTCAAGGGCGCCCGCGTCCAGAAGACGATCTCGCGGAGGGTACGCGACGCCGAGCAGCGCCTGGAGAACCTGGAACGCGACCAGGTGCGCAAACCCCCGGCACCGCTGCGGTTCACCGCGCCACTCACCCGGCGCACGACCGGTGACGGGCCGGCGATCTCCGTGCGGTCGCTGGCGGTCCCGGGACGGCTGCGGCTGCCGCGGCTCGACGTCGACGGCTCGGCCCGGCTGCTCGTCACCGGCGGCAACGGCGCCGGGAAGTCGACGCTGCTGTCGGTGCTGGCCGGCCGGCTGGCCCCCGCGGCCGGGACGGTCCACTTCGGACACGGCGTGCGGGTCGGGTTGCTGGAGCAGGACGTCGTGTTCACCGAGCCGGAGCGGACCGCGGCCCGGGTGTACCGGGACACCCTCGGCGAGGACGCTCCCCCGCTGAGCCGGCTCGCTTTGCTGGCGTCCCGGGACCTGCGGCAGCCGGTGGGAGCGTTGTCGGTCGGGCAGCGGCGGCGGCTGGCGCTGGCGATCCTGCTCGCCGACCCGCCGGACGTGCTCCTGCTCGACGAGCCGACGAACCACATTTCGCTCACCCTGGCGGAAGAACTGTTCGCGGCACTGGAGACGGCCCCCGGCGCCGTCGTCATCGCGTCCCACGACCGGTGGCTGCGCCGCGACTGGCGAGGCGACCACCTGGAACTGGCCGACGGCCGGCCGGTCACCGCATAGGGCGTTATACACCCGGCAGGGGCACTTTCCCGTGGAAGTGCCCCTGCGAGGGGTCAGAGGGCGATGCCGAGGAGGGCGTCGACGGCGTCGCGGATCAGGCCCGGGGCCGTCGGGTCGGTGCCGTCGCGGCGGAGGGCCTCGTTGGCCCACGCGTCGAGCGCGGCCAGCGCCTTCGGCGTGTCGAGGTCGTCGGACAGGTGGTCACGCAGCCGCGTCACCGTGCCCTCGGCCGACGGGCCGGTCGAGAGCGAAACGGCTTCGCGCCAGCGGGCGAGCAGGGCTTCGGCGTCGGTCAGCAGCCGATCCGTCCAGGGCCGGTCTTCGCGGTAGTGGCCGGCGAACAGGGCGAGCCGGATCGCGCCCGGGTCGACCCGGTCGGCGCGCAGCCGCGAGACGAACACGAGGTTGCCGCGCGACTTCGACATCTTCTCGCCGTCGAGGCCGATCATCCCGGCGTGCACGTAGTGGCGGGCAAACGGGCCGTCCTTGGCGACGGCTTCGGCGTGCGCCGCGCTGTACTCGTGGTGCGGGAAGATCAGGTCCGAGCCGCCGCCCTGGAGGTCGAACCCGAGGCCCAGCCGGTTGACGGCGATCGCGCTGCACTCGATGTGCCAGCCCGGGCGGCCGGCGCCGAGCTCGGACTCCCACGACGGCTCGCCCTCGCGGGCCACGCGCCACAGCAGCGCGTCCAGCGGGTGGCGCTTGCCGGCGCGGTCGGGGTCGCCGCCGCGCTCGGCGAAGAACTTCCGCATCGTGGGTTCGTCGTAGTTCGACTCGTAGCCGAACTTGCCGGTCGCCGTGTGGTCGAAGTAGACGTCCGGGAACTGCGGGTCGTCGGCGCGGTAGGCGCTGCCGTTGGCCAGCAGCTTCGCGATGACCTCGACGATCTCCGGGATGCTCTCCACCGCGCCGACGAACTGCTTCGGCGGGAGCACGCGCAGCGCGGTCATGTCCTCGCGGAACAGCGCCGTCTCGCGCATGCCGAGCACGACCCAGTCGTCGGAGTCCCGCTCGGCCCGCTCCAGCAGCGGCTCGTCGATGTCCGTGACGTTCTGCACGTAGTGGACGTCGTGCCCGTTGTCCCGCCAGACGCGGTTCACCAGGTCGAAGGCGAGGTAGGTCGCGGCGTGCCCCAGGTGCGTCGCGTCGTAGGGCGTGATGCCGCAGACGTACATCCGGGCGGTGGCGCCGGGCGCGGTCGGGCGGAGCTGCCCGGTGGCCGTGTCGTGGAGCCGCAGCGGGCGGGGGGTGCCGGGGATGCGGGGCACGTCGACCGATGACCAAGTCTGCATACCCCCGACTGTAATTGCCGTGCCGTCAGTCCTTCCCGAGCGGTGGGACGAACCGGACCCGCGCGTAGGCCTCGATGGCCCGCGCGAGCCACGCCGGCAGCTGCGGATCGGCCTGCTCGGCCAGCGCCCGCTGCCGGGGATCGTCGAGGTACAGCCCGCCCATCGCCGCGTACGCGGGGGCGGTCGGCTGCCAGAAGCGGCTGACCGACTCGTAGTGCTCGGCGACGGCGTCGAGCGCGGCGGGGTCCTCCGGCGCCGCCCCCGAGCGCATGACGGCGGCCAGCCGCCGGAACAGCGCGGCGCTGCGGGCGGCGGCGTGCTCGTAGTCGGCGGCGGTGAGCCCCACCTGGGCGGCCTGGGCGACGTCGAAGGCCACCTCGGCCCCCTCGCCGAACGTCTCGCGGTAGGCCTGCCGCATGGCGGCACCGTCCTTGCGCAGCCCGGCGAAGAACCGTTCCGGGTCGCCGATCCGCGCGCGGCCGAGGTCGGCGATCGTCTCCTCGACGGTGGCGATCACCCGGTCGAGGCGGCGCCGCTCCGCCTCCAGCTGGGCCAGGTGCCCGCGCAGCGCGGCGGCCTCGTCGGCCTGCTCGCCCAGTACCGCCCCGATCTCGGCCAGGCCGAGCCCGAGGCGCCGCAGCAGCAGGATGCGCTGCAGGCGCAGCAGCTCGAACCGGCCGTACCAGCGGTAGCCGTTCGCCGCCACGGACGCCGGCGTGAGCAGGCCGATCGCGTCGTAGTGGCGGAGCATCCGGGCCGACACGCCGGACGCCTTCGCGACCTGGCTGATCGAGTACCGCATACCACCAGCTTAGAAGTTGACTTTCACATTGTGTCAACTTTTACCGTGGCGCGGTGACCACGACCATCACCCACGCCCGCGTCTTCGACGGCGAACGCCCGACCGGCCACACCGCCGTCCGCCTCGTGGCCGGCCGCATCGACGCGGTCGGCGACGACACCCTGCTCCGTCCCGGCGACGAGCACGTCGACGCCCGCGGCGGCACCCTGCTGCCCGGGTTGATCGACGCCCACGTGCACCTGCTGCCCGGCGCGCCCCGCCAGGCGCTGACGTTCGGCGTCACCACCCTGCTCGACATGTTCAGCAAGCCGGACACCGTCCGGGAGGCGCTCGCGGCCGCCGCCGGCCCCGGCGCGGCCGACGTGCGCTCCTCCAGCGTCGGCGCCACGGCGCCGGGCGGGCACCCGAGCCTGATGTACGCGCCCTTCCCGTACGTCACCGGTCCGCAGGACGCGCAGCGGTTCGTCGCCGACCGCGTCGCCGAGGGCGCAGCACACCTGAAGGTGCTCTACGACGACGGCAGCGGCGGTGGCCCGATGCCGATGCCGTCGCTGGACGTGCCGACGATCGCCGCGCTGACCGAGGCCGCGCACGCCGCCGGTCTGGTGGTCGCCGCGCACGTGTCGACCGCCCGCGCGGCGGTGGACCTGCTCCCCACCGGGGTGGACGTGCTGGCCCACGTCCCGTTCGACGCCTTGTCCGGGCCCGCGATCGAGGCGATCGCCGCGGCGGGTGTCGCGGTGGTCTCGACCCTGTCGATCGCCGACGGCTTCCCCGGGAACTCGCTCCTGGCCGATCCCGTGCTCGTGGCGCGGCTGGGGCCGGCGTGGTGCGCGGTCCTCGAACGGCAGCGGCAGCGGTGGCTGCCGCCGCAGCTGCCGGACTTCGCGGCCGCACGGGTCAACGCCCGGCTGCTGCACGGGGCCGGCGTGCCGGTGCTGGCCGGGACGGACGCGCCGAACCCGGGCACGGTGCCCGGCGCGAGCCTGCACCGGGAGCTGGGCCACCTGGTGGCAGCGGGGTGCTCGCCGTCCGCGGCGCTCACCGCGGCGACCGCCCGGACCGCCGACGTCTTCGGGCTGGCCGACCGCGGCCGCATCCGTCCGGGCCTGCGGGCGGACCTCGTCCTCGTCCCCGGACGGCCCGACGAGGACATCGCGGCGACCCGGCAGGTCACGGCCGTCTGGAAACAGGGGGTACGGGCGGATTTGGCGAGTTACGTCGGCTCGGCCGACGAGCAGGCCGGGCTGGCCGCCCTGCGGGCCCAGACCGAGAAGGTGATCGCCGCCGTCCGCGACCGGCTGGGGATCGGGATGTGACGCCGAGCGGGCGTGCGGTGCGGGCGCAGGTCCCGGGCGCCAGCCTCGGGCAGGCACCGCTGCCGGGCGGTGCGGGCGCCGGGCGAGCGCGGCGCCGAGCGGGTGCAGGTGTCAGGCGCGTGCGCGCCCCGCGCGGGCACCACCGCTGCCGGGCGGGCACGGATCCCCGACGGGCGCGGCGCCGAGGGGTGCCGAGCGGGCACAAGCGCCGAGCGGGCGCAGGTTCCAGGCGGGTACAAGCCCGAACGGGCACCGCTGCCGGGCAGGCACGGACCCGGCGAGCGCGAATGCCGCGCGGGCGCGAATGCCGCGCGGGCGCGAATGCCGCGCGGGCGCGAATGCCGCGCGAGCGGTGCCGGGCGGCCGCAGGCCAGGCGGCCCTGAGTGCCGGGCGAGCGCGAGCCCCCGGCGGCCCTGAGTCCCGGGCGGCCGCAGGTGCCGCACGAGCGCGAGTGCCGGGCGGGCGCGGGGTGCGCGCCCGCCCGGGATCAGCGTCGCGTGCGCAGGTAGTCGCCCACCACCGCGGCGCCCAGGCCGTCCAGGTCCGGGGCGATCACCCGGCCGCCCGAGCGGCGGGCGATCAGGTCCACGAAGGACGTCAGGCGCGGGTCGTCGCCGAGGCGGAACACCGAGATCGACGCGCCCAGCTTGGCCAGGCGGTCCACTTCGGACAGTGTCTTGTGGAGGGTCCGCGGCTGGGGCGGGTAGTCGAAGACCGCCTCGCCGTCGGGTTCCAGGTGGGCCGTCGGCTCGCCGTCGGTGACCATCAGGACCACCGGCTGGGCGTCCGGGTGCCGCCGCAGGTGCTGCCCGGCGAGCAGCAGCCCGTGGTGGGCGTTGGTGCCCTGCTCCCACGCGCCCTCCAGGCCGACCAGCTCCGGCAGCTCCACCGACTGCGCGTACCGGCCGAAGGTGATCAGCTGCAGGGCGTCGTTGCGGAAGCGGGTGCTGATCAGCTGGTGCAGCGCGAGCGCCGTGCGCTTCATCGGCAGCCAGCGCCCTTCCGACACCATCGACCACGACGTGTCCACCAGCAGCGCCACCGCCGCGCGGGACCGGTGCTCGGTCTCGACCACCTCGACGTCCTCCACGTCGAGGCGCACCTGCGGCTCCCCCACCGACACCGACCGGAGCACGGCGTTGCGGATGGTCCGCGGCACGTCCCAGGGCTGCATGTCCCCGAACCGCCACGGCCGCGACGCGCCGGTGGGCTCGCCGGCCGCGCCCGCCGACTCGGTCTCGCGCTCGCCGGTCTTGCCGCGCAACGCGTTCACGATGTCGGACAGCGCCGTCTCGCCCAGGCGCCGCAACGCCTTCGGCGACAACCGCAGCGAGCCGTCGGCGGCCCGTTCGAACAGGCCCTGGCGACGCAGTTCGCGTTCCAGGTCGGCCAACCGCCGCGCGTCGACACCCGCGTCCTTGCCGAGCTGGCGCTCGAGCGCCTCCAGGTCGATGTCCTCCAGCCGGGCGCCCGGGTACGACTGGCCGAGCTGCTCGGCCAGCGCGTCCAGCTCGGCGAGGTCCTGCATGGCCTGGGCGCCTTCGCCCATGCCGAGCGGGTTCTTGCCGCGGAAGCGCGCCGAGCCGGTCCAGTCCTCGCCCGGCCGGGCCGCCTGCAGCTGACTGTCCAAGCGGGACAGCTGCTGGGCCAGCCGCGGGTCGCCGAAGGCCTGCTGGGTCAGCTCGGCGAGCTCCGCGCGCTGCTCGGCCGACATCGAGTTCAGCATCCGCTGCGCGGCCGCCGACCGTTCCGCGAGCGCGTCGATCAGCTCTTCGACGTTCTGCGGGTTCTCCGGGAAGAACTCGCCGTGCTTGGCCATGAAGTCTTCGAAGCGCTGCTGGATGTCCTCGGCGCCGCCGGCGTGGGCTTCCAGGAGGTCGTTGAGGTCGTTGAGCATCTCGTTGATCCGCTCGACGTCCTCGGGCCCGGCGTTCTGCAGCGCCTGCTTCATGCCCTGGAACCGGGACTCCATCAGCTCCTGGCCGAGCAGGTCCCGGATCTGCTGGTAGTTCTCGCGGCCCTGTTCGGACCGCCAGTCGTAGTTCGCGAGCTCGTTGACGGCCGCCGCCGTGCCCGGCGGGAGCGCGTCGAGCTGGGCCTCCCGGAACCGGGCGTCGTCGTCCGGGTCCGGGAACAGCTCCCGGCGTTCGGCGTCGAGGGCTTCCTGCAGGAGACGCTGGACCTCCTGCAGGGTGCCGTCGAGGTTGTTGCGCCGCTGGATCTGCGACCGGCGCTGCCACAGGCGCCGGGTCAGCTCGTCGAGGCCCGCGGTGCGGTTCGTGCCGCGCCGCAGCATCTCCTCCAGCGCGGCGCGGGGCGAGGCACCGGCCATGACGTCCTGGCCGATCTCGTCGAGCGCGTCACGCAGGTCGGCCGGCGGCGCGAGGGGATCCGGCCCGTCGTGCCACGGGCCGTAGGAGTAGCCGTCGGGGAGCGGGACCGCGGTCATCGGCCGTAGACGGTCGTCGTGTCGTCGGAGTCCTTCGCGAGCCTTCGCGACAGGAACAGCGATTCGAGGGCGAGTTCGACGGCGGCCGCGATCCGGCCGGCGGGCTCGTCGGCGGCGACGCCGGCGCGCCGGGCGACCTCGTGCAGGACCGGCAGTTCGGGCAGGGCTTCCAGGACGTCCTTGCCCGGCACGCGCTCGCCGGTGGACACCAGGTGCCCTTCGCCGACCGCGTCGGCCAGCGGCCGCAGGTCCAGTCCGGCGAACCGGTCGCGGGCGGTCTCGGCGATCGCCAGGCGCAGCAGGTGCACGAGGTGCTCGATCTCGCGGCCCTCTTCGCCGGGCTCGAACTCGATCTTGCCGCGCAGCACCGACGGGACGGCGTCGAGGTCGACCGGACGGGCCACCGCGGGCTCCTCCCCCGTCAGCGCCGAACGCCGCAGGGCCGCGGCCGCCACGGTTTCCGCCGCGGCGACGGCGAACCGGGCCGAAACGCCGGAACGCTGGTCGATCACCGTGGACTCGCGCAGGTTGCGGACGAACCGGGCGAGCACCTCCAGCAGCGGCTCGCCGACTTCGGCGACGAGGTTCGCCTCCTGCCGGACGACGGCGACCTCGGCCTCGACGTCCAGGGGGTAGTGGGTGCGGATTTCCGCGCCGAAGCGGTCCTTCAGCGGGGTGATGATCCGGCCGCGGTTGGTGTAGTCCTCGGGGTTCGCGGTGGCGACGAGCAGGACGTCCAGGGGCAGCCGCAGCGTGTAGCCGCGGACCTGGATGTCGCGCTCCTCCATCACGTTGAGCAGCGCGACCTGGATGCGCTCGGCGAGGTCGGGCAGCTCGTTGATGGCGACGATGCCGCGGTGGGCGCGCGGGACGAGCCCGAAGTGGATGGTTTCCGGGTCGCCGAGGCTGCGGCCTTCGGCCACCTTCACCGGGTCGACGTCACCGATCAGGTCACCGACGGAGGTGTCCGGCGTGGCGAGCTTTTCGGTGTAGCGCTCGGACCGGTGCCGCCAGGCCACCGGCAGGTCGTCGCCGAGTTCGGCGGCGCGCCGGATCGACGCGGGCGTGATCGGCTGCAGCGGGTGTTCGCCCAGCTCGGAACCCTCGATGACGGGCGTCCACTCGTCGAGCAGACCGGCCAGGGTGCGCAGCAGGCGGGTCTTGCCCTGGCCGCGTTCGCCGAGCAGGACGACGTCGTGGCCGGCCAGCAGCGCGCGTTCGAGCTGCGGCAGCACCGTGCGGGAGAACCCGACGATGCCGGGCCAGGCGTCCTCGCCCGTCCTGAGGGCGTGGAGGAGGTTGTCGTGGATCTCTTGCGCGATCGGGCGCGGCTCGTACCCGGCCGCGCGCAGCGCCCCGGCGGTGCGGGGAAGAGCGTCTGGAACAGCGTTCACCCGTTCGACGCTACTGCCGGATCGGCGGTGCGTCGATGTGGAGCGGCTCCAGCGTGGGCGGTTTTACCGGCCCGGCGTGCGGGCCGGTAAAATAGGGCGTCGTGTGCCGACCCAGTGCGACTTTCGCCGTCTGGTCGAGCGCGTGGCTCAACGGGGCCGCCGCGTCCGACGATGTCCTCGATGCCCTGCTCGCGTGGGGTGAGGCCCACGACGTCGTGGCCGCCGACGCGGCCGCGGCCGAGGCGTTCGCGCTCCCGCTGGCGTTCAACCGGGCGGCCACGCCGGTGCAGCTGCTGATGGCGCTGCGTTCGCAAGGAGCGAAATCGCTGCAGCTGGTCCTCCCGGTCCCGGGGGACGTCCGCGGCCTCGGCGGCGGCGGCCCGTTCACCGAAGCGGCGTTGCGCTCCGGCGACGCCCTCGTGCTCGCCGACCTCGGGTTCGGGCTCGTGCCCGAGCCGATCGCCGAAGGGCTCGTCCGCTGGACGGTCTACTCGCTGGCCGCCCCGACGGCGCCGGAGCACGTCGGGCTCGGCGAGGCCGAGCACGGGCTGACCGACGCCATCCGGGCCAGCGCCGGGGCGCTGCAGACCCTGGACGTGGCTTCGGACCGGCCCGGCGTGCGCGCGGAACTGTCGGCGCACCTGCGTTCCCGGCCGGACGTCGACTGGCCCGCGGGGACGCCCGGGCGCGCCCTGCGGGTGCTGCAGCGAGCCGAGGAGATCGCGGCGATCCTGGCGATCGCGTCGTCGGACGACCCGGGCGGAGCGCTGTCGGCGTCGGCTTCGACGCTGCGGGCGCAGGCGTTGCGGCCGTTGTCGGACGCGGTCCGGACGGCTCGCTGCGCCGCGGTCAACGAGGCGGTGCGGGTGTTCGCGGAGCAGACGGCCCGCGAAGGCTGAGCGTCCCGCGATGCCGGACGACACCTGGGCGGCGGTGGCCGACGATTTCGCCGAGGGTGCCTACGCGTCCGTGAAGGGGCGCGTGCGCACGTACGTCATGCACCGGCAACTGCTGGCGCACCTGCCCGCTCCCCCCGCCTCGGTGCTCGACGTCGGCGGCGGTGCCGGTCACCAGTCGCTCCCGCTGGCCCGGGCGGGCTACGACGTCACGCTGCTCGACTCGTCGGCGGCGATGCTGGCCAAAGCCGGGCGGCGGCTCCCGGACGGGGTGACACTCGTCGAAGCCGACGCGGTGAACGCCGAGGAAGCCGTCGGTGGCCGTCGCTTCGACGCCGTCCTGTGCCACGGCGTGCTCGGCTACCTCGAGCGGCCGGAACCCGTGCTCGACCAGCTGTGCTGGTGCGCCGCCCCCGGCGGGCTCGTCTCGGTCATGACCGGCAACGCCGACGCGGCGGCCGTGCGGCCCGCCATGGAGGGCCGCTGGACGGACGCGCTGGCCGCGTTCGACACGCGCACCGAAATCGGGGTCCTCGGCCTGCCGACCCGCGCCGACACCGTGGCGGAGCTCGGCGAGGCTCTTCGGACCCGCGGAGTGGAACCCGTGGCGTGGTACGGAGTCTGGCTGTTCGTCGACTGGCTCGACCTCAGCGGCGCGCCGGTCGACCCGGCCGAAACCGAGCGGGTGGCGGCCGTCGAGTTCGAGGCCGGCCGGCGGGATCCCTACCGGCGGCTCAGCCGCGCCTTCCACCTCGTGGGGCGCCGGACCTAACGGCCCGGGCGCTTCGCCGGTTCGCAGCAGCCGATCGCGCAGGGCGCGCCGTTGACCGTGCAGCCCGCCACCGGGAACGACGACAGCTTCCGCGGCGGCACGCCGTGCGTGTGCTCGCGGATCAGCTCCACCACCAGCTCCGCGAACCGTGGGTCGGACCCCGCGGTCGCCGCGCGGGCGAACGCCATCCCGTGCTCGGCCGCGCGTTCCGCCGCCTCGTTGTCCAGGTCCCAGATCACCTCGAGGTGGTCGGACACGAACCCGATCGGCGACACGACCACGCCACGGACGCCCTCGGCGTGCAGCGCGTCGAGGTGGTCGACGATGTCCGGCTCCAGCCACGGCACCTGCGGCGGGCCGGACCGCGACTGCCAGACGACGTCGTACTCCGCGATGCCGGCCTCGGCCGCCACCAGGCGGGCCGCCTCGGCGATCTGCCGCGAGTAGCGGCGGCCGCCTTCCGACGGCGGGCCCGACGCGCGGTCCGCGCTGTCCGGCACCGAGTGGGCCGTGAAAACCGTGCGGATGCCGGGCCCGTCGCCCAGCGAGGCGTGGGCCGCGCGCACGCCGTCGGCGACCGCCGAGACGAACAGCGGGTGGTCGAAGAAGTGGCGGATCTTCACCAGTTCGGGGGCGTCGGCTCCGACGGACGCGCGGGCGCGCTCGATGTCCTCGTCGTACTGGCGGCACGCCGAGTAGCCGCCGTACGCGCTCGTGGGGAACACCAGGACCCGCTTCGCGCCTTCCGACGTCAGCGCGGCCAGCGTGTCCTCGACCATCGGGTGCCAGTTGCGGTTGCCGAAGTGCACGGGCAGCTCGATGCCGGCCGCCGCGAGCTGCTTTTCCACCGCCGCCATCGCGTCGCGGTTCAGCCGGTTGATCGGCGAGACCCCGCCGAAGTGCCGGTAGTGCTCGGCGACCTCCAGGAGCCGTTCGCGCGGCACCCCGCGGCCCCTGGTCACGTTCTCGAGGAACGGCATGACGTCGTCGGGCCCTTCCGGGCCGCCGAACGAAAGCCACAGCAACGCGTCGTATCCCACCTCCGACATCTTGCCGATGTGGCGGCCCGCACGCCGATCCGGGCCGGTTATGAATCGATCGGTCCAAAACCGTGTTAGAGTCTCCGCATGGCCAGGCCTAGGGAGTTCGACGAGACCGCCGCCGTCGAGAAGGCGATGCACGCGTTCTGGGCACGCGGCTACGAAGCCACCTCGACGCAGGACCTGTGCACGGCCACCGGGCTGGGCCGCAGCAGCGTCTACAACACCTTCACCAGCAAGCGAGCCCTCTTCGAGCGCTCGCTCACGCACTACACCCGCACCCAGCTGGACAAGCGGCAGGCGATCCTCGACGGCCCGGGCACCGCGGCCGAGCGGCTCGCCGCGGTTTTGGACAGCGCAATCCAGGACGACCCGGAAGAGCACCGCCGCGGCTGCCTGGTGGTCAACACCCTGGCCGAACTCGGCCTGCCCGACGACGAAGTGGGCGCCGCGCTGCGGGCCGACACCGCCCGGAACCTCACCATGTTCGCCGAGTGCGTCCGCGAAGGCGTGCTCGACGGCAGCCTCCGCGACGGCCTGGACCCCGCCGAGGTGGCGGAGTTCCTGCTGAGCACCACCTCGGGCCTGCGCGTGATGGCCCGCCGCGGCACGAGCCGCGAGAGCATGCACGCCGTCGCCGACATCGCCCTGTCGGCTCTCACCCGCTGAGCACCCCACGACCGCACCGAAGCCTGCCCTGATTTTGTACTGACCAATACACAACCGGGAGGGACCTCTCATGCCCCTGGCCGTCTTCGTCCTCGGGCTCAGCGTGTTCGCGCTGGGCACGTCCGAGTTCATGATCACCGGCCTGCTCCCCGGCATGGCCGCCGACCTGCACGTGAGCATCCCCGACGCCGGGCTGCTGATCTCGGCGTTCGCCGTCGGCATGGTCGTCGGGGCGCCGCTGCTGGCCATCGGCACCCTGCGGCTCCCCCGCCGCCGCACGCTCCTGGCGATGCTGGCGGTGTTCGTCGTGGCGCACGTCGTCGGCGCCCTCGCCGAGGGGTACGCGCTCCTGTTCGCGACGCGGGTCGTGGCCGCCTTCGCCTGCGCCGGGTTCTGGGCCGTCGCCCTGGCGACGACGATCGCGCTCGTGCCCGTGGCCCGGCGCGGGCGCGCGATGGCGGTGCTGGTCGGCGGGCTGACCGTGGCGAACATCGCCGGGGTGCCCGCCGGCACGTTCCTCGGCCAGCACGCCGGCTGGCGGACGGCGTTCTGGGCGGTGGCGGTGGTGACGCTGGTCGCGGTGGCCGGCGTGGCCCTGCTGGTGCCGGAAACGACCGGAGCGGCGATGCGCGTCCGCCAGGAGCTGCGGCTCTACCGCCGGGGCCGGGTCTGGCTCGCGCTCGGCGTGATCGCCCTCTGCCAGGCCATGATCTTCGCCGCGTTCAGCTACCTGGCGCCGTTGCTGACCGAGACCGACGGCCTGCCCGCGGAGTGGGTGCCGGGGGTGCTCGCGCTGTTCGGCGTCGGCGCGCTGATCGGGATCAGCGCGGGCGGCCGGCTGGCCGACCGGCGGCCGTTCGCGACGCTCTACGGCTGTCTCGCCCTCGCGCTGGCCGCCCTGCTCGTGCTCGCCCTCACGACCGACGCGCTCGCCGCCGTCGCGGCGGTGCTCGCCTTCGGCGTGGCCGGGTTCGGGGCCAACCCGGCGCTGAACCTGCGCGCCTACCAGGCCGCCGGCGACGCGCCCACGCTCGTCGGCGCGAGCACGACCTCGGCGTTCAACGTCGGCAACACCGCCGGCCCGTGGCTCGGTGGCGTCGCGATCGACGCCGGGCTCGGTTTCCCGAGCGTCGCCTGGACCGGCATCGCCCTCGGGGTCGCCACGCTGGCCGCGCTCACGGTCGCCGCCGCCGTCCAGCGCGGCGACGACCGGGAGCTGGTGGCCGTGTGACGCTCAGACGCCGAGGAAGTGGACGCCGCCGTCGACCATGATCATCGAGCCGGTGGTGGCGGGGAGCCAGTCCGAGAGCACCGCGCAGACGCTCTTCGCCACCGGGTCCGGGTCCGTGCTGTCCCAGCCGAGCGGGGCGCGCTCGCCCCAGCCGTCCTCCAGGTCGACGAAGCCCGGGATGGACTTCGCGGCCATCGTCTTCATCGGGCCGGCGCTGACCAGGTTGACGCGGATGCCCTGCGGCCCCAGCTCCTTGGCCAGGTACCGGTTGACCGACTCGAGCCCGGCCTTCGCCACACCCATCCAGTTGTAGACCGGCCACGCGACGCGGGCGTCGAAGTCCATGCCGACGTACGACGCGCCCCGGCTCAGCAACGGCAGGCACGCCTTCGCCAGCGACATGTAGGAGTACGTCGAGATCTCGATCGCGGTCTTGACGTCTTCGGCGGGCGCGTCGAGGAACGGCGCGCCGAGGCAGGTCTGCGGCGCGAAGCCGATCGAGTGCAGCACGCCGTCCAGGCCGTCGACGTGCTCGCGCACGCGGTCGGCCAGCGAGTCCAGGTGCTCCTGGTTGGTGACGTCGAGCTCCAGCACGGGCGCCTCTTCGGGCAGCCGCTTCGCGATGCGCTCGACCAGCGACATGCGGCCGAAGCCGGTGAGCACCACCTTCGCGCCCTCCTGCTGCGCGATCTTGGCCGCGTGGAAGGCGAGCGACGCGTCGGTGATGATGCCGGTGATCAGCAGGCGCTTGCCTTCGAGCAGTCCGGGCACGGGTCCTCCAGGTCTTGTTCGGGTGGTGCGGGGGATGTCAGTGGCCGAGGCCGAGGCCGCCGTCGACGGGCAGCACCGCGCCGTTGACGTAACCGGCTTCGTCGGAGACCAGGTAGCGCACGGCGGCGGCGATCTCCGACGGCTCGGCGTACCGGCCGGAGGGCACCTGCGCGAGGATCTCCTTCTTGCGCGCCTCGGGCAGCTCGTCGGTCATGTCCGTGTGGACGAACCCGGGCGCGACCACGTTCGAGGTGATGTTGCGCGAGCCGAGCTCACGGGCCAGCGACCGCGCGAAGCCGACCAGGCCGGCCTTCGACGCGGCGTAGTTGGCCTGCCCGGCCGAGCCGGAGAGGCCGACGACGGAGGAGATGAAGACGAACCGGCCCCACTTGCCGCGCAGCATGCCCCGGGAGGCCCGCTTGGCGACCCGGAAGGCGCCGGTCAGGTTGGCGTCGACGACGCGCTCGAACTGCTCGTCGCTCATCCGCATCAGCAGCGTGTCGTCGGTCAGGCCGGCGTTGGACACGAGCACCTCGACCGGGCCCTGGTGCTCCTCGACCAGCTTGAACGCGGCGTCGACCTGCTCGGAGTCGGTGACGTCCGCCTGGACCCCGAAGAGCCCTTCGGGCGCGCCCGAACCACGGTGCGTGACGGCGACCCGGTGCCCCTGCTCGGCGAGGTCCCGGGCGATCGCCAGACCGATGCCCCGGTTGCCCCCGGTGACCAGAACCGACCGTCCCACTGTGTTCTCCCTCTTCTTCGCTGTGCGCGGATGCCGCGCACGAGGTTATCGGCAGCGCTCGCGGGTCGTGCACCCGCGCCCGGGCTCGCCGCGACCGTCCTAAGCGGGTGTTAGGAACCGCCTCCCGACCTTGCTGGTTACCCGCTGGTTGGTCACCGTGAGTCGCAACACAGGAGGTCGACGATGACAACCCGGCTCAACGGTGCCACCCCGGACGTCAGCGAAAAGCGCGTGATCGGCAACGTGCTGCGCGGCTCGATCGGGAACCTGATCGAGTGGTACGACTGGTACGCCTACGCGGCGTTCACCACCTACTTCGCCAAGTCCTTCTTCCCGACGTCCGACACCACGGCCGCGTTCCTGGGGACCGCGGCGGTGTTCGCCGTCGGGTTCCTCATGCGCCCGCTGGGCGGCTGGATGCTCGGCCGGTTCGCCGACCGGTTCGGCCGCCGCAGCGCGCTGGTGCTTTCGGTGACGCTGATGGCGGGCGGCTCGCTGCTCATCGCCGTCACCCCGAGCTACCGCACCATCGGGATCGCCGCGCCGATCCTGCTGCTGACCGCCCGGCTGATCCAGGGCCTGTCGGTCGGCGGCGAGTACTCGACCTCGGCGACCTACCTGTCCGAAGTGGCCACGCCCGGCAAGCGCGGCTTCTACTCGAGCTTCCAGTACGTGACGCTCTACGGCGGCCAGCTGCTCGCCCTGGGCCTCCAGCTGGTCCTGCAGGCGCTGCTCACCGAGCAGCAGCTGACCGCGTGGGGCTGGCGGATCGCGTTCGGCGTCGGGACGATCGCCGCCCTCACCGTCATGTGGCTGCGCCGCGGCATGGACGAATCCGAGAGCTACCGGCGCGAAGCGGGCGAAACCAAGGGCGAGCGCGGCACGCTGCGCGCGCTGGCCAAGTACCCCAAGGAGATCGCGCTCGTCGTCGGCCTGACCCTCGGCGGCACGGTCGGCTTCTACACCTTCGCCACCTACAGCCAGAAGTTCCTGGAGAACACCGCGCACATCCCGCGCCGTCAGGTCACCGTCGTGCTGTTCTGCGCGATCCTCGTCGCGGCGACCCTGCAGCCGCTGGCCGGCCGGCTGTCCGACCGGATCGGCCGCCGCCCGCTGCTGCTGTTCTTCGGCATCGGCGGCACGCTGCTCACCGTTCCGCTGATGACGGTGATGGGCTCGACCCGCAACCCCGTCGGCGCGTTCTTCCTCGTGCTGGCCGGGCTCGTCATCGTCGCCGGGTACACCTCGATCAACGCCATCGTGAAGGCCGAGCTGTTCCCGACGAAGATCCGCGCCCTCGGGGTCGGGCTGCCGTACGCGCTCACCGTGGCGATCTTCGGCGGCACCGCCGAACTGATCGCACAGGCGCTGAAGAGCGCCGGGCACGAGCCGGTGTTCTTCTGGTACGTCGCGGGCTGTGTCCTGGTCTCCCTGATCGTCTACGGCACAATGCGGGAAACCTCGAAGAGCTCCGAACTGGAACACCGGCCGGAAGAACTGCCGCAGCAGCGCTGACAAGGGGATGACCGTGCGCGTGCTCCTCGTCGAAGACGACGCGGGTGTCGCCGGCGCGCTCGCCGAGTCGCTGCACGCGCGCGGTCATCCCGTCACCAGCGTCGCCCGCGGGGCCGACGCCCTGCACCACCACCGCGCGGCCGACCTCGTCCTGCTGGACCTCGGCCTGCCCGATCTCGACGGCCTCGACGTGCTGCGCAAAATCCGGGCCGTCTCGCCGGTCCCGGTGATCGTGCTGACCGCCCGCGGCGACGAACGATCGGTCGTCCGCGGCCTGCGGCTCGGGGCGGACGACTACCTCACCAAGCCGGTGCGGCTGGCCGAACTGCTGGCCCGGATGGACGCGGTCGTGCGGCGGGCGGTGGCCCGCGCCACCCCGGCCGGGGACGTCGTGCGCGTCGAAGACGTCGAGATCGACCTCGGCGCCCGCCGGGTCCGGGTCGCCGGGCACGACGTCGGCCTGACCACCAAGGAGTTCGAGATCCTGGCCGTGCTCGCCGTGCGGCCGGGCACCGCGGTGAGCCGCCAGCAGCTCATGGACGAGGTCTGGGGCGACGCCTACCTCGCCGTGTCGCGCTCCCTCGACGTCCACCTGACCGGACTGCGCGCCAAGCTCGACCGGCCGGGCCTGCTCACCACCATCCGCGGCTTCGGCTACCGGCTCGGCCGGGACTGACCCGTGCGCACCCGGCTCCTGGTGGTCCTGGTCGCCCTGGCCCTCGCGGTGGTCGCCGCGTTCGCCGTGCCGCTGCTGGGCTCGACGGCCGACCAGCGCACCCAGCAGCTGGTCATCTCCCGCACCGCCGACGTCGACCGGTTCGTCGTGCTGGCCCAGCAGGCCGTCGACACGCACGACCCCGCGGCACTGGCGGCCGACGCGGAGCGCTACGCCCAGCTGTACGGCGAAGGCGTCGTCATCGTCGACGCCCGGCGCCTCCCGCTGGTGCAGGCGGGCGGGCTGACGGCCGGTGACCCGGCGGTGCGCGGGCTGGTGGAAGCGACCATGCGCAACGAACCGGCGCCGCGGGTGGACCGGGTGGACCCGTGGTCGGCCGAACCGGCCTACTTCGCCCGGCCCGTCGGCACCGGCACCCGGGTGTCGGGGGTGGTCGTGCTGCGCGCGTCGGTGACCGCGGCGGCCGCGGACGTCGCCGCCCGCTGGGGCACCATCGGCGCCGGCGCGGTGCTGGTCGCGATGGTGTTCGTGCTGCTCGCCGTGGTGCTGGCCCGGTGGATGGTGCGCCCGCTGCACGAACTCGAGACCGGTGTGCTGGCCGTGGCGGCCGGGCACCGTGCCCACGTCCCGGAGCGCACCGGGCCGCGCGAGCTGCGGTCACTGGCCGCCGAGGTCAACCGGATGTCCGAAGCCGTGCTCGAAGCGGCCGAGCAGCAGCACCGGCTGGTCGCCGACGCCTCGCACCAGCTGCGCAACCCGATGGCCGCGCTGCGGCTGCGCGTCGATTCCCTGGCCGGGCGCATCGACGGCGACGACACGACCTACCGGGCGACCGTCGCCGAGGTCGAACGCCTGGAACAGCTCCTGGACGGCCTGCTGGCGCTCGCGCTGGCCGAGAGCACCGCGACCCGGGTCGCGGCCGGGGGCGCGGACGAAACGTGCGACCTGGCGTCGGTGCTCGCCGAACGCGTCGACGCGTGGCGTCCGGCCGCCGAGGACGCCGGATCGACGATCGTGCCCCCGCCCGGGCACGACGAGCCGGTGACCGTCCGCTGCCCGGAAGGCGAGCTCGCGCAGATCCTGGACGTGCTGCTGGACAACGCCGTCCACTACGCCGGCGCCGGCGCGAAGATCACCACGGACTGGCAACGCGGCGCCTCGACCGCCACGCTCGTCGTCTCCGACGACGGGCCGGGGCTGTCCACTTCGGACCGGGCGCGGGCGACCGAGCGGTTCTGGCGCGCGGGCGGCGAAGGCGCCCCGCGCGGGACCGGCCTCGGGCTGGCCATCGCGCACCAGCAGGTGCGCACCCGCGGCGGGGTCCTGGACCTGCGGCAGGCGCTCCCCCACGGGCTCGAAGCCCGCGTCACGCTGCCGCTGCAGGAGGAGCCGGGATGACGCCGACCCGCCGCACGGCCCTGCTCGGGGGGCTCGGCTTCGCGCTGGCCGGGTGTTCGGCGTCGGGCTACCGCGGCCCCGAGCGCACGCTCACCATCGCGGCCGGCGAGCGCGGCGGGTTCTACCTGGCCTTCGCCGAGCTCCTGGCCGCCGAGCTGAACCGCGCGGAGCCGCTGCTGCACGCCACCGCCGTGCCGACCGAAGCGAGCGTCGCCAACGTCGGGCTCGTGCAGCGGGGCCGGGCCGATCTCGGGCTGGTGCTCGCCGACGTGGCCCAGACGGCGCTCGGTGGCGGGCCGCCGTTCGCCGGGCCGGTGCCGTTGCGCGCGCTCGGCCGCGTCTACGAGAACTACCTGCAGCTCGTGGTCCGGGCGGACGGGCCGGTGCACGGACTGGCCGGCCTCGCCGGCCGGGCCGTCTCGCTGGGCGCGGGCGGCTCGGGCGCGGCGCAGCTCGGCTCGCGCCTGTTCGCGAAGGCGGGCGTGGCGGTGGACGCCCGGCACCTGCTGTTCGACGACGCGGTCCGCGCGCTGGCCGCCCGCCGGATCGACGCCATGCTGTGGTCGGGCGGAATCCCGACGCCGAAGCTCGCGGAGCTCACCCGCACGACACCGATCGCGCTGCTGCCGCTGGATTCGGTGGTGCCGCCCCTGCGCGCGGCGTACGGCCCGGTGTACGACCAGGTCCAGGTCCCCGAGGGCGCGTACCGCGGAGTGGGCGCGCTGAGCACGATCGGGGTGGCGAACCTCCTGGTGTGCAGCCCGGCGCTGCCGGACGACGTCGCCGCGGCGGTGGTCCGCCTGCTGGTGGAGCGCGCCACGGCGCTGGTGCCGGCGGAGGCGGTGGGGACGCAGTTCCTGGACGTGCGCACGCTGATCGGCACCCAGCCGGTACCCCTGCAACCGGGAGCGGCGGCCGCGTACCGGGCCCTGCACGGCTGAACTACATTGGGCCCGTGACCGCTCCTCGCCGCCCGATCGCCGAGCTGCCGCTGCGTGTGCGCTACCACGAGTGCGACGGCCAGGGCATCGTCTTCAACGCCCACTACCTGGCCTATGTGGACATGTGCTCCTTCGCGGCGGAGAAGGCGCTGTTCGGCTCGCACGACGAGTTCCTGGCGCACGGCACCGACGTCGTCGTCGCGGAGGCGAACCTGAAGTTCCGCGCGCCCGCGCGGTACGACGACGAGCTGGTCGTCACCCAGTACCCGAACCACCTCGGCACGACGTCGCTGATCTTCGACTTCGAGATCCACCGCGGCGAGACCCCGATCGCGGCGGCGACCCTCCGGTACGTCTTCGTCGACCCGGCCACGCTGCGCCCGGCCGCGCCGCCGGACGCGGTCCGCAAGGTCTACGCCGCGCTGCTCGGGGACTGAGGCCGTGTTCCGCGTTCTCTTCTACCGCCCCGAAATCCCGCCCAACACCGGCAACGCGATCCGGCTGGCCGCCAACACCGGCTGCGAACTGCACCTGGTCGAGCCGCTCGGCTTCACCCTGGAGGACAAGCAGCTGCGCCGGGCCGGGCTCGACTACCACGACCTGACCCGCGTCCACGTCCACGCCGACCTCGAAACCGCCTGGGCCGCCCTGCTCCCGGCGAAGGTGTACGCCTTCAGCGCTTCGGCGACGCGGCTGTACACCGACGTCGCCTACACCCCGGGCGACGTCCTGATGTTCGGTCCGGAGTCGGTGGGGCTGCCCGCCGACGTCCAGGAAGCCCCCGAGGTGACCGACCGCGTGCGGCTGCCGATGCGGCCGTCGAACCGGTCGCTCAACCTCGCCAACACCGCGGCGATCACCGTCTACGAAGCCTGGCGCCAGCACGGCTTCCGGTAGGTTCGCGGGTGGCCGAAACGACAATAAATGCGACCGTAACATAACCTTGGTGACGAATATGTGGACGGCAATCGTAGCCGGGACGTTCGCGATCATCGGCGCGATAGCAGGCAACCTCACTTCCGCCTGGCGCGACAGCCTTCGCTGGAAACGAGAGCTTGCCCGCGAAGACATCCGCTGGGAACGCGATCAAATGAAAGAGTCCAGCAGGATCGCACACGAGAACGCCAGCGACTTGAGAGATCGAAGGATCTCCTCCTACAGCGAGCACCTCGCCACAGTCAAGCTTTATGAGTCGGAACTGGATGGCTTGGCCAACGTTCGAGATTTGAGCGAAATCGAAGCTCGCCTCTCAACGCTGAGCCAGGTCGAATCCCAAGTGCGCACATACCGGGAAAAAGTAGAACTGATATGTGGCGACGACATACGATCGTACTTCCACTCCGACGCCTTCACCATTGACTGGCTACTTATTTCACCCCGTAAACCACACTTTATCCGGAACGTCGGCGACGCAGCAGCCACCAACAAGGCCATCGAAGAGGCAGTGCACCATTTTCGCCTCAGCGCCGGCGACGGACGACGCAAAATACGGCGCTATTACGAGAAGATGAGCATGATGATGCGCGAAGAAGTCGGCGTCAGTCCTGCCGTCCAGACCGACAGGTGATGCTCACGTCCACGCCCGCGAGTCCGCCGGAGTTCCGGCCGAATGTCGATGATCGGCCGCGATACGCAGTAGTCCTCGCCGTCGGC
Source organism: Amycolatopsis sp. cmx-4-61 (assembly GCF_046548775.1). Lineage (NCBI taxonomy): Bacteria > Bacillati > Actinomycetota > Actinomycetes > Pseudonocardiales > Pseudonocardiaceae > Amycolatopsis > Amycolatopsis sp. cmx-4-61. Next base: position 77,130 of record NZ_JAEBEI010000024.1, on the reverse strand, counting down.
ACCTTCGCTGGGACGGACCAACGACTGGGGACCATCGTGATCAGCTTCCGGTAGGTTCGCCGGATGCGACAGCAGTTCCTGGGGGCGCTCATCGGCGCCGCGTTCGGCACGGTCTTCGTCCTGGTCAACTCCGGGGCCCCGCTCCCTCCCGTGCTCGGCTGGGTGCTGCGGGCCCTCGCCGTGGTCGCGCTGGGGGCCGTCCTCTTCCTCGGGCTCCGGGCCGGGGGCCGGCCGACGCTCGACGGGCGGCCGGTGTTCGGGCCGGGCTACCGGGTCGTCGTCCTCGGTGAAGTGGTGCTGCTCGTCGCCGGGTTCTTCGTGCTCAGCCTGCTGGACGCCCCGGTGCAGGCGAACGTCGCGTGGATCGCCACAGTCGTCGGGCTGCACTTCGCCGCGCTCGCGTCGGCGTGGCGGACCCGCTCGATCCTCGTGGTCGGCGTGGTCCTGACCGTGCTGGGTGTCGCCGGGCTCGCCCTGCTCGGGACCGCGGCGGCGTGGGTGCCGTTCGTCAGCGGCGTGCTGTCGGGGGTGACCCTGCTCGGCGGCAGCCTCTACGGCGTCCGCCGAGCCTGAGTCACGGCAGTCTCTGCCCGAAGAACAGGCTGGCCGCCGCACCCAGCATGAGGATCAGCGTGCCGACCACGACCCACGGCTTGCTCGCGTCGGCGTCCTTGAGTTCGTAGCCGATCTGCTCGCCGAGGTCGGCGTAGACCTTCTTCAGCTCCTCGGCGCTGGCCGCCTTGTAGAAGTCGCCGCCGGACAGCCGGGCGATCTCGCGCAGCGACTCGTCGTCCACGCTCACGGGCTGGGGCTTGTCGTCGATCGTCACCGAACCGTGCGTGGTACCGAACGAAATCGACGAGATCGGCACGCCGGCCTGCTTCGCCGCCTGCGCCGCGGTGTACCCGCCGCGCGCCGCGTACAGGTCCTCCGGCACCGTCTGCTTGCCGTCGGACATCAGCACGATCCGCGCCGGCGGCGGTCCGTCGGCTCCGCCGACGACGCTCGAAAAGCTCTCCACCGACTGCAGCGCCGCGAAAATGCCTTCCCCGGTCGCCGTCGACTGGGCCAGCTTCAGGTTCTCGATCGCCTTGATCACGCCGTTGCGGTCGGTGGTCGGGTTGACCAGCACCGTCGCCGTGCCCGCGAACGAGATCAGCCCCAGGTTGATCCCCGGCGTCATGTTCCGCGCGAAGCTGGTGGCCGCCTCCTGGGCCGCCTGCAGCCGCGTCGGGAGGACGTCGGTGGCTTCCATCGACAGCGAAACGTCGATCACCAGCATCACGGTCGCCCGGTTGCGGGGCACCTTCTGCTCGGCGGTGGGCCCGGCCAGCGCCACGGTGAGCAGCAGCAGCGACAGCACGATCAGCACCGCCGGCAGGTGCCGGACCCAGCCCTGGCTCTTCGGCGCGACCTTCTCGAGCAGGTCCAGGTTCGCGAACCGCATGGTCCGCTTCCGGCGCGCCCGCTGGGCCAGGACATACCCGACGGCGACCGCGGCGACCGCGATCAGCAGCAGGAACCACCACGGCGACGCGAACCCCGTCAACTTCACGCCACACCCCCCGACCAGCGGCGTTTGCGGGCGACGACGAACCGCACCATGTCGGCGATCCAGTCGGCGTCGGTGCGCAGCGTCAGGTGCGCCGCACCCGCGCGCCGCAGCCCGGCCGCCACCTTCTGCCGGTGGGCGTGGGCCGCGGCCCCGAACTCCTTGCGCAGCAAGGCCGAAGCGTGCACTTCGCGCTGTTTCCCTGTCTCCGGGTCGGCCAGCACGACGGTGCCCACCTCGGGCAGGTCGACGTCGCGCGGGTCGAGGACTTCGATCGCGATCAGTTCGTGGCGCCCGCCCAGCGCCCGCAGCGGCCGCTCCCAGGACTCCTCGCCCAGGAAGTCGGAGATCACCACGGCGAGACCACGCCGGCGCGGCGGACGGCGCAGCTGTTCCAGAGCCGCCGCGAAGTCACCGCGAGTGCCCTCGGCCGCGCGCGGGGTCTCGGCGAGCTTGCGCACCAGCCCGCGCGCGTGCGCCAGGCCGCCGCGGGCCGGGATGCGGACGGTCTCGGCGCCGGTGGAGATCAGCGCGCCGATCCGGTTGCCGCCGCCCCCGGTCAGGTGGGCGACCGCCGCGACGGCGCAGACTACGAGGTCACGCTTCTCGCACAGCGCGGTGCCGAAGTCGAGGCTCGCCGACAGGTCGGCCACGACCCACGTCTCCAGCTCGCGGTCGGCCACGGTCTCCCGGATGTGCGGGGTCGTCGTGCGGGCGGTGACCGCCCAGTCCATCCGGCGCACGTCGTCGCCGGGCTGGTACGGGCGCGCCTCGCCGGGCTCGGACCCCGGCCCCGGCACCAGGCCCAGGTGGTTGCCCTGCAGCAGCCCGTCGAGCCGGCGGCGGACGTCGAGCTCCAGCGTGCGGAGCCCGGCCTCCAGCCGATCGCCGCGCAGGATCGGCGGCGCCCACGAAGGGCGTTCGCCCTTCTCGTTCTTCGCCATCGCCGGGTTACCTGACCGGCGCGCCCGCCGGGACCGGGCCGCCCTGGCCGGCCCCGCCCTGCGGGCGGGCCGAGACCTGCGGCAGCGGCACGGTCTGCAGCACGCGCGTGATGATGTGGTCGATCGGCACGCCGTCGGCCAGCGCGTCGTAGGACAGCACGAGCCGGTGGCGCAGCACGTCCGGCACAACGTCGACTACGTCCTGCGGCAGCACGTAGTCGCGGCCGCGGACCAGCGCCAGCGCGCGGGCGGCGGCGATGATGCCGAGGCTCGCGCGCGGCGAGGCGCCGTAGGAAACCCACCCGGCGACGTCGGCGAGGCCGTGCTCGTTCGGCGTCCGGGTGGTCAGCACCAGCCGCACGACGTAGTCGACGAGCGCGTGGTGCACGAACACCTGGGACGCGACACCCTGCAGCCGGACCAGCTCGCCCGGGCTGAGCACCTCGTGCGGGGTGGGCGGGGTGACGCCCATCCGGTAGATGATCTCGCGCTCTTCTTCGGCGGAGGGGTACTCCACGAGGATCTTGAACAGGAACCGGTCGCGCTGCGCCTCCGGCAGCGGGTAGACGCCCTCGTTCTCGATCGGGTTCTGGGTGGCCAGCACGAGGAACGGGTCGGGCATCGGGAACGTCTGCCCGCCGATCGACACGTGCCGCTCGGCCATCACCTCGAGCATCGCCGACTGGACCTTGGCGGGCGCGCGGTTGATCTCGTCGGCGAGCACGAAGTTCGCCACGACCGGGCCTAGTTCGACGTCGAAGCGCTCGGCGCCCTGGCGGTAGATCCGGGTGCCGAGGATGTCGGCGGGCACCAGGTCCGGGGTGAACTGCACGCGGGAGAACGACCCGCCGACGACCCGCGCGAACGTCTCGACGGCGAGGGTCTTCGCCACGCCGGGCACGCCTTCGAGCAGCAGGTGGCCCTTGGCCAGCAGGCCGACCAGCATCCGCTCGACCAGGCGGTCCTGGCCGACGATGATCCGCTTGACCTCGAACACGGTCCGCTCCAGCAATTGGGCGTCCCGGGCCGGCGTCGCGGGCTGCTGCCCGTTCCCGCCCTCGGCGTAGCCGGGCTCGGTCACTCTGCCTCCTCGAATTCTCGTGCGCCGCCCCCGCGACGGTGATCACGCGGTGCGACCGTACTGCGTCCGGCGGCCGTCCGTCCGCCCGGCACGCGGACGGGCGCACCCGGCCCCACGATCAGCCAACACGGTCACCGGTGTGGCACCTGTGAAGCACCCGCCGCCCGCCGGCGGTCCCACGCCGAGCGCCCCAATGTGGCCTTCGGTGCGTCTGACGCACCCAAGGCGGCCTTCGGTGCGTCAGACGCACCCAAGGCCGCCTTGGGGCGCTCGAGCGAGCGGGTCAGCGGTGGCGCTCGAGGTCCTCGGGGGTGTCGATGTCGTCCGCTTCGCCCCGTTCCGCCGGGACTTCGGCGACCGTGAGGCCGCCCAGCACCCGGCGCAGGGCCGCGTTCTCCGCCTGCTCCGGCAGCGCCGCCCGCAGCGACGGCAGCCGCCAGGCGCCCAGCAGCCACTGCCGCTGGCCCGCGGCGTCGACCAGGACCGCCCCGTCGCCGTCGCCGATCGCGGCGACCAGTCTGTCCACTGTGGATCGTCGGACGCCCGGGAGGTCGGCGGCCAGCACCACCACCGCCTCGACGTCGCCGGGCACGAACACCAGGCCCGCCGCGAGCGCCGCCACCGGCCCGGTGCCGGGCACCGGTTCCCGCGTCCACACGACGTCGAAGCCCGGGCGCCGCGGGCCGACGGCGATCACCCGCTCGGCGCCGTCGAGGGCGTGGATCGCCCGGGCCAGCAACGGTTTCCCGCCCACCGACAACGCCGGCTTGTCCACACCGGACAGCCGGCGGGCCGCACCCCCGGCCACCACGATCCCCGCGTAGCGCACCGAGGCACCCTAGCGGCCCAGCACGAGGTAGGTGAAGCCCAGCTCACCCCGGTAGTCCCGGACGTACTCGCGCAGCCGCCGGTCGAGCCACTCCCGCACCCGCTCCGCCCGCGGGTCGGCCGGGTGCGCCGCGAGCCACTCCTCCCAGCCGGCGCGCGAGGTCGACTCGAAGTCGTCCCATTCCCGCTGGTCGGCGGTGCTCAGGTGCAGCACGCGCCAGCCGGCGCCGCCGGCCGCGTCGAGCAGCTCGGGCAGGGTCAGCACGTCCTGGCCGAAGATTCCGAGGGCCGCCGGGCCCGGCGGTGACGACCAGAAGCCGTCGCCGTAGAGCAGCCTGCCGGACGGCCGCACCACCCGGGCGAGCGCTGCCAGTGCCGCCTTCGTCGAGCCGAAGACGTGGGCGGCACCGATGCAGAACACCCGGTCGGCGGGTTCGTCCCAGGTCGCGGCGTCCGACGAGGTGAACTCCGCCGCCAGGCCCCGCGCCGCGGCCGCCGCCCGGCCGCGCGCCAGTGCCGTCTCGTCGGTGTCGACGCCGGTCGCGCGCAGGCCCGGTGCCCGGGCGGCCGCCCGCAGCAGCAGCTCGCCCCAGCCGCAGCCGAGGTCGACGAGGTGGCCGCCGCCGGAGGCCATCCGGTCGAGCAGCAGCTCCGCGTGCGGTTCGGACAGGGGCGTGTTCCAGCGCATCCGGGTGCGCCGCAGCGCGTTCAGTTCGTCGTCCACCGGGCGATCCTGTGGCCTGCGGCGGGCGCCGTCGAGCGGGTTTTTCAGCCGACCAGGCGCGTGGCGTACGGCATGATCCCGCCGTAGCGCACCGGGGCGACGCGGACCCGCAGACCCGACTGCGGTGCCTCGACCATCTGCCCGCCACCCAGGTACAGCGCCACGTGGTGGATGCCGCCCGGACCGCCCCAGAAGAGCAGGTCGCCGCGGCGCATCTGGGACAGCGGTACCTGGCGCCCCGCCGTGTACTGGTAGCCGCTGTAGTGCGGCAGGCCGGCGACCCCGGCGAAGGCGTAGATCATCAGGCCGGAGCAGTCGAACCCGATCTTGTTGTAGTCGCCGTAGCGGTCGGCGACGCCGCCGTCGCGGATGCCGCGGGTCGGGCCGCTCGCGTTGCCGCCGCCCCACGCGTACGGCATCCCGAGCTTCGACAGCGCCCGGGCGATCACCGCCTCGATCGACGAGCCCGCCGGGCCCGCCGGCGCCGGTCCTCCCGCGGGACGGCCGCCGCCCCCGCTTCCGGCCGCGGCCGCGGCCGCGGCCAGGGCGGCCTGCCGGGCGCGTTCTTCGTCCTCGCGCTGCTTCTGGGCGAGCCAGTCCTCGTAGCGCTGCCGCTGGCCCTGCAGGCCGCTGACCTTGGCCTGGGCGGCGTAGAGCTGCTGCTCGACGTCCGACTTGTTCTGCTCGAGCCGGCCGGTCTGGGTTGCCTGGCTGTCCTGGGCGCGCTCGGCGGCGGTCTGCGCGGCGTCGGCGCTGTTCTTGGCGCGCCGCGCCGCGTCCTGCTTCTGCTGGGCGAGCTCGGCGGCCTTGCGGGCGGCGGCGTCCTTGTTGGATTTCTCGGTCTGGGCCTGCTGGAGCCGGTCGAGGGCGTTGAGGCGGTTGCCGCCGACGGCGTCGAGCAGCTGCGCGCGGGCCAGCATGTCCTTGGGGCTGTCGGAGCTCAGGTACGCCCCGAGCGAGCCGACCGTGCTCCCCTGCTGGAAGCTCGCGGCGGCGAACGTCCTGAGGTCGGCACGGGCCTGCTCGATCGCCGCCGAGGCCGCGTCCGCCTCGGCGCGCGCGGCCTTGGCGTCGTTCTCCGCCTGCGTCGCGGCGTCCTGCGCGGTCTGCAGGTCGACCAGGGCCTTGTTGGCCTGTTCCTGCTTGAGCTCGACGTCGTCCTGCAGCTGCGTGAGCTTCTGCTCGGCCTGGGCCAGCTGGCTGGTCAGGCGGCCGACCTCGCCCGCCTTCGCGTTGGCGTCGGCCTTGCTCGAGTCGATTTCCGAGTCGCTGGGGTTGGGCGGCGGCGGGGGCGCCGCGAGCCCCGTGCCGCCGGCGCCGAACAGGATCACCAGGGTGAGGGTGCTCACGCTGAGTCCCCGGCGGACGCGCGGCCTCCGCACCTGTCCGGACCGTCCCGCCACGACCGCCACCTCCGCTCACCAGCGCACACCGTGCGTCACTGCAGTCACATCACTATCACCCGCACCACGGGGAACTTACACAACGTAGGCACCAATTCCCCTCATTGAGGGACCCCCGCGGTGTCGGTCGACCGGATGGCGCAGCCCACACCGCGTGTCGTCTTGTCCGGTAAACAGGACGCGCGTACTGTTTGAGGCACCGCGAGGTGTGCCATCCCGAATCCGGTCCTACGGTGGGGGTGCGCAAGACTCGCCACCACCGAACCCGACCGAACTGACCCGGGACTCGACCGCCGCACCGGCGCGGAAGTCCACGCCACTGGAGTTAGACGTGACCGCACCTGCCAGCAAGGACAGCTTCGGCGCCAAAGACACGCTGAAGGTCGGCGACGCCTCGTACGAGGTGTTCCGCCTGAACAAGGTCGAGGGCGCCGAGCGACTGCCGTACAGCCTGAAGATCCTGCTCGAGAACCTGCTGCGCACCGAGGACGGCGCGAACATCACCGCCGACCACATCCGCGCGCTCGGCTCGTGGGACCCCGGCGCCGACCCGTCGATCGAAATCCAGTTCACGCCCGCCCGCGTCATCATGCAGGACTTCACCGGCGTGCCGTGCGTCGTCGACCTGGCCACCATGCGCGAGGCGGTCACCGACCTGGGCGGCGACCCGGACAAGGTGAACCCGCTCGCCCCGGCCGAGCTGGTCATCGACCACTCGGTGATCATCGACGTCTTCGGCCGCGCCGACGCCTTCGAGCGCAACGTCGAGATCGAGTACGAGCGCAACCGCGAGCGCTACCAGTTCCTGCGCTGGGGCCAGGGCGCCTTCGACGAGTTCAAGGTCGTCCCGCCGGGTACCGGCATCGTGCACCAGGTCAACATCGAGCACCTCGCGCGCACGGTCATGTCCCGGGGCGGGCAGGCCTACCCCGACTCCTGCGTCGGCACCGACTCGCACACCACGATGGTCAACGGCCTGGGCGTGCTGGGCTGGGGCGTCGGCGGCATCGAGGCCGAGGCGGCCATGCTGGGCCAGCCGGTGTCGATGCTCATCCCGCGCGTCGTCGGCTTCAAGCTGACCGGCGAGATCCCGGCCGGCGTCACCGCCACCGACGTCGTGCTGACCATCACCGAGATGCTGCGCCGCCACGGCGTGGTCGGCAAGTTCGTCGAGTTCTACGGCGAGAGCGTCGCCGAGGTGCCGCTGGCCAACCGCGCCACCATCGGCAACATGAGCCCGGAGTTCGGCTCCACCGCGGCGATCTTCCCGATCGACGAGGAGACCGTCCGCTACCTCAAGCTGACCGGCCGCTCGCCCGAGCAGGTCGCGCTGGTCGAGGCGTACGCCAAGGAGCAGGGCCTCTGGCACGACCCGTCGCGCGAGGCCGCCTACTCCGAGTACCTCGAGCTGGACCTGTCGACGGTCGTCCCGTCGATCGCCGGCCCGAAGCGCCCGCAGGACCGCATCGAGCTGACCGACGCCAAGGCGTCGTTCCGGGTGTCGCTGGCCGACTACGCGACCGACGAGGTCGAGGGCTCCGCCGAGCGCGAGCCGGGCGTCCCGCAGCAGGAGCAGCCGAAGGGCGTCGAGTCCACGGTGGACGAGGCGTCGGCGGAGTCCTTCCCCGCCAGCGACGCGCCGGCGCACTCCGCCTCGGGCAACGGCGGTGGCGAGCCCGCCCCGCACCACACCGGTGCTGCCGCCGAAGGCCGCCCGAGCAAGCCGGTCAAGGTCAGCTCCGCCGACCGCGGCGAGTTCGTCCTCGACCACGGCGCCGTGGTGATCGCGTCGATCACCTCCTGCACCAACACGTCGAACCCGTCGGTCATGCTCGGCGCCGCGCTGCTCGCGCGCAACGCGGTCGAGCGGGGCCTCGCGGTCAAGCCGTGGGTCAAGACGTCGATGGCGCCGGGCTCGCAGGTCGTCACCGACTACTACACGAAGGCCAACCTCTGGCCGTACCTGGAGAAGCTGGGCTACCACCTGGTCGGCTACGGCTGCACCACGTGCATCGGCAACTCCGGCCCGCTCTCGGACGAGATCTCCGCGGCCATCCAGGAGAACGACCTCGCCGCGGTTTCGGTTCTCTCGGGCAACCGGAACTTCGAAGGCCGGATCAACCCCGACGTGAAGATGAACTACCTCGCGTCGCCGCCGCTGGTCATCGCCTACGCGCTGGCCGGCACGATGGACTTCGACTTCGCGAACCAGCCGCTCGGTCAGGACACCGACGGCAACGACGTCTTCCTCAAGGACATCTGGCCGACGGCCAAGGAGATCCAGGAGACCATCGACCACGCGATCACGCAGGAGATGTTCACCAAGGACTACGCGGACGTCTTCGACGGCGGCGAGCGCTGGAAGTCGCTGCCCACCCCGGAGGGCAAGACCTTCGAGTGGGACCTCGAGTCCACCTACGTGCGGAAGCCCCCGTACTTCGAGGGCATGACGCCGGAGCCGGCGCCGGTCACCGACATCACCGGCGCGCGCGTGCTGGCGAAGCTGGGTGACTCGGTCACCACCGACCACATCTCCCCCGCCGGCGCGATCAAGCCGGGCACCCCGGCCGCGCAGTACCTGACCGAGCACGGCGTGGAGAAGAAGGACTTCAACTCCTACGGCTCGCGGCGCGGCAACCACGAGGTGATGATCCGCGGCACGTTCGCGAACATCCGGCTGCGCAACCAGCTGCTGGACGACGTGCAGGGCGGCTACACCCGCGACTTCACGGCCGACGGCGCGCCGCAGGCGTTCATCTACGACGCGGCCCAGAACTACGCGAAGCAGGGCACCCCGCTGGTCGTGCTGGGCGGCAAGGAGTACGGCTCGGGCTCGTCGCGCGACTGGGCGGCCAAGGGCACGTCGCTGCTGGGCGTCCGCGCGGTGATCACCGAGTCGTTCGAGCGCATCCACCGGTCCAACCTGATCGGCATGGGCGTGATCCCGCTGCAGTTCCCGCAGGGCGAGTCGGCCTCGTCGCTGGGCCTCGACGGCACCGAGACGTTCGACATCTCGGGCATCACCAAGCTGAACGACGGCGAGACCCCCCGCACGGTGCACGTCACGGCCACCAAGGCGGACGGCACCAAGGTGGAGTTCGAGGCGGACGTCCGCATCGACACCCCGGGCGAGGCGGACTACTACCGCAACGGCGGCATCCTGCAGTACGTGCTGCGGAAGATGACGCAGGCGTAAGGGTTTCCGGGTTCCGGAGGGCCTCCCCGCTCGGTGCGCGGGGAGGCCCTCCGTTTTCGGTACGGTGGCGGGCATGGGGGAACTGCTGCACCACGACGAACGCGGCCACGGACGCCCACTGGTGTTCCTGCACCCGGGCGGCTTCGGCCGGCAGGTGTGGGAGGAGCAGCTGGACCGGTTCGCCGCGGGCCACCGGGCCGTCCGGTACGACGCCCGCGGTCACGGCGACTCACCGGGACCGGTGCCCGGGTTCTCCCACCACGACGACCTCCGGCAGCTGCTCGACGCGCTCGGGATCGAGCGTGCGGTGCTGGTGGGATCCTCGCTCGGTAGCCGCACGGCGGTCGACTTCGCGCTCGGGCACCCGGACCGGGTCGACGGGCTGGTGCTCACGTCGCCCGGGTTGAGCGGCATGGTCGAGCGCGACCCGTTCACCCTCGAGCAGCGAAGGCAGGCCAGCGAGGCCATCGCGGCCGGCGACCACCCGCGGGCGTTCGAGTGCGTGCTCCGGCTGCTCGTCGACGGCCCGTACCGGACACCTGACCAGGTCGACCCGGCCGTCCGTGCCCTCTTCGGGCGCCTGCTGGCCGACAACGCGCGCAAGGGCCACGGCGGATTTCCCCTGGGCGCGGAGCTGACCGCGGTGACCCGCCTGGCGGAGGTGCGGGCCCGGACGCTGGTGGTCACCGGAACGCTCGACACCGCCGACATCCACGAGATCGCGGACCTGATCGTCCGCGAGGCACCCGACGCCCGCCAGGTCTCCATCGAGGGCGCCGGGCACCAGGTCTTCGCCGAGCAGCCCGCCCGGTTCGGCGAGCTGCTCGACGAATTCCTCCGCACCGGCTAAGCCGGCACCGCGACCCAGCGGACGCTCGACACCGACGGCTCCAGCGAAAGCCGCGACACCGCCGCCTCCATCTGGGCGTCGTCGCGCTGGTCGCCGACCAGCTCGGCGCGGACCTCGACCGTGCGGTTCTCGCGGTCCGTGCTCAGCACCGACAGGAGCCGGAAGTCCGTGCGGGTCAACGCCTGCACGAGCAGCGCCCGCACGTGGGCCTCGGCGTCGTCGCGGGTCACCGCCTGGAATTCGTACCGCGCCGGTGTCTCGTCGCCGGAATCCGGACGGCGGTCGACGACCCGGCCCAGCGGGCGCAGCACCACGTTCACCCCGACCACGACCGCGGTCCCGGCCACCGCGACCGCGTACAGCCCCGCCCCGGCCAGCGCGCCGACCGCGGCCGAGCACCACAGCGTCGCCGCCGTGTTGAGGCCGCGGACGTTGAGGCCGTCGCGCAGGATGACCCCGGCCCCGAGGAATCCGATGCCCGAGACGATCTGCGCCGCCACCCGGGTCGGGTCGGCGTCACCGCTCGAGGCCAGGCCCCCGAAGCCGTGCGCGGACAGCAGCACGAACAGTGTCGCGCCGACCGCGACGAGGGCGTTGGTCCGCAGCCCGGCCATGCGGGCGCGGAACTGGCGCTCGACCCCGATGACGGCACCCAGGCCCACTCCGGCGCCGACGCGCAGCAGCATTTCGAAGATGGTCATTTCCGGCTCTTTTCCGGCGTGCGCGCACTGCCGGACAGGGGGCCGGCCGGACTCAGCCGCGCCGGAAACCTCCGGTGAGCGCGCGCCCGGCCGTCCGCTGACTGTCCGCTGGCATGTGCCGCTCACCTCGCTTCCGTTGCTCGTGGTTGATCAACCCCGCCACTGTAGCGCCGGATCGGCCGGGCCGGACCTGTGATGATCGCTACGCCCAGTGCCGGCGCAGGTGCGGCACGAGGTCTTCCGGCCGCTCGTCGGGGAAGAAGAGCTTGGCCCCGGGCACCTCGACGACCTCGGTGACCGCCGGGACGGCGTCCCGGAACCGGTGGGCCCATTCGACGCCGAAGTTCGGGTCACCGGTCCCCCACACCAGCAGCGTCGGCACCCGGAGCTGCTTGAGCCGCGGCTCGATCGCGTCGAGTTCCTCCCCGCGGACCGACGTCAGCAGGCGTTCGAACTGCCGGGCCGCGTCCAAGGTGCCGAACACCGGCCGGACGAAGGCTTCGAAGACTTCGTCCGGTACCTGCTCCGGGTGCTCGTAGCCGGCGCCGAGCGCGCCGGCCCGCGCCCGCTCCGGATCTGCGGCGCCCTGGACCGCGAGCGGGGCCAGTTCGCCGCGCTCGGCCAGCTCGACGACCGGGCGGAACGCCTCGGGCGGCAGGTTGCCCTGCGTGTCGCAGTTGGTCAGGGTGAGCGTGCGGAGCCGGTCGGGCCGGCGCACCGCGAACACCTGCGCGACCGCGCCGCCGGTGTCGTTGGCGACCAGATCCAACTCCTCCAGGTCCAGGGCCTCGCAGAAGTCTTCGAGCCGGGCGGCCAGCCCGTTCAGGCTGAGGTCCTGCGTGGCCGTCACCGGCGAGTCGCCGTGTCCCGGCAGGTCGGGCGCGATGCAGCGGCGCTCGCCCGCCAACGCGGTCATGACCTTGCGCCACAACAGGTTGTTCGTCCCCACGCCGTGCACGAAGAGCGCCACCGGCCCTTCGCCGACGTCGGTGTAGCTCACGTCGCCGGACGCGGTCGACATGCGTGCGCGGTGGTCGTCCCAGGTTCGCAGGTCCATCGGTAGAGTCCCTCCAGAAGTAAACCGACTGACGGTCTAGTATCAACAGACCGACAGTCGGTTTGTCAACGACGGAGGCTGCCGACCGCATGAACAAGAAGATCGACCGCGGCCAGGCGACCCGCGAGCACCTCGTCGCGGTCGCCACCGGGCTGTTCACCGAGCACGGCTACGACGGCACCTCGATCGAGGCCGTCCTGCGGGCCGCCGACGTGAGCCGGGGCGCGCTCTACCACCACTTCCCCGGGAAGGACGCGTTGTTCGCGGCCGTGCTGGAGGCCGTCTACGAGCGGGTCGAGGCGGACGGCGCACACGCCGTCGAGGGGATCGCCGAACCGGCGGCGGCACTGCGGGCGGCCTGCCAGGCGTGGATCCGGAGCACCGCGGACCCCGTGGTGCGGCGGGTGCTGCTCATCGACGCGCCCGCGGTCCTCGGTTGGCAGCGCTGGCGGGAGCAGGACGAGCGGCGCACCCTCGGCAAGATCAAGGCGGCGCTGCGGCGCGACGGCCGGCTCCCCGCCGCCCGCGTGGACCTCTTCGCCCACGTCCTCCTCGCCGGGATGAACGAGATCGCGATGCTCACCGCCCGCGCCGGCGACCCCGCGAGCGCGGCCGCCGAAGGCGAGGCCGCGGCCGGGGACCTGCTCGACCGGCTGCTGGCGTGAAAACGGGCCGGGACGACAGCGTCACCCGGCCCGTTTTCCTCGTGTTACGGGGTTTCGAACGGCTGGACGTTCGGCTGGAACACCTGCCCGTTCGCCGGCACCTTCAGGTCGGTCAGGTAGTCGGCCACGGCCTGGTCGACACCGAGCGCGTCGCCCAGGATGCAGTGGCCGAACGCGTCGACCGACAGCAGCCGGGTGTTGCCGAGCTCGGCGGCCATCCGCTGCGCGAACCGGTACTGCGTCGCCGGGTCGTAGTAGTTGCCGACCACGACCACCGGGACGTCGGTCTTCGCCCGCCACGGGCCGCGGTAGGCGTCCGGCTTCTTCGCCGGCCACACCGGGCAGGCCGCCGTGTCGGCGAACGCCTGGTAGCGGCCGAAGGTGCGCGACTCGCGCTCCCACTGCGCGGCGATGTCCGGCACCTGTTCCTGCCGGATCCGGAACGGCTTGTCGGCGCAGTTGACGGCGAAGTACGAGTCGTCGCTGGTGTACGGGCTGTCCGGGTTCAGGTCGGCCAGGCCCTGCTTGCCTGCCGTGAGCACCTTGAGCGGCGCGGCCTGCAGCGCCTGCGCGTGCGCGCCCGCCGGGTGGATCGCGGTGTAGAGCGCCTGCAGGTCCTCGGCCAGGCGCGGGAACCTCGCCGGCGAGTACAGGGCACTCGACACCCCGCCGGTGAAGCCGCTGATGTCGAGCGGGTCGGCGCCCGGGAGGGTGATCGGCTGCTTGCGCAGGTACTCCCGCAGTTCGTCGAACTTCGCCCGCGGGTTGCCGTCGCTGAAGGCGCACTTCGCGCCCACCTGGTCACAGCGCTTCAGGAACCCGTCCAGCGAAATCTCGAAGCCCTGCGCCCGTTCACGGTCGTACTCGACGCCGTCGCTGGTCCGCAGCGCCGGGTCGACGTTGCCGTCGATGACGATGGCCCGCGACTGCTTCGGGAACATCGCCGTGTAGGTCGAGCCGATCAGCGTCCCGTACGAGAAGCCGACGTAGGTCAGCTTCCGGTCGCCGACCGCCGCGCGCAGCGTGTCGAGGTCGCGCACCACGTCCTTGGTGGACATGTGGTTCAGCAGCGCACCCGCGTTGTTCTTGCAGAACCGGCCGTAGTCGCGGTAGCTGGCCAGGGTCTTCGAGATTTCGGCACGCGAGAGGGGCACGCCGACCTGGGCGCCGAAGACCTCGTCCGCGTCTTCCTGGGTGGTGAAGCAGCGCAGCGGGTTGCTGTCGCCGACCCCGCGCGGGTCGAAGCCGATGAGGTCGAAGCGGTCGAGGACCTGCGGCCGGAAGTAGTACTGGCCGCCGATCGGCATTGTCAGGCCGGAGCCACCGGGGCCGCCGGGGTTGAGGAACAGCGAGCCGACGCGCTTGTCGGGCGTGCGGGCCGCGCGCTTGAGCAGCGCGATGTCGATGGAGCCCAGCGAAGCGTTGTCGTGGTCGATCGGCACGCGGTAGCGCGCGCAGCTGTAGAGCCCGAGCTGGTCCGCGGGCACGCCGGCGAGGACTTCGCTCCCGCAGGCGCCCCAGGCGACGGCCGGGGTCGCGCCGACGACGGCGGGCTGGACCGCCGCGTCTTCGGCCGCGGCGGCGGTGCCGGCCGGCCCGGCCAGCCCGACGCCGGCCACGAGCGCCCCCACCAGCGCGAACGACCGCACCCGGCTCTGTGTGGATCTCGGCAAGACGTCCCTCCTAGGTCACGCACCTCGCCGCGCGAGCACGTCGTCACGGCGCGTTACCCGGGGAAGACTGGCACAAACCGGTGAATCCCGGCACCGGCCGAACGGATGGTGGGAACTTACCGGGCCACCCGGGTGAGGACGAAAACCGGCAACCGCCGGGCGGCCTCGCGCTGCTCCATTTCGTACCCCGGCCAGAACGCGAGCAGTTCGCGCCACATCGCGTCGTACTCCTCGCCGTGCAGTTCCCGGGCGACGACGTCGACCGGCCGCCCGGCCAGCGCGACCGCGCACTTCGGGTGGGCCCGGAGGTTGAGCGCCCACGCCGGGTCGTGCCGACGGCCCCAGTTGGACGCCGTCAGCACGAAGTCGCCGCCGCGCGGGTAGTAGAGCAGGTTGGTGCCGCGGGGCAGCCCGCTCTTGCGGCCGGTCGTGGTCAGGCGCAGCGACGGCAGCCCGGCGAGCGCCACGAGGCTCACCCGGCCGCCGAACGCCTTGTGCAGTTTCCGATCCGCCCAGACGACGAACCGGGCCGTGCGCATCAGCCACGGTTTCGTGCCGGCGATCCGGGCCAGCGCCCGGAGAGGATTAGCCACGCACGGATTTTGCCAGGCTCACCCCGAACCGCTGCTGGGAGTCGGTCCACCAGTGTTCGAGGGCGAACCCGGCCGCGGCCAGCTCCGCCTGGACGCCGCTCGGGCGGAACTTGGCCGAGATCTCCGTGCGGACGTGCTCGCCCGCGGCGAAGGTCACCGTGAGGTCCGCGCCGGGGATCTCGACGGTCAGCGGGCGCCGGGCCCGCAGGCGCATCTCGATCCACTCGTTTTCGGCGTCCCAGTGCGCGACGTGGTCGAACTCGTCGGGGTCGAAGTCCGCGCCGAGGCGGGCGTTGATCACCCGCAGCACGTTCTTGTCGAACTCCGCGGTGACACCGGCGGCGTCGTCGTAGGCCCGCTCCAGGATTCCGGCGTCCTTGACCAGGTCGGTGCCGAGCAGCAGCCACTCCCCCTCGCCCAGCACCTCGCGCACCGACCGCAAGAAGGCCGCGCGCTCGGCGGGCAGGAAGTTGCCGATCGTGCCGCCGAGGAAGGCCACCACCCGCGGCTGGCCGTCCGGCAGCAGATCCAGGTGCTGGGTGAAGTCGCCGACGACACCCCGGACGGCGAGACCCGGGTAGTCCTTCGAGATCGCCTCGGCGGCTTCGGCCAGCGCGGATTCGGACACGTCGAGGGGGACGAACGCCTCGAGCGTGCCGTGCGCGGTCAGCGCGTCGAGCAGCAGCCGGGTCTTCTCGCTGGACCCCGAGCCGAGCTCGACGAGCGTGTGCGCGCCGGTCAGCGCCGCGACGTCACCGGCGTGCGCGGCCAGCACCTCGCGCTCGCTGCGGGTCGGGTAGTACTCCGGCAGCTGGGTGATCTTCTCGAACAGCTCGCTGCCGTCGGCGTCGTAGAACCACTTGGGCGGCAGCCACTTCTGCGCCGCGGTGAGGCCGGCGACGACGTCCGCGCGCAGTTCCGCGGTGACGGCGTCGCCGGAGCGGTGGTGGTCGAGGTCGACTTCGGTCATGGGAGCTCCTGGGTCAGGGGAAGCAGGTCGACGCCGGCCGCGGTGGCGCGCACGGCGTGGTGGTCGGGGACGGGCCGCCAGCGCGGGTCGCCGTCGAAGGGTTCGGACGCCAGCCACACGCCGGCCGGGGTCTCCAGCACGGACAGCGCGTGCGTCCAGGTGGTGCCGAGCAGCGTGGCGCCGTCGGTGAGCAGGAAGTTGAGCCGGGAGCCGGGCGCGGCCGCTTCGACGGCGGCGCTCAGGGCCGCCACCGCCGTCAGCGGGTCCTCGCCCGTGGCCAGCCGGGCCCGCAGCAACGCCCAGAGCACCACCGAATCCGTCGGCGCCTCCAGGGTCAGCAGGTCCGTGACCGGCAGGGTCTTGGCCAGTTCGGCCAGCGAATCCGGATAGCCGCGGACGACGCCGTTGTGGCTGAACAGCCACGGCCCGGCGGTGAACGGCGCCGCGGCCGCCTCGGTCACCGGCAGGCCGGTGGTGCCGTTGCGGACCGCGGCGACGAACGCGCCCGCGGTGACCGCCGCGGCCAGCGGCGGCAGCGTCTCGTCCGTCCACAGTGGAGTCGAACGCCGGTGGCGCAGCGGCGGCGAGCCCGGGCCGGGGTACCAGCCCAGCCCGAACCCGTCGGCGTTGACCGAGCCGCCGCCGCGCATGTCCGCCGGGGCGTACGACTGCACCAGCAGCGAATGCGGGGCGCGGAAGAGCGCCTCGGCGGGCGAGGCCGGCTCGCCGAGGTAGCCGATGTGGCGGCACATGCGCCTACCCCACCTCGCCGGGGGCCGCGTCGCGAGCCGTGCGGAAACCGGCGAAGATCTGCCGCCGGATCGGGTAGTCCCAGTTGCGGAACGTGCCCCGGATCGCCGCCGAGTCGGTGCCGAACGAGCCGCCGCGCAGCACCTTGTACTCCGGGCCGAAGAACACCTCCGAGTACTCGCGGTACGGGAACGGCGCGAAGCCCGGGTAGCCGTGGAAGTCGGTGCTCGTCCACTCCCAGACGTCGCCGATCAGCTGGTGCACGCCGGTCGGCGACGCGCCGGCCGGGTACGCCCCCGCGGGCGCCGGGCGCAGGTGCCGCTGGCCGAGGTTGGCGTGCTCGGCCGACGGTTCCCCGTCGCCCCAGGGGAACCGGCGCGACCGGCCGGTCGCCGGGTCGAACCGGGCGGCCTTCTCCCACTCCGCCTCGGTCGGCAGCCGCCGCCCGGCCCAGGCCGCGTACGCCTCGGCTTCGTAGTAGGAGACGTGCACGACCGGCTCGTCGGCGGGGATCCGCTCGTGGACGCCGAAGCGGGTGCGCCACCAGCCGTCCTGCTCGCGCTTCCAGAACCGCGGTGCGGTGATGCCGTTGTCCTGCCGGTACGCCCAGCCCGCCGGGCTCCACCAGCGTTCGTCGTCGTAGCCGCCGCCGTCGAGGAATTCGACGTAGGCACCCGCCGTCACCGGAACGGTGTCCAGCCAGAACGCATCGAGGGCGATCTCGTGCGCCGGGCGTTCGTTGTCCAGCGCCCACGGCTCCGCGGAGGTACCCATCGTGAACGCACCCCCCGGCACCAGGACCTCGCGCGGCAGCGCGCCGGAGCGGGCGGGCGGCGGCTCGGGCGCGTGCAGCACCGGGTCGCCCTTGCGGAGCTGGTGGGTGGCCAGCATGGTCTCGTCGTGCTGCTGCTCGTGCTGGGTGATCATGCCGAACGCGAACGCCTGCTCGGTCAGCCGCCGCCCCGCCATCGGCGCGCGCTCCAGCACGTCGAACGCCTTCTCACGCACCTGCTTGACGTACGCGCGCGCCTCGGCCGGGCCGAGCAGCGGCAGCTCCGGCCGGTCGGCGCGGGAGTGCTGGAAGGCGTCGTAGATGTCGTCGATGTCCGGCCGCAGCGGTTCCCGGCCGCCGACGTCGCGGACCAGCCACAGCTCCTCCTGGACGCCGATGTGCGCCAGGTCCCAGACCAGCGGCGACATCAGCTTCGAGTGCTGGCGGACCAGGTCTTCGTCGTCCACGGCGTCGGTCAGCGCGACGCTGCGCGCCCGGGCCCGGGTCAAGGCCTCCGCCGCGCGGGCGCGCAGGTCCTGCGCGCTCAGGTCGTGCAGTGCTTCCGTGCTCATGCTCCACTCCTCGATCGGTACGCGCGCCCCAGCACGCTCTCGCTGATCTCGGTGATCGACTCCGCCGCCAGCCCGGTCGCGCCCAGCTCGGCGCAGCCGAGGTCGGCCAGGGCCGCCGCCGCGGCCGCCAGCTCCTCGTCGGCCAGTCCCCGCCGCGCCGCCTCGGTCCACCGGTCCGCGACCGGGGCGCACACCGCGCGCACCTTGTCGACCGTGGCCGGCCGGGCCAGCAGCGCCGACACGAGGGCCACCGGGGCGAGCCACTCGTCCGGCGGTTGCGCGTCGAGGTACCGGATCTCCAGGTACCCCTGCGGGCGGACCGGCGTGAACATGGTCGTGAGGTGGTAGTCGAGGTCTTCGACGGTGGGCCGCGGCAGCAGCGCCGCCGCGCCCTTGCCGTCGATCCAGTCGGCGAACGTCAGCCCCTCCGGGGCGTCCCACGGCCGGTCGCCGCGGGGCAGCACCATCAGGGGGACGTCCATCATCCGCCCGGCCCACGCGGCGGCCGGGTCGTCGCCCGCCACGGCGGCCGTGCGCGTGCGCACCGCTTCCGTGTCGTGCACCGCCAGCCAGCGGGCGGAGGCGTGTCCGGTGTCCGCTCCGGCGTGGACACGGGAGTTGGCGAAGAGGGCGAGCAGTGGCGGGCCCATCGCGTGCGCGGCCGCCCACCGCGCGGCGTAGTGCTCGGGCTCCCCCGCGTCGACGCAGACCTGCAGGCCCGCGGTACTGCACATCATCGTGAGGCCGCCGGGACCGATCGGCGCGAACCGCCGCTCCATCGCGGCGTACCGCGGGGTGTGCAGGAGCCTGCGCGGCGCCCGGTGGGCGTCGATGCCCGATTCGCCCAGGACGAGGTCGTGGGCGGCGAGGCGGTCGCGCAGGTGGCGGAGGTCGGCCGTGACGACTGCGTCGAGTTCACGCAGGGAGGCCTGGGGAAGGGCGGAAATCTCGACCTGGCACCCGGGTTCGAGGCTCACGGGTGAGCCGGCCGGGAGCGGTGTGGCGGGGCTGCCGGGGCGGAGCGTCCGCGGGGTGTGCGGACCCAGCGCCGCGGCGAGGACGTCGGGATCGAGTGGTCTGGCCGGGTCGTCGGCGTGGTGCACGGTGAACTCCAGCTCCACGCCGGTCAGGCGGGGCGGCCCGTGCTTGAAACACACCGATGCGACGTACGCCTCCCCGGCCGCGCGGTCCGCCAGGACCCGCGCGGTGCGGTTCGACGCACTACCCGACTTCTCGGGGAAATCGTGCACCGTCTGCATGTCCGTTCCTGTTCCGTGTGATGGAACTTCTTGACTTCGGACGCTACACGCGGGGTACGACAAAATCAGGGCGGATCTTGCGGTGCAGGACGGGATCACCACTTCGTAAGACGTCCCGGATCAGGGCAAAGCGGACTCCGTGCCCAGGCCCAGCTCGGCCGCCGACGCGCGCACGGCGTCGATGACCAGGTGCAGCGCGGGACGCCGGAACGCGGTGCGCCGGTAGGCGATCGAGACCGTCCGCAGCAGCGGTGTGGTCAGGGTGACGACGTCGATCCCGGGCGGCCGCAGCAGGCGCAGGCCCAGGTCCGACACGAGGGTGATGCCGAGCCCGGCGCCCACCATCGCCATCGCCGTCGACTGCTCTTCGACCTCGTGGTTGATCTTCGGCGCGAACCCGTGCCGCCGGCAGGCGGTGCGCATCGCCCGGCCGAAGTGCGACTTGGCGCCGGCCAGGATCCACGGGTGCTCGGCGAGGTCGTCCAGTGCCGCGGCCCCGGACGGCACGGCGCCCCGCGGCACCGCCGCGTGCAGCCGCTCCACGGCGACGACCGCGCGCTCCAGCCCGGTGTCCCAGTGGGTCGGCGCGTCGGAGTAGTCGATGACGAACGACAGGTCCAGGCTGCCGTCGCGGACCGCCTCGGCGGTGTCTTCGGGAGCCAGCTCACGGGTGCGGACCTCGATGCCGGGGTGCTCGCCGGCCAGGGCCGTCAGCGCGGTCGGCAGCAGCCCGGAGGCCACCGACGCCCACACCCCGGCGGTCAGCCGGACCGTGCGGGCTTCCTGGGCCTCCTCCAGCGCGAGCGTCGCGCGCTCCACCGAGCCGAGGATCTCCTCCGCGTGCTCGGTGAGCAGGGTGCCCAGCTCGGTCAGCTGAACGCGCCGGCCGAGCCGTTCGAACAGCTTCGCGCCCACGTCCCGCTCGAGTTGGGCGAGCTGCTGCGACACCGCCGAAGCGGTGTAGTGCAGCGCCGCGGCCGCCGCCGTCACGGTGCCCCGGCGGTGCAGCTCGCGCAGCATCCGCAAGCGGTGCAACGAAAGCTCCATACACAAAACCTAAACGAGATCGTGCAGGTTCGTTAAATGGACGGGTGGCCGGGCGGGGCGCACGCTCGTGAGAGCGGTCACGAGGCCGTCCCGGACTTCCCTGGAGGTGGGTGGCCGAATGACCCCGCGCAACGCCGAGCCGCTGATGCGGCTCACGTGGACCGACCCCGGCACCGGCGCCCACGGCTACCTCGTCGTGCACAGCCTGGTCTCCGGGGTCGCCACCGGCGGCACCCGGATGCGGGCCGGCTGCACGATGTCCGAGGTCGAGGACCTCGCGCGGGGCATGGCCGACAAGACCGCCACCTTCAACCTGCCGGTCGGCGGGGCCAAGGGCGGCATCGACTTCGACCCCAAGGACCCGCGGGCGTTCGACGTGCTGAAGCGCTTCTGCGCGTTCCTGCGGCCGTGGCTCGACGCGCACTGGGTGACGGCCGAGGACCTCGGTGTGCCGCAGCACCTGATCGACTCCGTGTTCGCCGAGCTCGGGCTGGAGCAGTCGTACCACGCCGCGATCGGCCGTTCGGCGGAGCCGGCGCGCACCCTGCGCCGGGTGCAGGCCGGCCTGAACGCGCCGGTGCCGGGCGGCCTGCTGCTCGGCGACGTCGTCGGCGGCTACGGCGTGGCGCAGGCGTGCCTGGGTGTCGCGGCGGCGTGGGACTGGACCGTGCGCGAGACGACGGTGGCGATCCAGGGCATCGGCACCATGGGCGGCGGCGCGGCCTGGTACCTGCACGAAGCGGGAGCGAAGGTGGTGGCGGTGGCCGACGCGGCGGGCACGCTGCACGACCCCGCCGGCCTCGACGTCCCGGCCCTGCTGGACCTGCGCGACCGCTTCGGCGAGATCGACCGCTCCCGGCTGCCCGCCGGGGTCCGTTCGCTGCCGCGCGAGACGATCCTCGGGATCGACGCGGACATCTTCGTGCCCGCCGCGATCTCCTACGCGCTGCGGGCGGACAACGAAACCGTGGTCAAGGCCAAGGTGGTCGTCGAAGCGGCCAACGCGGCGACGACCCCGGAAGCGGAGGCGGCGCTGTCGGCCCGGGGCATCGCGGTGGTACCCGACTTCGTCGCCAACGCGGGCGCGGCGGCCTGGGCGTGGTGGCTGCTGCTGGGCGAGGTCGGCGCGGACCCGGCCGACTCGTTCCTGCGGCTGCGCACGGAAATGCAGGCGAAGATCGCGCTGCTGCTGGCGGAGTGGAACCTGGACCGGCTTCCCCTGCGCGTCACCGGGCTGCGGCTCGCCGAGGCCAACCGCGCCCGGCGCGCCGAAGCCGCGCTCACCCCGGACGGCGAGCCGGCACTGCTCATCCCCTGAGCGCGAACCGGTCGGTCGCGCCGACCAGGACGTCCTGCATCGACGCGGCCGACACGGTGTGCCCGACGTCTTCGAGCAGCACCAGTTCGCTGCCCGGCCAGGCGTGGTGCAGCAGCCAGGGCGTCCCGACGAGGTTGCTCGTGTCGAGCACGCCCTGCGCCAGCACGGCCGGGATGCCCGCGAGCTCGCCGGCCCGGCGCAGGATTTCGCCGTCCTCGAGGAACGCGCGGTTGCTGAAGTAGTGCGTGACGAGCCGGGCGAAGCAGAGCTTGTACACCGGGTCCGCGAAGACGTCGGGCGGCGGCACGCCCGGCAGCATCGCGTCTTCCCAGGCGCACCAGCCGTCCGCTGCTTTGTGGTGCACCGCGGGATCCGGGTCCATCAGGAGGCGGTGGTAGGCCGCGGAAAGGTCACCGTCGCGCTCGCCTTCCGGCACACCTTCGCGGAACGCGGCGAAACCGTCCGGGAAGTAGGCGCCGAGGCCGCGGATGAGCATCTCGATCTCGAGGTGGCGGTCGGTGGCCAGGCCCATCAGGACCAGTTCGCTGACGCGCCCGGGGTGGCGCAGGGCGTAGGTCAGGCTGAGCACCGAGCCCCAGGAACCGCCGAACAGCAGCCACTTCTCGATCCCGAGGTGGCCGCGGAGGCGCTCGAAGTCCGCCACCAGGTGGTCGGTCGTGTTGGCGGACAGGTCGGCGACCGGGGCCCCGGCGTGCGGGGTGCTGCGGCCGCAGCCGCGCTGGTCGGCCAGGACGATCCGGTAGCGCGCGGGGTCGAAGAAGCGGCGGACGTTCGCCGAGCAGCCGGAGCCGGGGCCGCCGTGCACGACCAGTGCGGGTTTGCCTTCCGGGTTCCCGCAGGTCTCCCAGTAGATCTCGTGGCCGTCGCCGACGTCGAGCATGCCGTGCTCGTAGGGTTCGATCTCGGGGTACAGCATCAGCGCGTCCTTCCGCCCGGGAGATGCAACAGCGCTGTCACATTAGTACCGGGTACCACCCTCGCGCACGGGGTTTTCGGTCAGGCGAGGGTGCCGGCCAGTTCGGCGAGCGTGTCGGCCAGCTCCTGCGGGCCGGCCGGCCCGATGTGGATGACGGCGTCGTCGCCCGAGCCCGAGGTGTAGCTGAGGTAGCGGCCCCAGTCGGTGTCGGCGTAGTGGAGCGGCTGCTGCAGGCAGGTGTGGCGGCCGACGTCGTCGCGACGGCCGACGTAGAGCTCCCCGCTGCCCGAAACCGGCCGCTGCACGAGGCTGACGACGTCGGCGACGGCCGGGTCGAGCGGGTAGGCGGCCTGCCCCCGGCGGGCGGCCTCGGTGAGGTCCGCGACCCGCACGGTGCGCGGGTGCCCGCCGCCCGGCCCGACCGGCGGCAGCTGCTCGACGAGGGATTCGACGAGCCGGCTCCGATCGATCTCCTGCACGCCGACGTGGGTCCCGTCGGAGACGGCCAAAACCGCCTGCAGGCCCTTGGCGGCGGCGAGCACGCCGTAGGTCCGGCCGCCGGTGCCGACCCAGCCGTAGCACTCGCGGGCCGGGCTGACCAGCAGCGGCAGCCAGTCGAGGAAGTCGACGGTGACGCGGCCCCGGGCGTCGACGAGCCCGGCCTCGGCCAGGGCGGCGTCGACCCGCTTGTCGGCCTCTTCCCGTTCGTCGTCCGAGAGCCACAGCGGCTCCGGACGCAGGGTGAGGTGGAGCTGGCCGACCTGCTCGCGTTCGGCGAGCGCGGCCAGCGCCTCGACCGGAACGTCCACCCGGCCTGTTGCCACGTCCACCGCCTATTCGCCGATGACCGGCGGGCTGGTCCGCTGGTCGGTACCGAAGATCGCGTCCGGGTCCGCCTCGATCAGGAAGTCCGGCCGCTGGTGTTCCTCGTCCTCGTCGCCTTCGCCGCGGCGCCCGCCGGGCCCCATCGGTCCCATCGACCCGTTCCGCCCGGCGGCCGACCGCGCGGCGGCCGCCTCCGCGGCGGCGGCGTTGCCGAGGCTGCCCATGCCGGAGCCGGAGCCCCGGCCCAGGCCGCGCTCCCCCGCTCCGGCGCCGGCGCCACTCCCGGAGCCGCCGCCGGTCCCGGAGCCGGTTCCGCTGCCGGTCCCGGTGCCGCCCCGGCCGGTCGGGTCGAGCAGCCGCCCACCGGCGTTGCCGCTCGTGGAGCCCCGGCCGCCGGTACCGGAGTTCGGGTCGCTGACGTTGGGGTAGTTCTGGCCGTAGTTCGGGCCGCCGCCGGTGTTGGCGGGGTAGAAGTCGATCCCCCCGGTGTTCGGCGGCGTCTTCCCCGGCTGGTCGGTGGCCTGCCCGGGCCGCGGCAGGGTGGGGACGCCGGGGCGGCCGGAGCCGGTGGTGTGGGTGTCGTCGCCGGTGCCGGTTCCCGTGCCCGTTCCCGTTCCTGTTCCGGTGCCGCCCGTTCCTCCGGTGCCCCCGGTCCCGCCGGTACCTCCGGTGCCGCCCGTACCCCCGGTGCCTCCCGTGCCGCCGGTCCCGCTGGCGCCCCCGGTGTGCCCGGGGTCGAAGCCGGTGGTGGAGGTGCGGTCGGTGCCGCCGGTGCCGGGGTGGCCGGGCAGCCAGTTGCCCTGGCCGCCCGGCTGGTCGACCCCGCCGGGACCGCTCGGGGTGTTCACGGCGATGGCGGCACCGTCGGCCTCCAGGACGCCGTAGTCGGTGGGCAGCACGGCCCTGGTCCCGCTGGTGACGCTGCTGTACTGGTCCATCACGCGGACATTGGTCTCGTTCGCGGCGTTGTACCGCGCCATGCCCTCTTGGTAGTTGTCGATGTCGTCCTTCGCCATGAACGGCCCGGCGATGGGAATGGCGGCCTTGAGCCCGGTGGTCCAGGGGTTGGGCTTTTCGGGCTTGGGCGGAATCTCGACGACGGAGTTGCTGGAGGAGTCGAAGACGGCAGCTTGGGTGTCGACGGAGGCCTTGGTGACATCGAGGGGCGCGGCAGTCTCGGCGAAGGCCTGCTCGAGCGGGCCGGCCCCGGCGTTCGCCGCGTCGGCGGCGTTCCCGGTCCACGCCTGCTTCATCCGCTCCTGCAGCGACTTGATGCCCTGGGCCCGGTCCAGGTAGGCCGACGAAAGCTTCGAAACCTCATCCGCGGCGTTGCGGAGGCCGCTGGTGTCGCCCTGTCTGAAGTTGTCGTAGATCTGCTTGCCGTCCACTCGTCATGCCCCCTTGAGTGTGGTGATGATCGATGCCGCCACCTTTTGGGCCGCGGCGCAGGAGTCGTCCGCGCCTTCGTACCCCCCGGCGTACACGTTGATCGCGACGTCGTCGGCGACACCGACGTCCATGACGCAGTTGCCGATCGGCCGGCGGTCCCGCTTGTCCAGGTAGATCGCCGGGTAACCATCCACGGCCGGGGCAGGCTCGAGGAACGGCAACTGGCCGCTTTCGTGCGCTCCGTACAGCCCCGCCAGTCCTCCGGCGCCCCGGTCACGGTTCCCGGTGCCGATGATGACCTGCATGCTCACGCCTTCGCCGGAGATCTTCCAGCCACACCCCGGCCCGGCCGCGCCGAGTCCGTCGTCCTGCAGCTGGGTGTGCCCCGGGTCCGTGAACCGCAAGGACGACAGCACCGAACCCGGCACGATGTCGCAAGGCTTCGAAGCGTATTTCGAGACGTCGAGCGGTGCGGTCACCTTCGGCACGTCGGGGTCGGACGACGCACCGGACGACGCACCGGACGATGACGCCGCCCCGCTCGGCGCCGGGGTGGCCGTCCCGGTCGTTTCGGGGGAACACCCCGCGAGCAGCAGCGCGGCGGCCACGCCGCCGGCCAGGACGCGGGCAGGCAGGCGCACGGTCACACCGTCCGGAACGGGTCGGCCATGCCCTGGTCGGTCGCGACGGTCTTCGTCTGCGCTTCCTTGAGCTTCTTGATGTACCCCTGCACGTACTTGCGCATGGAGTCGTTCTGGCTTTGGAGCGCCGCGAGGGAGTCCATGCTCGTCGACACGTAGCCCCCGCTGACCGAGTCCTTCCCGGGCGCTTCGAGCATCACCATGATGTTCTGGATGCGTTCACCGTCGTCGACGATCTTGTCCAGTTCCGCTTCCCACTGGCCGATCACCGCGGCGAGCTCACCGGGCTCCATCTCGAACCGGCCGCCCCCGCCGCCACCGCCGCCGTAGACGCGGCCGCGCTCGCCGAGGATGTCGCCACCCCACACCGCTTGGACCGCCTGCCCGGCCTCACCGATGATCACGCCGCACCTTCCCCTCAGTTCACCCACCGTGATGGGGCAAACCTTAGCCAACCGTCTCACTTCGTGTCAGCGAAACGCCGCAACGTTCGACGGTGGGGACACTCGGCCGGTTCCCCCGCACTCCGGGTCACAGTACGTACGTACGGATTGCGAGATGCCGGTCCGCGGTGCCAGGATTTCAGGATGCCACGCGTAAGCCAGGATCACCTCGACGCACGCCGGCGCCAGATCCTCGACGGCTCGCGCGTCTGCTTCGCGCGCTACGGCTACGAAGGTGCCACAGTCCGGCGCCTGGAGGAAGCCACCGGTCTCTCGCGCGGGGCCATCTTCCACCACTTCCGGGACAAGGAGTCGCTCTTCCTCGCCCTCGCCGAGGACGATGCCCTCCGGATGGCCGACGTCGTCGCCGAACAGGGCCTCGTGCAGGTCATGCGGGATCTGCTCGCCGGCGGCGACCACCCCGCCGACTGGCTCGGCACGCGCCTGGAGGTGAGCCGGCGGCTGCGGACCGACCCGGAGTTCCGGGGCCGCTGGGCCGAACGCTCGCAGCAGCTCACCACCGCCACCCGGCTGCGGCTGCTGCGGCAGCGGGAGGCCGGGAACCTGCGGGACGACGTCGACGTCGACGTCCTCACCGCCTTCC
The DNA here is from genome assembly GCF_046548775.1 of Amycolatopsis sp. cmx-4-61. Taxonomy (NCBI): domain Bacteria; kingdom Bacillati; phylum Actinomycetota; class Actinomycetes; order Pseudonocardiales; family Pseudonocardiaceae; genus Amycolatopsis; species Amycolatopsis sp. cmx-4-61. The sequence goes on along the minus strand of NZ_JAEBEI010000024.1, from coordinate 50,336 downwards.
TCGAACTCGTCCTCGAAGGACTCGTCTCGCACCTGGCCATGGGCCTGCCCGCCGCCGGCCTGGGGCCGGTGCTCGACCTCGTCGAGGAAACCGTGCGGCGGCACCGGCCGGGCGCCGCCTGATCCGCGGATGAGCGCACCGACACACCCCGCGCCTCAGCGGCGGGGGCCGGGGACGAGTTAAGCTGGTCCGCACTACCCGCCGATTCACTGCTAGGAGTGACCGTTTCGTGCGCGCAGCGCAGTCACCCGGTGACAGTACCGGGCCGGGTGACCGACCCGGCTGTCCGATAGGTTCATCCCCCGCCATCGAGGCGGGTGCGGAATGATCCAGATCCTCTTCGCCGTGCTCGGCGTCCTCCTCTTCCTGCTGCTGACGATCGGCACCGGCCTCGCCGTCGCCGCCGAGTTCTCGCTCACCGCGCTGGAACGCAGCACCGTCGAGGCCAACGTCCGCCAGGTCGGCGACCGCCGCGCGCTGACCGTCCAGAAGGCGCACCGGACGCTGTCCTTCCAGCTCTCCGGCGCCCAGGTCGCGATCACCCTCACCACGCTGATCACCGGGTACCTGGCCGAGCCGCTGATCGGCGAGCTCGTCCGGCCGCTGCTCACCTGGCTCGGCCTGCCGGAGGCGTTCGCCGCGGGCGCGGCGATCGTGCTCGCCCTGATCATCGCCACGTCGATGTCGATGATCCTCGGCGAGATGGTGCCGAAGAACCTGGCGATCGCCCGGCCGCTGCCGACCGCCCGCGCGGTCGCCGGCTACCACTCGCGGTTCTCCGCGCTCTTCCGCTGGCTCATCACGCTGATGAACAACAGCGCGAACTTCCTCGTGCGCAAGTTCGGCGTCGAGCCGCAGGAAGAACTGCGGTCGGCCCGCTCGCCGCAGGAGCTGGGCTCGATCGTGCGCTCCAGCGCCGAAAGCGGCACGCTCGACACGTCCACCGCGGAGCTGCTTGACCGCTCGCTGCGGTTCGGCGAGCGCACCGCGGAGGAACTGATGACCCCGCGCGTGCAGCTGGAGTCCCTCGCCGTCGACGACACCGTGGCCGACCTGATCGCGCTCTCGCTGCGCACCGGGTTCTCCCGCTTCCCGGTGCACGCCGAAGACCTCGACGACGTCCGCGGCGCCGTGCACGTCAAGCAGGCCTTCGCCGTGCCCGCCGCCGACCGGGCCGCCGTGCCGATCGGCTCGGTCATGCGGCCGGTGCCGACCGTGCCCGAGTCCCTGCCCGGCGACGACCTGCTGCTGCGCCTGCGCGACTCCCGCTTCCAGCTGGCCATCGTCGTCGACGAGTACGGCGGCACGGCCGGGCTGGTGACCCTCGAGGACGTCGTCGAAGAGATCATCGGCGACGTCCGCGACGAGCACGACGAACGCGAAGCACCGGCGTCCCAGCAGGTCGGCACGGACAGCTGGCTGGTGTCCGGGCAGCTGCGCGCCGACGAGGTCACCAGTGTCACCGGGTTCCGGATGCCGGACGGCGACTACGAGACCATCGCCGGGCTGATCCTCGAGCGGCTCGGCAAGATCCCCGCCGAGGGCGACGCCACCGAGGTCGACGGCTGGCTGCTCACCGTGACCGTGATGGACAAGCTCCGGATCGCCGAGGTCGAGGTCGCCCCGGTCCGCACGGCCCCGGAACTGACCCCGGAAGCGGCCCCGGAAGCGGAGGTGGCCTCGTGACCGACTGGCTGAACATCGCCCTCGTCGTGGTCCTGCTGCTGACCAACGCCTTCTTCGTCGGCGCCGAGTTCACCCTGATCTCCTCGCGCCGCGACCGGCTCGAAGCGCTGCTCGAGCAGGGCAAGACGCGCGCGAAGATCGTCATCAACGCGAGCAGGCACGTGTCGCTGATGCTCGCCGGCGCGCAGCTGGGCATCACCATCTGCTCGCTGCTGCTCGGGCGCCTCGGCGAGCCGGCCGTCGCGCACCGGCTGTCGGCGGGCTTCGACCTGCTGGGTCTGCCCGAGGCCCTGCTGCACCCGATTTCGTTCGCCATCGCGCTGGCGTTCATCACGGTGGCGCACGTGCTGATCGGCGAGATGGTGCCGAAGAACCTCGCCATCGCCGAGCCCGAGCGGCTCGCGCTGTGGCTGGTGCCGGTGCACGTGGGCTGGATCAAGCTGGCCCGGCCGTTCATCTGGCTGCTGAACTTCGTGGCCAACTCGCTGCTGCGCGCGGTCCGCGTCGAGCCGAAGGACGAACTGGAGACGGCCTACACCTCCGACGAGCTGGCCGAGCTGCTCAGCGAGTCGCGCCGGGAGGGCCTGCTCGACCAGTCCGAGCACCAGCGGCTCGCCCAGACGCTCTCGTCGGTGCAGAAGACGGTCGCCGACGTGCTGGTGCCCACCGCCGAGCTGACCACGCTCCCCTGCGGGCCGACCGTCGGCGAGGTCGAGCAGGCCGTGTCCTCGACCGGGTTCTCGCGTTTCCCGGTCTGCACCGACGACGGCCGCCTGACCGGCTACATCCACGTCAAGGACATCCTCGACCTGGCCGGCCAGGACCCGAAGACGACCGTGCCCGCCACGAAGACGCGGGCGCTGACCGAACTGCGCGCCGACGCCCGGCTCGACGTGGCGCTCTCGGCCATGCGCAAGGAGCGCAGCCACCTCGCGCGGGCACTGGACGCGGAGGGGAACGCCGTCGGCGTCGTGGCGCTGGAAGACCTCGTCGAGGAGTACGTGGGCACGGTGCGCGACGGCACCCACGTGAGCGCATGACCGGCACCGAGGTGCTCGCCGAGTCGGACTGGCTGGCCCGGGAGGCGGCGCACGTCTCGCGGATGCGCCGGTGGACCGGCCCGCACCAGCAGCGGCGGTCCCGCGGCGAGAAGCACCCGGTGCTGGACTTCCTGTTCACCTACTACTCGCACCGGCCGTCGCACCTCGAGCGGTGGCAGCCCGGGCCCGGCGTCACGCTCGCCGGGCCCGCGGCGCGGCGCTTCCTGGACCGCAAGGGGTACGTCGAAACACCGGACGGCGTGGTGCTGGATCCCGCCGGGTTCGGCGCGGGCAAGGTCCGGACGGCCGAGTTCGTCCTCGGCCTGCTGACCGCGACGGCGGCCCGCGCGCCCCGGTTGAGCTGCTTCGGGCTGCACGAGTGGGCGATGGTCTACCGCGAGCCGGCGGACTCCGTGCGGCACGACCAGGTGCCGCTGCGGCTCGGGTCGGCGGGCACCGACGCGGTCGTGGAGTCCCTGGACATCCGGTGCGGGCACTTCGACGCGTACCGGTTCTTCACCCCGCCCGCACGGCCCCGGAACGGGCTGACGCCGTCGCGGGAGACGCAGATCGCACTCGAGCAGCCCGGGTGCCTGCACGCGAACATGGACCTGTTCAAATGGGCGTACAAGCTCGACCCGTTCGTGCCCGCCGAACTCGTGGCGGACTGCTTCGAGCTGGCGGTGGAGATCCGGACGCTCGACATGCGGGCGAGCCCGTACGACCTGGCTTCCCTCGGCTACGCCCCGGTCCGGATCGAGACGGCGGCGGGCCGGGCCGAATACGCCAGGGCGCAGGCGGAGTTCGCCCGTCGGGCGGCGCCGCTGCGTCATCGCCTGATTGCGCACTGCCATCGCCTGGTCAGCGCAGCACCCTGAGCACGATCAACTGTGAGTCAGATTATTCTCTCTCCGATACTCACCTGTTAGGGTGATAACGGTTTGATTGCATAGCAGCGCGTGCTTGGCATGCGCTCACCCCGAAAGGATGACGGATGGGGCGACACTACCGGGACGAGGAGCCGGTGCCGCACCCTCAGGACCGCACGCCGCGCGCTCCCGCCGAGGGGCGCAGCGAAGCTTCCGGCGCGTTCCGCACCCCCGGCCGCAGCTCCATCTCGGACGCGTTCGGCATCGCGGGCCGCGGTGGTGCCGCCGCGCGGACGCCCGGCCAGTCATCCGGTTCGGCCTTCTTCACGGAAGGGGCGGCGGCGCCCGGCTTCCCGCCCGAGAACGGCGGCGCGCAGCCGGCCGGCCGTCGAGGCGAGACGTCGGGGTCGTATCCGGCCGCGGGTGGTCGCCGCGGCGAGACTTCGGGGTCCTACCCGGCCGCGGGTCGCCGCGGCGAGACGTCCGGGTCCCACCCCGTGGCCGGTGGGGAATCCGTCGTGACCCGCGCTCCGCGCCGCGGCGAGACGTCCGGCGCGTACCCGGTCACCAGCAATGAGATCACCACGACCCTCTCGCCGCACCGGGGCGAAGCCGCCGGCTCGTACCCGGTCGCCGGCACCACGACCCGCTCGCGCCGCAAGGGCGGCGACAACCCGGCCCCGGACCGCATCGAAGCCCCCGGTGGCCGATTCACCCGGGCCGCCCGGCGCGGCGAAGCCACCGGCGCCCACCCGGCCGCCACCCCGGGGGCGGTTCCCGCCGAGTCCGCCGGCCCGCGCTCGCGGCGCAAGGGCCGCGCTGCCTCCCCCGAAACCGCGGCCGAGCGGACCGAGGTCATCACCCGGCAGGACGACGACCCCGCCCCCGGCGAAGCGACCGGAGCGGCCCGCACCCTCGAGCCAGGCGACGCGAGCGAGACGGCCCGTACCGAAGACCGCGCCGAAGCGACCGGGTCGGCCCGCACGCTCGACCGCGGCGACGACACCGGCACCTCCCGAGCCGTCGGGCGGCGGGGGCGCACCGCGGACCGCAGTGATCCGGCCGGGCCCGACCGCGGCCGGGACGACACCACCGGCCCGCAGCGCGCCGGCCGCAGCGAAGGCACCGGTTCGCACCGCATCGTCGCCAAGAGCGGGGTCGCCAAGAGCGATGCGACGGGGTCGCACCGGATCGTCGGGAAGAAGGCGCCGCGCCGGCGGATCGCCACCTGGCCGATCGCCTGCGCCGTCCTCGCCCTGCTGATCGGGCTCGGCGTCGTCGGCTGGAACTGGGCCGACAACGAGCTCAACAGCCGCGCCGAGGCGCAGGCGTCCAGCTGTGACGGCGGGACCGCGAACATGCGGGTGGTCGTCACCCCGAGCGCGCAGAAGCCGCTGACCGCCGCGGCCCAGCGCTGGAACCAGGCCGCCACCGTCGTCCACGGGCAGTGCGTGCACGTCGTGATCGAAGCCAAGCCGTCGGCGCAGGTGCTCGACGCGCTGGTCGGCCGGGCCAACCTCGACTCGATCGGCGGGCTCCCGGCGGCGTGGCTGCCCGAATCGTCGTACTGGGTCAGCGAGCTCACGACCAAGAAGCCGGAGATGATCGGCTCGCCCGCGCAGTCGGTGGCGAACGCGCGCTCGGCGGACTACCCGTTCGTCGGGCTCGCCGGCCCGGGCATCGACGACACCGCACTGCGCGCCGCGCAGACGTTCCGCGAGTACCTGGAGCAACCCGCGCAGCAGGCCGACTTCGCCGCGGCGGGCATCAAGTCGGCCTAGACGCGGGTGCCGTTGTCGAGCTCGGCCACCACGGCGAGGTCGTCGTCGGCCAGCTCGAAGTCGAAGATCCCGAAGTTCTCCCGGATGCGGGTCGTGGTGGCCGACGCCGCCACCGCGACCGTGCCGGTCTGCAGGTGCCACCGGAGCACGATCTGGGCCGGCGTCTTGCCGTACTTGGCGGCGAGCGCGGTGACCGTCTCGTCGGACAGCAGCGCGGCGTTCGCCGCCGGGCTGGCCGCGGCCGTCACGATGCCGTGCTCGCCGTGGAACGTGCGCAGCGGGACCTGCTGCAGCCACGGGTGCAGTTCGACCTGGTTGACCGGGGGCACCGAGCCGGTCGCGTCGATCAGCCGGCGCAGCTCGGAGACCCCGAAGCCGGCCACGCCGACGGCGCGGGCCCGGCCGTCGGCGCGCAGCCGGCCCAGTGCGCGCCAGGTGTCGGTGAACGCGCCCTTCGTGCCGTCCAGCAGGCACAGGTCGACCTGCTCCAGCTGCAGGGCCTCCAGTGCCTGGTCGACGGCCCGGCGGGTGGTGTCGTAGCCCTGGGCGGGCACGTGGACGCTGACGAAGAGCTCCTCGCGGGGCACCTCGGCCGCGGCGAGGACCGCGCCCACCGCGGCCTCGGTGCCCGGAGCGGTGTCGATGCCGCGGTACCCGGTGTCGAGGGCGATGCGGACGGCGCGGCCGGTTTCGGCCGGGGACAGGCCGGCGACACCGAACAGCAGCTGGGGGATGCGGACTCCGACGGACAGGGCGAGCGAAGGCGGGACGGCCATCAACCGGTGATCCTCACTTCGGATGCTGCGCGGACCCCCATCATCCCACCCGGGCGGTCCGCTCGCGCAGGTACGCCGCCGTCGCCGGGTCGGCCGGGAAGAACGACTCGATGACCAGTTCCGCCACGGTGACGTCCAGCGGGGTGCCGAACGTGGCCACCGTGCTGAAGAACGTCAGGTCGGTGCCCTCGTGGCGGAACTTCAACGGCACGAAGATGTCTCCCGGCCCGGGAACCTCCACTTCGGGCACCGGCTGGTCGCAGGGGTAGCCGCGCAGCTCGTCCAGCAGTTCGGCGAGCCCCGCGTCCGCGCTCTGGGCCACCTGGCGCCGCAGCCGGCCGAGCAGGTGGGCGCGCCACTCCCCCAGGTTCAGGATGTGCGGTGCCATGCCGTCCGGGTGCAGGGTCGCGCGCAGGACGTTGGTGGTCAGCCCGGGCGCGATCCCGGCGACGAACAGCCCGATGCCGGCGTTGGCGTCGACGAGGTTCCAGTTCCGGTCGACGACGGCGGCCGGATAGGGGTCGTGGCCCGCGAGCAACTGCCGCACGGCCTGGCGGACGGCGTCCATTTCCGGGTCACCCAGCGCGTTCTCGGTGTAGGCGGGCGCGTACCCGGCGGCGAGCAGCAGCCGGTTGCGTTCCCGCAGCGGGACGTCGAGGTGCTCGCCGAGCCGCAGCACCATGTCCCGGCTCGGCCTGGACCGCCCGGTTTCCACGAAACTGAGGTGGCGGGTGGAGATGTCCGCCGAGATCGCCAGGTCGAGCTGGCTGATCCGGCGCCGGTCCCGCCATTCCCGCAGCAGCTCACCGACCGGCCGCTGCCGCGCCTGCACCATCGTCGTCACGCGGGTGACGCTACGGCGATCACTGCCGTCCTGCCATTACTTCGGGGGTAACGCCCGGGACCGGATTGCCGTCCGCCGCGGCATTACCTCCCGCGTAATCGACGCGCCGCCGCTCGGTGCGCCAAAGTCGATCTCAGCACCGGACGACGGCGAAACCGTTGTCCCCCAACCGAAGGAGAAAGTCATGACCGACGTCCGCGCCCTCGTCGAGCGGTACATCGCCGTGTGGAACGAGACCGACGCCGACAAGCGACGCGCCCTGATCGCCGAGGTCTTCACCGACGGCGCCGGCTACACCGACCCACTCGGCGCCGTCACCGGGCACGACGGGATCGACCAGTTCGTCGCCGGGGCGCAGCAGCAGTTCGGCGGCCTCACCTTCAGCCTGCCCGCCGGCCCGGACGCCCACCACGACCTCGCCCGGTTCCAGTGGTACCTCGGCACGCCCGGCGCGGAGCCGGTCGCCATCGGGTTCGACGTCGTCGAGCTCGAAGACGGCAAGATCGCGAAGGTCCACGGCTTCCTCGACAAGCTGCCCGGCTGACGGAGTGGGGGCTCCCGCGCGGGAGCCCCCACTCCCGCTAGGCCTTCAGCGCGCCCCGCCAGCGCACGGTCGGGCGCAGCTTCTCCGGGTTCACCCGGTGCTTGTTGGCGCCCACGATGTCGAACATCGACTCGATGAGCGTGTCCGACAGCAGGTGCGGCTCCAGGCCCAGCCCGACCAGCCCGGTGTGCTTGACGTTGTAGTAGTGCTCCGGCGCCTCGGTGCGCGGGTTCTCCAGCTGCTCGATCTGCACCGGGCCGGGGAACCGGTCGGCGACCAGCTCGGCGATGCCGGCGACCGGCATGCTTTCGGTCATCTGGTTGAACACGCGGAACTCGCCCGGCTCGGCCGGGTGCTCCACGGCGAGGCGGATGCACTCCACGGTGTCGCGGATGTCGATCAGGCCGCGGGTCTGCGTGCCCTTGCCGTACACCGTGAGCGGCTGGCCCAGCACGGCCTGGATGACGAAGCGGTTGAGCACCGTGCCGAACACCGCGTCGTAGTCGAAGCGGGTCGCCAGCCGCGGGTCCAGCGCCGTCTGCGGCGTCTGCTGGCCGTACACGATGCCCTGGTTGAGGTCCGTCGCGCGCAGTCCCCACGCGCGGCAGGTGAATTCGATGTTGTGCGAATCGTGGACCTTGGTCAGGTGGTAGAACGACCCCGGCCGCTTCGGGAACAGCACCCGGTCGGCGCGGCCGTTGTGCTCCAGCTCCAGCCAGCCCTCTTCGATGTCGATGTTCGGCGTGCCGTATTCGCCCATCGTGCCGAGCTTGACGAGGTGGATCGCCGGGTCGATCTCCGCGATCGCGTACAGCAGGTTCAGCGTGCCGACCACGTTGTTGTGCTGGGTGTACACCGCGTGTTCGCGGTCGATCATGGAATACGGCGCCGACCGCTGCTCGGCGTAGTGGACGACGGCGTCGGGCGCGAAGTCGCGCACCGCACCGAACAGGAACTCCGCGTCGAGGAGGTCGCCTTCGTACCCGGTGATCGTCCGGCCGGAAACCTCGTGCCACGCGGCGATCCGATCGGCGAGGGATTCGATCGGGACCAGGCTTTCGACGCCGAGTTCGGCGTCGTAGCCGCGCCGGGCGAAGTTGTCGAGGACGGCCACCTCGTGGCCCTTGTCCGACAAGTGCAGCGCGGTCGGCCAGCCCAGATATCCGTCACCGCCGAGAACCAGCACCCGCATTGTGCCGCCTTTCCTGCTCGTTTACGCCACACGAACGCTATAGATCACGTGCTGATGAGGACCTGGCAATGGCCTGTGAATCTCCTATGCATGAGGGGGTCGGACGGCGGCGCGACCGGCCCGCGGGGAGGATGGGGACATGACGACCGTAACCAACGGCGTGCGGCCCCGCACAGCGGACGAAACCCGCCGCCGCGGCTGGGCGCGGCTGGCGCGCGCCGCCACGACGTCGGTCGCGGCCACGGTCCTCAGCCAGGTGGTGCTGCTCGCCGTCCTCGCGACCGGCGGCGCCGCGGCCCTGGCGAGCACGCTGGCCTGGGCGGCCGGCGCGGTGCTGAACTTCCTGGTCACCCGCCGCTGGGTGTGGGGCCGCACCGGGCGCCCGCGCGTCCGCCGGGAACTGCTGCCCTACCTGGTCGTCATCGGCCTCGGCGGACTCGCTTCGATCGGCCTGACGACGCTGGCGGGTTCGCTGCTGACACCGCTGGCGCTGCCGCACTTCTGGTGGGTCGTGCTCGTCGACGGCGCGTACGTCGCCAGTTACGCGCTGGTGTTCGCCGTCAAGTTCACCCTGCTCGACCGGCTCGTGTTCGGCCGCGGCGCAGCACGTACCCCCGCCACCACGTCCCGGTCATGACGCGGGCGTAGTTGGCGCCGTAGACGAGGCTGCCGCCCTTCTTGCTCTTGCCCGCCGTGCGCAGCCGCATGCTCATCGGCAGCTCGGCGACCCGGGCCCCGCGGGCGGTGACGCCGAGCAGCAGCTCCGACGACTGGTACTGCGGCTCGCTCAGCGGCACCGCACAGGCCAGCTCCGCCCGCATGGCGCGGAAGCCGAACGACGTGTCGGTGATCCGCCGCCCGGTCAGCACCGACGCCAGCACCGCGAACACCCGCACGCCGAGCCAGCGGACGCGGCTGTCGGCCTCCTCGTGCCCGAGCCGCCGGGAGCCGGTGACGAAGTCCGCGGCGTCCTCGACGACCGGGCGGACGAGCGTCTCCAGCTCGCTGTTGTCGTACTGGCCGTCGGCGTCGGTCGTCACGACGTACTCCGCGCCGCCCTCCGCCGCGAGGTGGTAACCGAGCCGCAGCGCGGCGCCTTGGCCGCGGTTGCGGGGCGCGACGCACACGTACGCGCCGTGTGCCTCGGCGATCGCGGCCGTGTCGTCGGTCCCGCCGTCGACGACGACGAGCACGTCGACCGGCATGCCGAGGCACTGGTCCGGCATCTTCTCGAGGACTTCGCCGATGCCGCCGGCTTCGTTGTAGGCGGCGATGACGACGGTCAGCGGCGCCAGCCGCAGTTCCGGGTGGCGGCCGCGGAAGTCGTCGAGGGCGCCTTGGTCGACGTCGTCGGGGAAGGCGGCGAGCCGCTTCCGGCTCGCCGACGTCAGCGTGGTGAAGCCGAGCGCTCCGGCGACCGGCAGGAGGACGAGCGCCGGGAGCTGGTAGCGCCAGGAGAACTCGAACGCCGCCGAAGCGAAGAGCAGGACGAGCCCGCTCGACGCCGCCAGCAGCGCGCCCGCCTGGGCGCGGTCGAGGGGTTTCTTGCGCCGGAACACCGTCAGGAGACCGAGGAGCGCGCCGATGCCGAGGACCGCGCCCGGGACGTACCCGCCGCCGAGCTGGTAGTCGCGGAGCAACTCCGCCAGTGGCTGGTCGACGCTCGCCTCGACGCCGTCGTTCTGCAGCGTGACCAGGTCGATCAGGGACTGGTCGGCCCACTGCGGGTAGGTGAGCTGGAACTGCCACCGGTCCAGCGGGACGTCGGTGGGATCCTGCTCGCGGCTCCAGGCGAAACTCTTGGCGAAGTCGTCCAGGACGGCTTCGGCGACGTCGCCGGGCTGGGCCTTCAGGACATCGACAGCGAACTCGTGGGCCAGTGCGGCCCGGTCGGCGCCCGGGGGCAGCGGGCCCGGCCAGCCGGGGTCGAGGTCGGCGTGGGTGTAGTTGTCCACCAAGCGCGTCTCGCGCGGCTCGGCCGGGCAGAACACCTGCACCTCGGGGGCGAGGTGGAGGTTCGCGCAGTCGGCGACGGCGGCGGTGCGGCCGTAGAGCATGTTGCCCGACGGCCCGGTCAGGCCCCACTTGCCGGTCTCGGCGTGCAGCCGCGCCGCATACGGCACCAGGACGACGAGCAGGCCGAGGAGGCCGGCGCCGGCCCGGCGCCAGCCCGCCCAGCGCCGCCCGGCTCCCCCGGCGACGACCAGGAACACCAGCAGTGGCAACGCGAGCGAGATCCCGATCAGCCGCGTCAGGACGCCGAAGCCGAGCAGCAGGCCGGCGGCGCCGGCGCGCTTCCAGCCGGGGGTGCCCCGGCCGAGCAGCAGCCAGAGGAGCCCGAGGAGCACGGCCTCGAACGTCACCTCGGACATGATGTTCTGCTCGATCTGCAGCTGGTAGGCGTCGAGCAGCACCGGGGCCGCGGCGAGCGCGCCGACCCACGGCCGGCCGCCGAGGCGCAGCACCAGCGCGTGGAGGCCGATCGCGATGAGGATGCCGCCCCCGTGCTGCACCGCCGCGACCCAGGCCAGTCCGCCGACGGCCAGGAGCGGCCGCAGGACGAGGTCGTAGCCGATCGGGTTCAGCTGGTCGGCGCGCAGGGCGTGCAGGTTGTCGAGGTACCGGAACGAATCGATGTACAGCAGCGCCGGGCGGTAGGCCAGCCAGGTCAGCACCCGCAGGACGATCGCCGGGACGAGGAGCAGGAGCAGCAGCCAGTGCCGCTTGAGAAGGACCTTCACGGTGTTTCGAGGCCGGAGAAGTACTTCCACGCCGTCGCCAGGCCGTCGGTCAGCGACACTTCCGGCCGGTAGCCGATGGTCTCCGCGCTCGCCGAGACGTCGACGACGACCGCGGGCATCTCCCCGGCCGGGGCTTCGACGTGCTCGACCGGCAGTTCGGCGCCGGTCACCTCGCGCACGGCCTCGACCATCTCCAGCACGGACACCGAGCGCCCGGCACCGACGATCGCGCGGCCGGAGTAGCCGCTGTCCAGGGCCAGCAGGATCGCGCGGACGACGTCGTCGACGTGCACGAGGTCGCGGCGCTGGCGGCCGTCGCCGTAGACCTTGATCCCGCTGCCGCTCAGCGCGGCCCGCATCATGCGCGGCACGAAGCTGTCCTTGTGGGACATCCCGGGGCCGTAGACGTTGGTGAACCGCAACGCACACGTCGTCATGCCGTACGCGCCGGCGTAGCCCGAGAGCAGCATTTCGCACGCCGCCTTCGTGGCGCCGTACGGCGTCAGCGGGCGCAGCGGCAGGTCCGGGGTGATGGTCGCGGTGCCGACGTCGCCGATGACCGCGTTGGTCGAGGCGAGCAGGAACGCCGGCACTTCCCGGCGGCGCGCGAGTTCCAACAGTGCCTGCGTCACCAGCACGTTGTCGGCGAAGGTGTCCTCGGGCAGCTCCACCGACTTCAGCACCGACGTCAGGGCGGCGAGGTGGACGATGCCCGCGGTCTCCGGCGTGACGGCTTCTTCGCGCACCGCGGCTTCCCGGAGTTCCCCGGTCACCACGCGGACGCCGTCGAGGTCCTCCGGGAACGGGACCCGGTCCACGACGACGACCGGGACGCCCCGGTCGCGCAGGGCTCGCACGACGGCCCGGCCGATGAAGCCGCTGCCGCCGGTGACGACCACGGACGTCCGATCGGGACCGTGCGCACTCAGCATGGCGCCAACCTACCTTCCGTTCCTGTGCGGCGCGGATCAGGCGAAGGCCGCCGGCGGCGGGCAGGAGCAGACCAGGTTCCGGTCGCCCGCAGGGCCGTCGATCCGCCGGACCGGGGGCCAGATCTTCGGCGCGGCCGGGCCCGCCGGGAACACCGCCGTTTCGCGGCTGTACGGGCGGTCCCACTCGCCCACGAGGCACCGTGCCGTGTGCGGGGCCTGCCGCAGCGGCGAGTCTTCGAGCGGCCACTCCCCCGCCGCGACGCGGTCGATCTCGCCGCGGATCGCGATCATCGCGGCGCAGAAGCGGTCGAGTTCGGCGAGGTCTTCGCTCTCCGTCGGCTCCACCATCAGCGTGCCCGCGACCGGGAACGACATCGTCGGCGCGTGCAGCCCGTAGTCCGCCAGCCGTTTCGCGACGTCGTCGACCGTGACGCCGGTGGCCTTCGTCAGCGGCCGCAGGTCGAGGAGGCATTCGTGCGCGACCAGCCCCTCGCGCCCGGCGTACAGCACCGGGTAGTGCCCGGCGAGGCGCCGCGCGACGTAGTTGGCGTTGGCCACCGCGACCAGCGTCGCCCGGCGCAGGCCCTCGGCGCCCATCATCCGGACGTAGGCCCACGAGATCGGCAGGATCGACGCGCTGCCCCACGGCGCCGCGCTGACCGGGCCGACGCCGGTGGCCGGGCCGGCCGCCGGTTGCAGCGGGTGGTTCGGCAGGAACGGCGCGAGGTGCGCGCGGACCCCGATCGGGCCGACGCCCGGCCCGCCGCCGCCGTGCGGGACGCAGAACGTCTTGTGCAGGTTGAGGTGCGAGACGTCGGCGCCGAACCGGCCGTACTGGGCGACGCCGATCAGCGCGTTGAGGTTGGCGCCGTCGACGTACACCTGGCCGCCCGCGTCGTGCACCGCCGCGCACACTTCGCCGACGGTGTCTTCGTACACGCCGTGCGTCGAGGGGTAGGTGAGCATGATCGCGGCGAGGTCGGCGCGGTGCTCGTCCACTGTGGACCGCAGGTGCGCGAGGTCGATGTTCCCGTCCTCGTCGCAGCGGACGACGACCACGCGCAGGCCCGCCATCACCGCGCTGGCCGCGTTCGTGCCGTGGGCGCTGGCCGGGATCAGGCAGACGTCCCGCGCGTGCTCGCCGCGGGCGCGGTGGTGGGCGCGGATGGCGAGCAGGCCCGCGAACTCACCCTGGCTGCCGGCGTTGGGTTGCAGCGAAACCGCGTCGTAGCCGGTGATCCGGGCGAGCCAGCCGCTCAGGTCGGCCGCCACGTCCAGGAGCCCGGCGGCGTCCTCGGCCGGCGCGAACGGGTGCAGCCCGGCGAACTCCGGCCAGGTGATCGGTTCCATCTCCGCGGTGGCGTTGAGTTTCATCGTGCAGGAGCCGAGCGGGATCATGCTGCGGTCGAGCGCGACATCCTTGTCGGCCAGCTGCCGCAGGTAGCGCAGCATCGCGGTTTCCGACCGGTGCGCGTGGAACACCGGGTGCGCGAGGTATTCGCTCGTGCGCCGCAGCGGGGCCGGGAGCGCGTCCGCCGTGTCGGCGTCAAGTCCGTCCACATCGGACACCGAAACGCCGAACGCCTTCCACACGCGGGAAAGCCGCTCGCGGGTCGTCGTTTCGTCGCAGGCGATGCCGACGTGGTCCGCGTCGATCCGGCGCAGGGAGACGCCGAGGTCGCGGGCCGCGGCGACGACCGCGTCCGCCCGGCCGGGCACCGCCGCGGCGACGGTGTCGAAGAACTCGCCGTGCACGACGTCGACGCCGCCTTCGGCGAGGCCGGCGGCCAGCACGGTGGCCATCCGGTGCACCCGCCGCGCGATCGAGCGTAAGCCGCCGGGCCCGTGGTACACGGCGTACATCGACGCCAGCACCGCCGGCAGGACCTGCGCGGTGCAGATGTTGGAGGTCGCCTTCTCCCGGCGGATGTGCTGCTCGCGTGTCTGCAGGGCGAGCCGGTACGCCGGGTGGCCGTCGGCGTCCCGGGAAACGCCGACCAGGCGGCCGGGCAGCTGCCGTTCGAGCCCTTTCCGCACGGCGAGGTAGGCGGCGTGCGGGCCGCCGAAGCCGAGCGGGACGCCGAACCGCTGCGTCGACCCGACGGCGACGTCGGCGCCGAGCTCGCCCGGTGGCCGCAGCAGGGTCAGGGCGAGCGGATCCGCGGCGACGACCACGCCGGCGCCGTGCTGCTTCGCCTCCGCGATCGCGAGGTCGAGCTCGCGCACCGCGCCGGACGCGCCGGGGCAGGACAGGAGAATGCCGAAGAAGTCCCCGCCGAGCCCGAGCCCGGTCAGCCCCTGCGAGAGGTCCTCGACGACGAGCTCGATCCCCAGCGGATCGGCTCGGGTCCGCAGGACGGCGAGGGTCTGGGGCAGGGTGTCGGCGTCGACGACGAACCGGGGCGACGTCGCTCGCCCGGCCCGGCGCACGAGGGTCATCGCCTCGGCGGCGGCGGTGGCCTCGTCGAGCAGGGAGGCGTTCGCGACGGGCAGCCCGGTCAGGTCCGCGATCACGGTCTGGAAGTTGAGCAGCGCTTCGAGGCGCCCTTGGGAGATTTCGGGCTGGTACGGCGTGTAGGCGGTGTACCAGGCCGGGTTCTCGAGGACGTTGCGCCGGATCACGGGCGGGGTGACGGTGTCGTGGTAGCCGAGCCCGATCATGGCGGCGGTCGGCCGGTTCCGCGCGGCCCGCGCCCGGAGTTCGGCGAGCGCTTGGGCTTCGGAGGCGGCGGGCGGCAGCTCGAGCGGCCTTGCGGACGTCCGCAAGGATGCCGGCACGGCCCGCTCGGCGAGTTCGTCGAGGGAAGCGACGCCGATGACGTCGAGGATGTGCCGGAGTTCGTCCGGACCGGGCCCGATGTGCCGGTCGGCGAAGGGGATGCCCTGTTCCAGGGAGGCGAGTGACGGATCCACGATGGCCTCCTGGGGACAGCAGGGCCGGACCGCGACGCGCGGTCCGGCCTCCCCACTCTGTCTGTGCCCGGAGGCGCCTGAGAGTTTCGCCCGCAGGTTGACCCGGGCTTGCACCGTCGGCGGGGCCATCAGGGTGTGTCCTGACGACCCGCTTTCCAGAGGCGTCTCGTCCGCGCGGTCCAGGGTGCCTGAGAGGTTCCGGGGAGGACTTGCTCCTTCGGCGCCGAGCTCAAGGTGTGACTCGGACTCTCCCGCGCGGATTCGTCGACCGCACGGTGAACCCTACTCTGCCCGCTGCCGTGGTGATCAACCGGTCTTGCGGGCGTTGCGGCGCTGGGTCAGTTCGTCCGGTTCGTGCGTCTCGACGATGCCGCCGTCGGCGCGCTCGGCCGGGAACTCGTGGATCGTGCCGCTGATTTCCTGCATCGCGCCGCTGACGGCGATGCCGAAGACGCCCTGGCCGCCCTGGAGCAGGTCGACGATCTCTTCCGGGGACGTGCACTCGTAGACCGTGGTGCCGTCGGAGAACAGCGTGACCCGGGCCAGGTCGCGGACGCCGCGGACGCGCAGGTGGTCGACGGCCACCCGGATGTTCTGGAGCGAGACGCCGGTGTCGAGCAGGCGCTTGACGACCTTGAGGACGAGGATGTCCTTGAAGGAGTACAGCCGCTGCGAGCCGGAGCCGTGTGCGGTGCGGATGCTGGGCGCGACCAGCTTGGTGCGGGCCCAGTAGTCGAGCTGGCGGTAGGTGATGCCGGCGATCTGGCACGCCGCCGGACCCCGGTAGCCCACCAGCTCGTCGGGCAGTGAGTCGTCGGGGAACAGTTCACCCTGCTCACCAGCCGCGACCTCGACAGGCTGCTTCTCGGAACCAGCCTCGACCACGCAAGCCTCCCCTCGCCCGACCTGACGGCCGGCGAATGACAGCCGGACGGTCCCAGGAGCGGGACCCGCCGGAGATCAATCGCCACGATCCGGCCCCAGACCGTGAATCACACCGTGACGATTTACCTTCTTCGACGGTAAGCGTCCGGAGAACACCGGTCAACGCGACGCGCGGCAAGCCGGGGCGGTCGGCTGCGCCTTTGAGCCGTTCGCCGTACCCCTGATCGCGTGGCTTCAAACCTGGTGCACTTTTTTACTCAGTCAGGTAACTTCTTACTCATGCAAGTAAACACCGACCTCATGGCGGAACTGGGGCTCAGCGTCACCGAGGCCGCGCGCCGGGCGCAGATCCTCGGCGCGACCATCGGCGTCCTCGCCGATCTCGGCTACCGCCGGACGACCTTCGCCAAGATCAAGGAGCGCGCCGGGCTGAGCAGCACCCGGCTCATCTCCTACCACTTCACGAACAAGGCCGGGCTGATGCAGTCCGTGCTCAGCACGGTGCTGGAGACGCGGCAGCAGTTCCTCACCGAACGCACCGGTGGCGGCCTCGACCCGGCCGACCGGCCCGGCTACCTGCGCGCGCACATCGAGACGTCGATCGCGTTCCTGCGCGCGTACCCGGAGTGCGTCCGGGCGTTGAAGGAGCTGGCGGCCAACGCCGGCGACGCCGACAGCTGGGTGATGACGAAGGTGGTGGTCGACGACCTGCGCGTGCACGGCCTGGCCCGCCAGCTCAAGCAGGGCCAGGCCGAGGGCGCCTTCGGCCGCGGCTTCACCCCCGAGGTGATGGCGATGTCCATCGCGCAGGCCATCGACGGCGTCGCGGCGGCCTACGCGGCGGACCCTTCGCTGGACCTGGAGCAGTACGGGCGCGAGGTGGCCGAAACCTTCGTCAAAGCGACGGCGCCTTGAGCACCCGGTCGAGGCGGTCTTCGATGCGGGCCTTCGGGAACGCGCCGACGATCGTCTCGACCGGTTCGCCGCCGCGGAAGAGGATCATCGTCGGCAGCGACATGACCTGGTAGGAGCGGGTCGTTTCCGGGTTCTCGTCGGCGTTGATCTTGCGGACGGCGAGCTCGCCGTCCCGCTCGGCGGCCAGCTGCTGCAGCACCGGGCCGACCATCCGGCAGGGGCCGCACCAGGTGGCCCAGAACTCGACGAGCACGGGGACGTCGTGGGCGAGGACCTCGGCGAACGTGCCGTCGGTGGTTTCCAGAACTTCGGACAAGGCGGGCTCCTTCACGGGCGCGGGAATTCGGGCACGACACACGGATCGGGCGCCTGCCGGGCCAGGGCGCCGGCGAGTTTGGCGGCCAGTTCGCCGCGGATGCCGCCGAGCCGCGCGAGGAGTGCGTCGGCTTCGGCCAGCTTGCGCCGGTAGACCTCGATCGAGTTCGCACAGGAATCGCCGGTCTCGTGGCCGCTGCGCAGGCATTCGACGAACGGGCGCGTCTCCTCCAGCGTCAGGCCGACCGTCTGGAGGGTCTGGATCTCCTGGACGAGCTGGAGGTCGTCCTCGTCGTACTCGCGGTAGCCGTTGGCCGAGCGCCGGGCCCGCAGCAGGCCCTGGTCCTCGTAAAACCGCAGCGCACGGGTGGTGGTACCCGTGCGCTGCGCCAGTTCTCCGATCCGCATGCCTCGACGCTAGACGTTGACGTCCACGTCAAGGCAAGGTCTTACGTGTCCGCTCCGCGGAAGTCTTCCGGGGAGACCGAGTCGAGGAACTCGCGGAACTTCTCGACCTCGTCCTCCTGCTCGTCCGGGATGATCAGGCCGGCTTCCTCCAGCACCGAGTCCACGGCGTGGATGGGGACGCCGATCCGCAGGGCCAGCGCGACCGAGTCGCTCGGCCGGGCGGACACCCGGATGTCGCCGTCGAACACGAGCTCCGCGAAGAACGTGCCTTCCTTCAGGTCGGTGATGACGACCTGCTCCAGCTCCCGGCCGAGCGCTCCGATGACCTCTTTCAGCAGGTCATGCGTGAGCGGGCGGGCGGGGCGGACCCCCTGCTGCTCCAGGGCGATGGCGGTGGCTTCGACCGAGCCGATCCAGATCGGCAGGTACCGTTCACCTTCGGTCTCCCGCAGCAACAAGATCGGCTGATTCGCGGGCAGCTCGACCCGCACACCGACGACGCGCATTTCGCTCATCGGGCTTCGCCTCCCTCTCGTGCACACGGGCTGCAGCGCTCAACCGGCTTCACGCCCATACTCCCGACGCTACCCGTCATCCGTGCGCTGTGCTCGCTGTCCGGACTCTCTCGGTTCGCCTGCCGCAAACCCGTCCCTTCACGGTACGGCATGCGGTGCCGAACATTCAGTCATTGACATGGGACCGCAAAGAGGATCTCACTGCCCCGTTACCGATCAACACCCGGCGACGCCGCGGATTCCGGCCTTGACGAGGAGCGTGTGCAGCGTCACGGACAGGGCCGCGAGCTCCCGCACCACTTCGTCGGCGCGCGCCTTGGCCTCCGGGTCACGGTGCCGGTACACCGGGGTCACGATCTGCTCCAGCAAGCCGACCTCGCGGTCGGCCGCGGCGCGGAAGGCACGGAGGTGTCTCGGTTCGATCCCGAATTCGGTCATCGCCTTCACCGTCCGCGCGACCAGCACCGCGTCCGGGTCGAAGAACCCGGCGGCACCGGGCCGGACCAGGCCGTACTGCTGCAGTTCGGCCAGCACCGACGCGTCGATGCCCGCCTGCTCCAGGAGTTCCTCCCGGGTCAGGCGCAGCTCCTTGCCCGCGGCGAAGTCCGCCGCCACGGGCAGGCCGACGTTCTCCGCCGAGACGTCGATGGGCACCAGCCGGCGCGGCGGGCGGGGCAGGGCCGCGGCGGGCTCGGCCCCCGAGTCCGCCGCGTCCAGCTGTTCCTTGATGACTTTCAGCGGGAGGTAGTGGTCCCGCTGGGCGGCCAGGACGAACCTCAGTCGCTCCACGTCCGCCGCGGCGAACTGCCGGTAACCCGACGGCGTCCGGCCCGGGGTGACCAGGCCTTCCGCTTCGAGGAACCGGATCTTGGAGATGGTGACATCGGGGAAGTCGCCGCGCAGCTGCGCGAGTACCGCCCCGATGCTCAGTCCGTGGTTCTGTGGCCGTCCGGCCGCCGTCACTGCGCCCCCTGGCCCCCGTGCCCCGGGCCGGTCAGGAAGACCAGGCGGAACTTCCCGATCTGCACCTCGTCGCCGCCGGCGAGGACGGCCTGGTCGACCGGCTCGCGGTTGACGTAGGTGCCGTTGAGGCTGCCGACGTCGATGACGACGAACTCGCCGCCCTCACGCCGGAACTCGGCGTGCCGGCGGGAGACCGTGACGTCGTCGAGGAAGATGTCGCTGTCCGGGTGCCGTCCGGCGCTGGTGGTGTCGCGGTCGAGCAGGAACCGCGAACCCGCGTTGGGGCCGCGCTTCACGACCAGCAGTGCCGAACCCGAGGGCAGGGCGTCGACCCCCTGGACCGGGGCTTCCGGGGCGGGCTCGCGACCTTCGGCTTCGGCCAGGAAGTCGGCCCGGAAGACAGAGGTCCGCTCCGGAGACTGCTCCGGGGGAACGCCGCCGGGCCCGTCGTTCGTGCTCACCTGAGCTCTCCTCCACACATGCTGTGTTGCCAGTACTCAAGAACGTGTAGCTGCCAACGTACCGTGCCTGATCGATTCTCCGAGCCCCGGCTCCCCGAACCGGCGGAGCGGGCTTCAGCCCTTGGTCAGCGCGTCGTACGCCTCGGCTTCGAGCAGGGCATCCAGCCCCGCCGGGTCGTCGAGCCGGATCTCGATCAGCCAGCCCTCGCCGTAGGGGTCGCTGTTGATCAGCTCGGGCGAGTCGGCGACGGCGTCGTTGACCGCGACGACCTCCCCGTCGACCGGCGCGAACAGCTCGGAGACGCTCTTGGTCGACTCGACCTCGCCGAAGACGTCGCCCGCGCTCACCTGCCTGCCGACGTCGGGCAGGTCGACGAAGACGACGTCGCCGAGCTGGTCCTGCGCGTACTCGGTGATGCCGACGCGCACGAGGGTGTCCTCGCCGCGGGTGGCGACCCACTCGTGTTCCTCGGTGTAGCGAAGCTCTTCAGGAGCGGACACCGCCGGTCCCCTTTCATGCCCTCACTGGCGAAAAGTGTTGGGCGAAGTCTTACACCCACACGGCGCAGCCGCCCGCCACGACCCGGGAAAACTCACTCTCCGGCTCCGCGGAGCGCGTTGCGCGCCTGCACGACGTAGAGGACCCCGGACCAGACGTAGAGGACGGCGCCCCAGATGGTGAAGGCGTACCCGATGGGCCGCGCGATCGCGGCGACGTCCGAGCCACCTTGGGCGAGCAGCAGGAACGGGAAGGCGTACATGAGGACGAAGGTGGCGCCCTTCCCGATGTAGGTGACCTCGGGCGGCGCGAAGCCCCGGCGGCGCAGGGTGACGACGCAGACGCCGAGCACGGCCTCGCGCAGCACGAGCGGGACGACGACCCACCACGGGATGATGCCGCGCACGAGGAAGGCGACGAGGGTGGCGAGGATGTAGAGCCGGTCGGCGGCGGGGTCGAGCAGCTGCCCGAGCCGCGACATCTGGTTGAGCCAGCGGGCGAGCTTGCCGTCGAGCCAGTCGGTGAGGGCGCTGAAGACGAGCAGGGCCAGCGCCCAGCCGTCTTCTTCGGGGCCGAGCAGCAGCCAGAGGAAGACGGGGACCCCGGCCAGCCGCAGCAGCGACAGGATGTTGGGGACGTTGAGGGCCTGCCGCAGCAGCGACGGCTCGGCGGCGGGGCCCGTCTGAGCGGCGGGTTCGGGGGCGGCTGTGCTCACCGGGCCATTAAACAGCGGGTCGGGGACGCGGCGCCCGGTGGTGCGGCGGGGGCAGGGGTGGGTTGGGGCTTGCGGCGCGGCGCGCTTCGGACCGGGGGATGTTCCGCTGGCTGGGTCGTCTTGGTCGGGCTCGTGGCTCGGGGCGGCGGCTGCCTGGGTCCAGCAGCGGCGCCAGGCTTGGGCGCGAGGGTGGTGTGCGGCCAGACCGGCCACCCGGCTCCGGTGGTCGGCGACCGGCCTTGCAGGCTCCACTCCCCTGCCTACCCCGGCGGGCCCCCGGCTCAGGCGTCACCCCAGGAGCTCCAGCCAGGCGACCCGGGCCGGGCCGCCCCCTCGGCGCGGCCCGGCCCGGAGGCTCAGCTCGCGCGGCGGTGGCTCCAGCCGCGGCGCTGGAGGTCCGCGCTGGTCAGCGACTCGGGGCGGCCGCGGTAGTCGGTGCCCATCCAGCGGGCTCGGCCGGGCCGTCCCTCGAGGACGTACGGGCGGCCGCAGCACCAGACCACGGTGCTCGGGACGGTCGGCGGACTGGACGGGTCTTCGGTGCTCACAGCGTCGGCGTTCATCGCTCTCACGGGATTTCGGGACGGTTGTCGGGGACGGGAAGCTCGTCGGCCTCCACCAGGATCTTCGGCTCGCGCGGCCGGATTGTTAACCGTCGCGGCGCGAATTAGACCGATCGATTCTTGATGACAGCGGGAGGTTTCGGAGCGTGAACGGAATGTTAATCGTCCATTTTGGACACGATTTCGACGGCCACCGGACCGGGCCGCCACCCGGCTGGAGTAATCTCCGGCACACCCGTGGGCGCGTCGCTCCGCGGGGGCCCGGCCCGGATGGGCCAGGATGACCGCACCAGCCAGCCGGGGAGGAAGGATCGCGGTGCCCCACCCGACCACCACGAAGACGTGGCTCGTGGCCTGCCTCGCCTTGCCCGTGCTCGCCGCCTGCTCGGGCGATCCCGCCGGGCAGGCTCCCCCGGCGCCGCCGTCCGCGTCCGCGCCGGCCTCCGTGACGACGTCGGCGGGCACGCCGGCGCCGCCGTCGTCCCCCGGCGGCAGCGAGCCCGCGCCCGCTCCGGCGACCCGGCCGTCCGGGCCACCGCCGCCGGTGCCCGGCTCGTGCGGCACCGTGACCGCCGCCAGCGGGCTGACGCTCTACGTCTTCGACAGCGGCTCCGCCGGCGTCAGCTGCGTCGCGGCGACGAAGCTGGTCGGCGACTTCCACCGCAAGATCGCCGGGCGCCAGGGCGCTGGCTCGAACGACGCGGTGAACGAGACCGTCGACGGCTGGCTGTGCACCTCCGGGCCGCCCGCCGCCCAGGGCGGCACCACCTGCACGAAGGGCGAGCAGACGGTCTTCGCCGCCGTCGTGCCGTCCGAGTGAGTCCGTTCCGATCCCCGCGCTCCTGAAGGGTCCATGAAGACACTCGCCTACCCCCTGCTGCTCGTCGCCGCGGCCGCCGCACTGGCCGGCTGCGGCAGCGACCCGGCGCCCGCCGCGCCGCCGTCGGCACCCGCCCCCGTTCCCGCCGCGGCCGCGGCGGCCGCGTCGACGGCCCCCGGCGTGCCGTGCGGCGACATCACCGGCACGGGTGGCGCGAAGACGGCGGTCGTCGCGCACGGTCAGGTCGACTGCGCCGCGGCGACGAAGCTGCTCACCGACTACTTCGCGAAGCTGACCCCGGCGGAGGCGGCCTCCGCCGACGGCCCGGGCCCGGTCGCCCTCGACGAGTGGACGTGCGGCAGCGGCCCCAACGACCCGGTGACGGCGTGCTCGACCGAGGACGGCCGCCAGGTCGAGGGCACCCGCCACTGAGCGGCCCCCGAGCGCCCCAATGTGGCCTTCGGTGCGTCAGACGCACCCAAGGCGGCCTTCGGTGCGTGAGACGCAACCAAGGCCGCCTTGGGGCGCTTGAAGCGGGGTGCCGTCAGGACTTGAGGTCCGGGAAGTCCTCTTCGCGGTACTCGGTGCCCGCAGCCCGCGCGGGGTCGCTCTCGCGGCCGCGCAGCTCGACGCGGCGGATCTTGCCCGAGATCGTCTTCGGCAGCTCCGCGAACTCGAGCCGCCGGATCCGCTTGTACGGCGCCAGGTGCTCGCGGCAGTACGCCAGGATCGACCGCGCGGTCGCGGCGTCGGCCGCGAACCCGGCCGCCAGCACGACGTACGCCTTCGGCACCGCCAGCCGGATCGGGTCGGGGGCCGGGACGACCGCCGCCTCGGCCACCGCTTCGTGCTCGATCAGGACGCTCTCCAGCTCGAACGGCGAGATCCGGTAGTCCGACGCCTTGAACACGTCGTCGGTGCGCCCGACGTAGGTGATGTAGCCGCGTTCGTCGATCGAACCGACGTCACCCGTGTGGTAGAAGCCGCCGGCGAACGCCGCCGACGTGCGCTCGTCGTCGTCGGCGTACCCGGTCATCAGGCCCACCGGCCGGTGGGCGAGGTCGAGGCAAATTTCGCCCTCCGTCGCGCGCTCGCCGCTGACCGGGTCGACCAGCGCGACCACGAAGCCGGGCAGCGGGCGGCCCATCGAGCCGGGCACGACGTCCTGGCCGGGCGTGTTCGCGATCTGGACGCTGCTTTCGGTCTGGCCGAAGCCGTCGCGGATGGTGACGCCCCAGGCCTTCTCGACCTGGTCGATGACCTCGGGGTTGAGCGGCTCCCCCGCCCCGACCACCTTCTTCGGCGGGGTCTTCAGGGCCGTCAGGTCGGCCTGGATGAGCATCCGCCACACCGTCGGCGGCGCGCAGAAGCTGGTCACGCCGCACCGGTCCATCTGCGCCATCAGCGCGCCCGCGTCGAACCGGCTGTAGTTGTACAGGAACACCGTCGCCTCGGCGTTCCACGGCGCGAAGAAGTTGCTCCACGCGTGCTTCGCCCAGCCCGGCGAGGAGATGTTCAGGTGGACGTCGCCGGGTTCCAGCCCGATCCAGTACATCGTCGAGAGGTGGCCGACCGGGTAGGACACGTGCGTGTGCTGCACCAGCTTCGGCTTCGCGGTCGTGCCGGAGGTGAAGTACAGCAGCAGGGGGTCGCCGGCCCGGGTCGGGCCGTCCGGGGTGAACTCCGGGGACTCGGCGGACGCGGCCGCGTACGGGTGCCAGCCGTCGACCGGCTCGCCCACCGCGATCCGCGTGTAGTCACCCTCGACGCCGTCGAACTTCGGCGCGTCGGCCGAGCGGACGACGACGTGCCCGGCCGCGCCGCGCTCGACGCGGTCGGTCAGGTCGGCCGGCCCGAGCAGCGTCGAGGCCGGGATGATCACCGCGCCGAGCTTGATCGCGGCGAGGATCGTCTCCCACAGCTCGCCCTGGTTGCCCAGCATGAGGATGAGCCGGTCGCCGCGGCGGACGCCGAGGCCGCGCAGCCAGTTCGCCACCCGGTTGGACCGGGCGGCCATCTCCGGGAACGTCCAGCGGTTCTCGGTGCCGTCCTCCTCGACGATCCACAGCGCGTACCGCGCCGCGTTGGCCGGGTCGCCCGCGACGACGTCGAACCAGTCGATCGCCCAGTTGAACTCCGTGAGCTCCGGCCAGACGAAGTCGCGGTACGCCGTGTCGTAGTCCTCGCGGTGGGCCTGCAGGTAGTCCCGCGCCGCGCGGAACGCGTGGTGGACCTCCGAAGCGGTCACGCTGCCTCCTTCTACTCGCCCTTGAACTCCGGCGGGCGGCGTTCCATGAAGGCCTGGACCGCTTCGCCGAGGTCCTTGCTGGGCAGGAACGCCGAGTTCCAGGCGGCGACGTACCGGAGGCCGTCGGCGACCTGGCGTTCGGTGTTCGCCGCCAGTACCTGCTTCGTACCCTGCACCACCAGCGGCGGGTTCGCAGCGATCTCGCCGGCGAGTTCCCGTGCGGCCTTCAGCAGGGCCTCCTGGTCCGGGTGGACGTCGTTGACCAGGCCGATCTTCTCGGCGCGGGCGGCGTCGATGTCCTTGCCGGTCAGGGCGAGCTCGCGCAGGTGGCCCTCACCGACGATCGAGGCCAGCCGCTGGAGACTGCCGAGGTCGGCGACGATGGCGACGCGCACCTCGCGGACGCTGAACTTGGCGTCCGCGCTGGCCAGGCGGACGTCCGCGGCGGCGATGACGTCGACCCCGCCGCCGATGCACCAGCCGGACACGGCCGCGACGACCGGTTTGCGGCATTCCGCGATCGAGCTGACCGCCGCCTGCAGCGACCGGACCTGGTCGAGGAACGCCGTCCGCGGGCCGGCCAGGCTGTCCCCGCCCAGCATCGGCGCCCAGTCACCCATCATCGCGGGCAGGTCGAGGCCGTAGGAGAAGTGCCGGCCGCTGCCGGTGAGCACGACGGCCCTGACCTGCGGGTCGGCGTCCAGCGCGCGGAACACCAGCGGCAGTTCGCGCCAGAAGTCCGGGCCCATCGCGTTGCCCTTGGACGGGCCGAGGAGCGTCACTTCGGCCACGTGGCCGTCGACGTCGACCTTCAGGGACACGAGGTCGGGCAGACTGTCAGCAGTAGCGGTCATGGGGTCATCTTGACCCATGCCCGCGACACCCCGCCATTGGCACCGTGTCAATTGCTTGCCGTGTCGTTGCCATGTCACTGTGCCAACCCGGCCGGGGGATGCTTTCCTGAAAGAGACTCGCACACGACCGGGGAGGACGGTGGGACATGAGCCCGGCCGGCGCGACCGCGATCGAGCCCGAAACCCCGGCCCCGCCGGTCCGGCGGGCCTCCCGCCCGATCGAGCTGACCGGCTCGTTCGACCACGAGGGGCACCGGCTCTGGTACACCGAGTTCGGCAGCGGCGACCAGGTCGTCGTCCTCACCCACGGGATCATGCTGACCCGCCGGATGCACGCGCCGCTGGCCCGCCGGCTGGCCCGCGCGGGCTTCCGGGTGATCACCCTCGACCTGCTCGGCCACGGCGACTCCGACCGGCCGACCGAGTCCTGGCTGTACTCGATGCCGTCGTTCGCCGACCAGACCCTGGCGCTGCTGGACCACCTCGAGGTGTCGTCCGCGGTGGTCGGCGGGACGTCACTGGGCGCGAACGTCTCGCTGGAGGTGGCGGTCCGGGCGCCTTCGCGGGTGCGCGGGCTGATCGTCGAGATGCCGGTGCTGGACAACGCGATCGTCGCGGGGCTGGTGACGTTCGCGCCGCTGCTGATGGCGGCCCGGTTCCTGCCGTTCACCGTGCAGGCGGTGGCCTTGGCGGCCTCGGTGGTCCCGCACGGCAACCAGTGGGTCGACGTCGTGACGGACACGCTGTCGCAGCGTCCCGCGCCGATGGCGGCGCTGCTGCACGGGGTGCTGTTCGGCCGGATCGCGCCGCCGAAGTCGGTGCGCCGCAAGATCACGACCCGCGCGCTGGTGATCGGCCACCAGGGCGACCCGATCCACCCGTTCGGCGACGCAGACACCCTGGCGGTCGACATGCCGGCGGCGGAGTTCGTCCAGGCCCGCAGCCCGGTCGAGCTGCGGTTCGACCCGACCCGGCTCTCGGACGCGATCCGCGACTTCGCGGCGAGCTGCTACGAAGACTGAGCCGGCCACGATCACGCGTGATGCCCCTCGGGGCACGCGTGGTTCCCGTCAGGACACGGGGGCCAGACCGGCCACCGGGCCGATCACGATGACCGCCGGGGGGCGGACTCCCGCGGCCGCCGCGTCCGCGACCACTGTGTCCAATGTGGACCGGAGGGCGCGCTGGGTGCGCATCGTGCCGTCCTCGATGATCGCCACCGGGGTGTCCGCGGGGCGGCCGCCGTCCAGGAGGGCCTTCGCGAACTGCGGGAGCCGCTCCACGCCCATCATCAGCACGATCGTGCCCTTCATCCGGGCCAGGAGGTCCCAGTCGACCAGGGACCGGTCGTCGCCGGGGGCGACGTGGCCGGAGACCACCACCACCTCGTGGGCCACGCCGCGGTGGGTCACCGGGACGTCCGCGGCCGCCGGGACCGCGAACGCGCTCGTGATGCCCGGGACCATCGTCACCGGGATGCCCGCCTCCGCGCAGGCCAGCACCTCCTCGAACCCGCGGCCGAACAGGTACGGGTCGCCGCCCTTGAGCCGGACGACGAACTTGCCCTCCTTGGCGCGCTCGATGAGCGTGCTGTTGATGACGTCCTGGCTGGCCGCGCGGCCGTACGGGATCTTCGCCGCGTCGACGATCTCCACCTCCGGCGCGAGCTCGTCGAGCAGCTCGCGCGGCGCCAGCCGGTCCACCACCACGACGTCCGCGCGCGACAGGAGCCGACGGCCGCGGACGGTGACCAGCTCCGGGTCGCCCGGGCCGCCGCCGACCAGCGCGACGCCGGGCAGGGTGCCCTCCGGGTGCGGCTGGCGGCCGTCTTCGATCGTGCCGTTGTGCAGGCCGTCCAGCATCGAGTCGCGGACCGCCGCCGAGCGCAGCGGCTCGCCGCCGGAGAGGACACCGAACAGCAGGCCGCCGTGCCGGCCGGACGCCGGGGTGACGGCCGAACCCGACTCGCCCTCGTCGGCGCGGACGCAGAACACCCGCTCGCGCTCGGCCTCGGCGCAGATCGCCGCGTTGACCTCGGGATCGTCGGTGCAGGCCAGGGCGTACCAGGCATCGCGAAGGTCACCGGGCTCGTAGCGGCGTTCGTGCCAGACGAGTTCGCCCGCGTCCACCATCCCCTGCACCGACGGCGTCGTGTGCGGCGACACCAGCTCGACGCGGGCCCCCGCGCTGATCAGGCGGGGCAGCCGGCGCTGGGCCACGGAACCGCCGCCGAACATCACGACGCGGCGGCCGGTGAGCTGGAGGCCGGAAAGGTAGTGCGGGTCGTCCATGGGCGGGAGTTTATTGGCGGTTCACCCCTGCGCCAGCCCAGCGTGGGTCATGCCACGCGGAACAGCGGCCCGCGGACGGCAGCCGCGCGCCCCGCGGCACGGGGTACGCGTGCTCGCGGCGCGGCCGGACGTGGTCGCACCGGGTGCCGGTGATGAGGATCGGCCCGTCCGGCGTCGCCGGCTGGCGGCGCGACACCCGCGCGTAGCCGCGCACCGGCAGCTGCGGTGGTCGAGGGCACGGATCTCCCGCCGACCCCGCCGGCAGGAGTCCACGCCGGGCGCCGGGTGAGGTGTTCGATCAGCGACAGGTGGATACCGCGGCCCGCCGCCCGGCGCGGCCCGCAGGTGACGTGGACCTGTTCCTGCGGGGTCAATCGCGTCACGCGGCGGTCACGGTTCGGCTTCGGCATCCGGTTCACCAGCTCGACTTCGCGACGCCGGGCAGCTCGCCGTTGTGCGCGGCCTGCCGCACCTTCACCCGCGACAACCCGAACTTCCGCAGGTAGCCACGGGGACGACCGTCGGCGGCGTCCCGGTTGCGGATCCGCGTCGGGCTCGCGTCCCGCGGCAGCTTCTGCAGCGCGACGACGGCCTCGGCCTTCTCCTGCGCCGACGAGCCGGGGGCGGCGATCACGGCCTTGAGCGCGCGGCGGCGATTGACGTACCGCGCGGCGACCACCTTCCGCTGCTCGTTCTTCGCGATCTTCGACTTCTTGGCCATCAGCGCTCTTCCTTGAATCGACGTGCTTGCGCGCGACCGGGTCGTACTTGCGCAGGACCACCCGGTCCGGATCGTTCCGGCGGTTCTTCTTCGTCACGTACGTGTAGCCGGTGCCCGCGGTCGACCGCAGCTTGATGACCGGCCGGACGTCGGTGCTCTTCGCCATTACAGCTTCACCTCCTTCGCCTTCAGCTCGGCCACGACGGCCTCGATGCCGCGTTTGTCCACGGTCTTCGTGCCCTTGGCGTGCGAGACCTGCTTGCCGTAGCCCGGCTTGCGGCCGGTCACCTGGCACACGGCGGACAAAGGCCCTCCCAAGTTGATAGTGGTTTTCATTTCCATGTACCGTAGCGCACCGGACCCCGCCCGCATTCCTGGAGCCCCGGTGACCCACCACACCCGCGTCCCGCTCGTCCTCGTGAGCGGTCTGGCCGGACGCCACGCTCGCCGAACTGTGGTGACGGACCAGACACCCCCGGACGAGATCGACGCGGCCCTCCGCGGCGCTCTACTGACCGAAGCGGAACTCGCGGCCGGACCCGGGGCTTGGGCGCACTACCCCGATCCGTTCGGGGACTGGCACGGGGAACCGCCCGAAGACACCGAACCGACCCGGCGCGGCGCGACCGCGGCGAACCGAAAGGAAGACCGATGAAATCCGGCATCCACCCCGACTACCAGCCCGTGGTGTTCAAGGACTCGTCGACCGGCGACGCCTTCCTGACCCGCTCCACCATCGCCTCCGACCGGACGATCGAGTGGTCGGACGGCCGCACGTACCCGCTCGTCCTGGTCGACATCAGCTCGTGGTCGCATCCGTTCTGGACCGGCACCCAGCGGATCATGGACAGCGCCGGCCAGGTCGAGAAGTTCCACCGCCGCTACGGGAAGCGCGGCGGCCGCTGATAGCCGTCCCCAAACGCAGGACCTCGCGCAGCAACACCTCCACGCGCAGTGAGCGTGCCGGTCGGCTTCCGCGGCGCGGGCGAGACGACGCTGTTCGACCACACCCTCGCCAGTTCCCCGGCGTCCGACCCGGTGGCGCTGGGGCATTTCGTCCGAACTCCCTTGACGACCGGGCAAAAATGACGGCATGGACGGGCGCCGGTACCTGGAGAAGCTGATTGCCGACCGCCTCGGCGCGGGGCGGGGGCAGCCGGAGTCCGGGCGGCAAGCCGCGGTCGACCGGCCGGAGATCCGCGGCGTGGCGATCGGCCTGGTGGCCGCGGGAACGCTGGCCCAGGAGGACGCCGAGGAGATCCTCGCCGACCTGGACGCCACCCTGGAACGGTCCGGCCGGCTCGAGGTGGTGCACGCGGAAGGCTCGGCCACGATGCAGGCCCCGCCGGTGGCCCGGCGCGTGGGCGCCGAGCGGCCCGAGTGGCGGCAAGCGATCGAGGAGCCGCCGGCGCCGGTCCTGCGGCACGTGGTTTCGCTGGCGGGCCGCACCTTCACGATCGGCGACCGCACAGCGCAGCTGGTGAGCCTGGAGGTGTGGTCGTCCCTCGTCGTCCTGACCATGGCCCACGACGGCGTCGATCCGCGCCGCGTGCGGGAGCACTTCGCACTCCGCACACGCTGGCGTGGGTGGGATGACGCCGGCACCCAGTACCGCGGCGGTGGTGGCGGCGGGTCGGGATCCCACGGCCTGCTCGTGGAGCGGCGGATCTTCGAACCCGGGCCGCCGGCCGAGGCCCGGGTGCTGACCCTGGCCGCCGAGTCCGAAGACGGTCAGACCACCGTCGAAGTCCCGCTCGGCTGACCCCCTCAGTGGTCGTCGTAGTGGTCCTCGTGGACCGCGTGGCGGTGCCCGTCGTGCAGGTAATCGACGTGGTCGCCGTGCGGGACCGCGATGTGGCCGCAGCCGTCGCCGTGGGTGTGGTGCTCGTGCTCGGGGTGGGGCACGTGCCCGGTGATCTCGCACTCGTCGAAGTGGCCGTCGTGGGCGCGGTGCAGGTGGCCCTCGTGCACGTAGTCCACGTGGTCGCCGTGCGGCACCGCCGCGTGGCCGCAGCCTTCGCCGTGGGTGTGGTGCTCGTGGCCGGCGTGCGGAACGTGCAGGTGCGTCATCGGCGGTCCCCTCCAGGTCAGTCCACTTCGGACGGTAACACCGGAGACCGGCCACCACCCGGGCGAAACCTCCCGGCTCACCCGATAGCGGCGCTCTCGTCCGAGTTGATCAACCCAGGTTTATCAGTCTAGGTTGACGATCGTGACGGACGAGGAACTCCTCCAGGCGAGCGCCGATCTGCGCGTCGCGCTCGGCCGGCTGGTCCGGCGGCTGCGGCAGAGCTACGTCGCCGGCGAACCGACCCTGCCCGAACGCTCGGTGCTGTCCCGGCTCGACCGCGAGGGGCCGGCCACCCCCGGGTGTCTCGCCGACCTCGAACGGGTGAAACCGCAGGCCATGGGCGTCACCCTCGCCGGGCTGGTCGACCGCGGGCTGGTCGAGCGGCGCAGGGACGACTCCGACGGCCGCAAGGTGCTGATGTCGGTCACCGAGGCCGGCGTCAGCCTGCTCACCGACCGGCGCTCGCAGACGACCCGGCAGATGGCGGCCGCGCTGGCCGGGAAGTTCACCGAAGCCGAGCGGCGCGCGCTGGTCGCGGCCATCCCACTGATCGAGCGGCTGGCGGACGAGCTGTGAGCTACAAGTGGGTCGCGCTGTCGAACACCACCCTCGGCGTGCTGATGTCCGCCCTCGACGGCTCGATCGTGATCATCTCGCTGCCGGCGATCTTCCGCGGGATCGGGCTCGACCCGCTCGCCCCGGGCAACATCGGCTACCTGCTCTGGATGATCCTCGGCTACCTGCTGGTGCAGGCCGTGCTGGTGGTGACGCTCGGGCGGCTCGGCGACATGTTCGGCCGCGTCAAGATGTACAACGTCGGGTTCGTCGTGTTCAGCGCCGCGTCGGTGGCGCTGTCGTTCGACCCGTTCCACGGCGGCGGCGGGGCGCTCTGGCTGATCGGCTGGCGGATCGTCCAAGCCGTCGGCGGGTCGATGCTGACGGCGAACTCCGCGGCCATCCTCACCGACGCCTTCCCGGCGCGGCAGCGCGGGATGGCGCTGGGCGTCAACCAGATCACCGCGCTCGCCGGGCAGTTCCTCGGCCTGGTCGTCGGCGGCCTGCTGGCCGAGATCGACTGGCGCGCGGTGTTCTGGGTCAGCGTGCCCTTCGGCCTGCTCGGCACGATCTGGTCGATCCGCAGCCTCCGCGAGGCCGGGACGCCGCAGCGCGCGAAGATCGACTGGGGCGGCAACGCCACCTTCGCGGCCGGGACCGCGCTGGTCCTCGCCGCGATCACCTACGGCATCCAGCCGCACGGCGGCGCCGCCACCGGCTGGGGCAACCCCTGGGTGCTCGGCGGGATCGGCGCCGGAGTGCTGCTGCTCGTGGTGTTCGGCATCATCGAGACCCGCGTCGCCGCGCCGATGTTCCAGCTTTCCCTGTTCAAGATCCGGGCGTTCGCCGCGGGCAACATCGCCGCGTTGCTGACTTCGGTCGCCCGTGGTGGCATGCAGTTCATGCTCATCATCTGGCTGCAGGGCATCTGGCTGCCCCTGCACGGCTACGACTACGAGCGGACGCCGTTGTGGGCCGGCATCCACCTGCTGCCGCTGACCGTCGGGTTCCTCGTCGCCGGGCCGGTGTCGGGGTACCTGTCCGACCGCTTCGGCGCCCGGCCGCTGGCCACCGGCGGGCTGCTGCTGGTCGCCGCGGCGTTCTTCGGGCTGCTGGCGCTGCCGGTGGACTTCCCGTACCCGGCGTTCGCGGCGCTGCTGGTCCTCAGCGGCATCGGCCAGGGCATGTTCGCCGCGCCCAACACGTCGGCGATCATGAGCAGCGTCCCCACCGAGCAGCGCGGGGTCGCCTCCGGCATGCGGGCGACGTTCCAGAACTCCGGGACGTCGCTGTCGATCGGCGTGTTCTTCTCGCTGATGATCGCCGGGCTGGCCTCCTCGCTGCCGCAGACGCTCACCGGTGGCCTGCAGGCCCACGGCGTCCCGGCTCCGGTCGCCGACGGGGTCGCGCAGCTCCCGCCGGTCAGCACGCTGTTCGCCGCGTTCCTCGGCAGCAATCCGGTCGGGCACCTGCTCGGCCCGGACGTCCTGGCCGGGCTGGCGCCGGGCGACCGGGCGGCGCTGACCGGCGGCGAGTTCTTCCCGCGGCTGGTCTCCGGACCGTTCCACCACGGCCTGGTGGTCGTGTTCACCGCGGCGGCGGCGATGGCCGTCGTCGCCGCGATCGCGTCCGCGTCGCGCGGCGGGCGTTACCTGCACTCCCCCGAAGAAGGCTTGCCCGAACAAGCGAAGGAGAACCGATGAAGGACGAGATCGTCGCCGGGACGGTCACCATCTCCGGCCACGGCGGGGACGAGCTCGAGGCGTACCTGGCGAAACCGACCGACGCGGCCCCGCGCGGCGGCGTCGTGGTGATCCACCACCTGCCCGGCTACGACGCGGCGACGAAGGAGATGGTCCGCCGCTTCGCCGTCGAAGGCTACAACGCACTCTGCCCCAACCTGTACACGCGCGAAGCGCCGGGTGCGGACCCGGACGACGCCGCCGCGACGGTCCGCGCGGCGGGTGGCGTCCCCGACGACCGCCTGGTGGGTGACGTCTCGGGCGCGGCGGACTACCTGCGTGCGCTGGAGAACGCGAACGGCCGCATCGGCGTCATCGGGCACTGCTCCGGCGGCCGTCACGCGTTCCTGTCCGCGTGCTCGCTGGACCTCGACGCGGCGGTGGACTGCTACGGCGCCTTCGTCGTCAACGATCCGCCGGAGGCCATGAAGCAGATGAAGCCGCTGCTGGGCCTGGCGCCGCAGCTGTCCTGCCCGCTGCTCGGGATCTTCGGCGCCGACGACCAGTTCCCGAGCCCGGACGAGGTGGCGGTGCTCGCGGCGGAGCTGGAGAAGCACGGCAAGGAGCACGAGTTCCACACGTATGCCGGCGCCGGCCACGCCTTCTTCGCCGTCGACCGCCCGAGCTACCGCCCCGAAGCCGCGAAGGACGGCTGGGAACGCATCCTCGACTTCTACGCCCGCACGCTCACCGCCTGAGAGGACCCGCGCATGTGCACCTACCTGACCGAAAAGTTCGAGCTCGAGGGCAGCGGCAAGGGCGCCCGCGGCTGGTTCCGGCTGGCCGAAGGCACCGTGTACGTCGACCACCCGGTCCACGCGCCGTACGCGCACACGGTGAACATCGACTTCCGGAACCCGGCACTGGGCGCCTCGGCGCGCGTGGCCCTCGAACTGACCGAAGAGGACGCCTTGGCCCTGGCGGACGCCATCCACGCGGCCGTCAAGTCCGCGCCCGCGGGGCTGGCTTCGCGCACCCAGTGAAGTTCAGGGCGTGTAGAGGGCGCCCAGGAATTCGAGCAGCAGCCGCTCCCGCAACGGCGCCGGTGCCGTTGCGAGGAGCGCGTTGATCTCCGCCATCCGGTCCGGCAGTCCTGAAGCGCCACCCAGGCCCGCTGCCGCCAGCAGGCCCGCGAACTGCTCCGGTGTCAGCGTGTCCGGGTCGAGGGCCGCGACGAACTCGGCCACGGCGGGGTCGACGACCACCGGACCGGCCGCGCGGGCCGCGTCCACCGAGGCCGCCAGGTCGGTCAGGAACTCCGGCTCGCTGCCGTGGTTGGCCGCCGTCACCGTCAGGTGCAGGTTCGCCGGGGATGCTTCGAAAGCGAACTGCGGCTGGACGTACCAGCCGCGCGCCTTCATCTCGTCCGCCACTGTGAAGAGGTCGAAGCCGTCGTCGCCGGTGAACGCGACCAGCGTCGACACCGGGTCGCCCAGCACCCGGAGCCCCGGCAGGTCCTCGATACCGGCGCGGAGGCGCGCGGTCGCTTCACGAGCGGCCGACGCCAGCTGCAGGTAGCCGTCGGCACCGAGGTGGTGGACGACCGCCCAGGCCGCGGCCAGCGGGCCGCCCGAGCGCGTGCTCTGGATCGTCGTGTTCAGCATCGTGTACCCCGGCCAGCCGGCGCTCGCGAAGTAGTGCGTGCGCCGCAGCTGCGCCGAGGCGTGCAGCAGCACCGACGTCCCCTTGGGACAGTAGGCGTACTTGTGCAGGTCCACCGAGATGCTCGTGACGCCGGGGACGCGGAAGTCGAACGACGGGACGTCCGCGCCGAGGCGGGCGAAGTACGGCAGCACCCAGCCGCCGATGCAGGCGTCGACGTGCATCCGGACCCCTCGCGCCGCCGCCGCGGCCGCGATTTCGGGGATCGGGTCGAGCACGCCGTGGGCGTAGGACGGCGCGCTCGCCACGACCAGCACCGTCGAGCCGTCGATCGCCGCGGCCATCGCCGCCGGGTCGGCGCGGAAGGTCACCGGGTCGACCGGGACGTCGATCCGCCGCAGCCCGAACAGGTGGGCGGCCTTGTGGAACGCCGCGTGCGCGGTCGTCGGCAGCACGATCGACGGCTCGGCGATCGACGGGGCGGCGTCCCGCGCGGCCAGCACCGCCAGCAGGCACGACTCGGTGCCGCCGGACGTCACCGAACCGACCACGCCCGGAACGTCACCGAGCAGCTCGGCGGCGGCCGAAACGAGGTCGTTCTCCATCTTGAGCAGGCTGGGGAACGCCGTCGGGTCCAGGCCGTTGGCCGACGACGCCAGCGCGTGCGCCGCCGC
Organism: Amycolatopsis sp. cmx-4-61; assembly: GCF_046548775.1. Taxonomy (NCBI): domain Bacteria; kingdom Bacillati; phylum Actinomycetota; class Actinomycetes; order Pseudonocardiales; family Pseudonocardiaceae; genus Amycolatopsis; species Amycolatopsis sp. cmx-4-61. Next base: position 15,201 of record NZ_JAEBEI010000024.1, on the reverse strand, counting down.
GCCCAGGGAGTCCACTTCGGACAGACCGCTGTCGTAGACGTAGGCCAGGGTCCGGCCGCCGTGCGTCGGCAGGTCACCCGCGCGCAGCTGCCGGAGCTGTTCGAGGACGTCCTCAGGCGAGCTCATGCCGCGGCTCCAGCACCGTGCGCCGCAGCAGCGGCAGGGCGAGCGCGATGAGCACCCCGGGGACGATCGACGCCCCGACGAGGATCGCCACGATTGCGCTGTGCGGCTGGAACGCGGTGGCGTCCGTGCTGGACACGTATCCGCCGAACTGCAGGATGAGCGCCCAGAGCCCGCCGCCGAAGGCCAGGCCGAGGGTCTCCCCCGCCGTCCACACGCCGGCCGCGATCCCGGCGCGGGTCTCGCCCGTGCGCTCCTCTTCAGCGGTGATCAGGTCGGGCAGGATGGCCAGCGGGAACACCGAAATCCCGGCGTAGCCGACGCCGCAGAGCGCCACGAAGAGGAACGACACGACCAGCGGGATCGACTGGGCGAAGACCAGCCCCAGCAGGCCGACCGCGAAGGCCGCGGTGGCCAGGCGGAAGCCGTTGAGCTTGCCGACCCGGTCGCCCAGCCGCGGCCACAGCGGCATGGTGAGCAGCGCCGGGCCGACGAAGATGACGAACAGGATCGTCCCGTAGCCCTCGCTGCCCAGGATGCGCTGCGCGAAGAACGGGATCGCGGCGAGCACCGTGCCGATGCCGAGCGCCTGGATGAAGTACGTGCCGAGCAGCCAGCGGAACGGCCGCCAGGCGGCGAGCGTACGCACCAGTTCCTTCAGCCGCACGGTGTTCGGCCGCAGCGAGCCGACCGGGGCGTCCTTGAGCCCGAAGTAGACCAGCAGCGTCGCGGCCAGCACGATCAGCCCGATCACCACGGCCATCACGCGGTAGCCGGCGACCCCGCCGACGCCGGCGCTGATGGCGGGCGCCCCGCCGCCGCAGATCAGGATCGTCACGGCGAGCACGCCGATGCGCACGCTGGTGAGCTTCGTCCGCTCGGTCGCCGATTCGGTCAGCTCGGCCGGCAACGCGTTGAACGGCACCTGGAACAGCGCGTACGCCGTGGCGCAGGCGGCGAACATGATCGCCACGTACAGCGCGTCGGGCAGCGGGCTGCCGAAGCCGGGGTGGGCGAACATCGCCGCGAACAGGATCGCCACGCCGATGCCGCCGATCAGCAGGAAGCGGCGCCGGCTGCCGGTCTTGATCAGGTCGGCGTCGGACAGCCGGCCGGCGACCGGGTTGAACAGCACGTCCCAGGCCTTGGGCACGAACACGATCGCCGCGGCCCAGCCCGCGGGCACGGCCATCGTGTCGGTCAGGTACTTGACCAGGACCAGGCCGGGAACCGTGCCGAAGGACCCGGTGACGAACGAGCCGAGCGAATAGCGGAACCTCGTCCGGCCGGACAGCGTCGCCATGGTCCTCCTCGAAGGCGTACCGGGTGCCCGCATGAGTATTCGATCTCGGCGGGCACCCGGTAGTGGGTCGAGGGAATCGTGCCATCGTCGTGACCTTCGGCACGGACCGGCCCGCGCTAGTGTCGCGCGGCCGGAGGGTCGGCAGGGCCCCGGCTCAAGCGCCCCAAGGCGGCCTTGGTTGCGTCTGACGCACCCAATGTGGCCTTCGGTGCGTCTGACGCACCGAAGGCCACATTGGGGCGCTCGGGACCCGCACCCGCGCTCGGCTCGGTGAGGGTCGGCTCGGTGAGGGTCGGCTCGGTGAGGGTCGGCTCGGTGACGGTCGGCTCGGTGAGGGTCGACGAACCTGCGACGCGCGGTATTAGCCGAGCGCGCGGGCGATCTTCTCCAGTGTCGCCGCGTCACCGCGCAGGAGCAGTTGCGTGACGACGGTTTCCTCCCAGGCCTGCAGCTCGTCGCGGATCTTCGCCGGCGGCCCGATCAGCGAGGTGTCCTCGACCAGCGACGTCGGGATCGCGGCCGTCGCCTCCTCCTTGCGGCCGGCCAGGTAGAGCTCCTGGACCTTGTCCGCCACGTCCTCGTAACCGAGGCGGGCGAAGACGTCGTGGTGGAAGTTGACACTTTTCGCGCCCATCCCGCCGATGTACAACGCCAGCGACGGCTTGATCCAGCTCGCCGCCTCCTCGACGTCGTCGTGCACGATCACCGGCAGCGAGCACGGCACCTCGAACGTGTCGAAGGTGTGCCGCGCGCCCGGCCGCGCGAAGCCCTCTTCGAGCGCGGCCTTGTAGAAGCCGTTGCTCTTGGGCGAGAAGAACAGCGGCAGCCAGCCGTCGGCGATCTCCGCGGCCAAGGCGACGTTCTTGGGTCCCTCCGCGGCCAGGTGGATCGGGATGTCCTTGCGGAGCGGGTGCACGGTCGGCTTCAGCGCCTTGCCGAGCCCGGTGCCGCCCTTGAGCGGCAGCTGGAAGTGGTCGCCGTCGAGGGTCACCGGCGCCTCGCGGGCGATCACCTGCCGGACGATGTCGACGTACTCGCGGGTCCGGGCCAGCGGCTTCGGGTACGGCTGGCCGTACCAGCCCTCGACGACCTGCGGGCCGGACGCGCCGAGCCCGAGCACCATCCGGCCGCCGGAGAGGTGGTCGAGGGTCAGGGCGCTCATCGCCGTCGCGGTCGGGGTGCGCGCGGCCATCTGGACGATGTTCGTGCCGAGCCGGATGCGGCTGGTGGCGGCGCCGTACCAGGCCAGCGGCGTGAAGGCGTCCGAGCCGTACGCCTCCGCCGTCCACACCGAGTCGAAGCCGAGCTCCTCGGCCTTGAGGACGGCCTCCAGCGCACCCGGGGTCGGGCCGCTCTGCCAGTACCCGATGTGGAATCCCAGCTTCACGAAGGCCTCCTAGACGTGGGGTGCGTAGTGCTCGGGCTTGCCCCGCTCCGGCAGCGGCGGCAGGTTCCTGGGTGGAGTCTCGACCACGGGGGCGTCCACGGCCACCTGCCCGCGTTCGCGACGCCAGCCGGCGCGGGCCCGCGGGTGGTAGCGGCGGTCGTGCGGGATGAGCTTGAACACGGCGTCGACCAGCTTCCCGAACCGCCGGTGCCGTCGCGCGTCGCGTTCGGTCCAGCGGAAGCCGAGCAGGTCGCGGATCTCGGGGTCGTAGAGGCCGGTCGTCAGCCAGACGAAGTGGCGGGCGACCACCCGCTGGACCGGCCGCCACAGCGCGTCCGGCAACCAGGGCAGGAACGGCGGCTTGCCGAGCCCGCGGATGTCGAGGACGTCCCGGGTGGCCTTGTTGTCCTCCAGGACCTCGGTGCACATGTGCTTCCAGTACCCCCGGAAGTCCTCCCAGCTCTCCGGGACCGGGCGCATGGTCAGGTCGTACAGCCGCCACCAGCGGACGTGCTCGTCGAACAGTTGCCGCTTCTCCGCTTCGCCGATGCCGCCCGCGAAGTGGTCGGCGATGAGGATCGTGCTGACGAAGAAGGTCGCGTGCGCCCAGTAGTAGGTGCCGGGGTCGAGCGCGTGGTAGCGGCGGCCCTGGGCGTCGACGCCCTTGATGCGGTCGTGGTATCCGCGGACCTGCAGGGCCGTCGCGTGGGCGCGCGGTCCGTCGTAGACGACCCCGCCGATCGGGTAGAGCGAGCGGAACAGCCGCTGCCAGCGCTCTTCGAAAAACCGCGAGTGCTGCTCGACGCCGGCGCCGAGGCCGGGGTGCATGTTCTGCATCGACCCGGCCCACAGGCCGACGAGCAGGCCGCGCCAGTCGCCGAAGTACTTCCACGTCAGCGAGTCGGGACCCAGCGGCTGGGGCGTCATCGGCGCACTCCTCGTCGAGCCTCGAACTGACCACGGCCGTTGTCAGGCTAGGATCTGACAACAGTTGTAGTCAACCGAGGAGTCACCATGCCGGGCCGGACCTGGGCGGGCACGACGCTGGACGACCGGAAGGCGCTCCGGCGCGGGCAGCTCCTCGCCGCCGGGCTGGAACTGCTGGGCACCGAGGGTTCGGCCGGGACGAGCGTCCGTGCGGTGTGCCGGCACGCGAAGCTGACCGAGCGCTACTTCTACGAAAGCTTCGCCGACCGCGAAGAGCTCGTCGCGGCGGTCTACGAGCACGTCGGCGAAGAGGCGCGGCAGGCGCTCGTCGACGCGGTCCGGGACGCGCCCACCCCGGTGCTGCGGGCGGAGCACGCCGTGCGCGCGTTCGTCGAACTGATCGTCGACGACCCGCGCAAGGGCCGGGTCCTGCTGCTGGCGCCGCTGACCGACCCCGCGCTGACCCGCCGGGGGCTGCACCTGCTGCCGGTCTTCGCCGCGCTCGTCGGCGAGCAGCTGTCCCGCGGCGACGAGACCGAACGCCGGATGGTCGCCGTCGGGCTGGTCGGTGCCCTCGGCAACGTCTTCATCGCCTACCTCGACGGGTCGCTGAAGGTTTCGCGCGAGCGGCTCGTGGCGCACTGCGTGAACCTCGTCCTCGGTGCCGACGGCCACCGACCCACCTCCTCCCCTGAACCAACTCCCTGAGCCGACCCCCTGAACCGACCCCCTGACGGTCGCGCGGCGGATCGGGCACACTCAACCCATGCGTACCGCTGGGCGGAACGACGGCGTGAGCGGCGACGGTCTCGTCGCGGCCCGGCTCGCCGCGCTCCTGGAGGCCTTCCGGCCGGGTGACGAGACCCTCGGCGTCTCCGAGCTGGCCCGCCGGACCGGCCTGGCCAAGACGACCGTGCACCGGCTCGTCGGGCACCTGGCCGAGACCGGCCTGCTCGAACGCGACGCCGGGGCCGTGCGCCTCGGCCTGCGCCTGTTCGAGATCGGCCAGCTGGCCTCGCCCCGCCGCGGCCTGGTCGAGGCGGCCCGGCCGTACCTGGCCGACCTCCGCGAGGCCACGCGCAACACGGTCCACCTGGCGATCCTCGAAGGCACCGAAGTCGTGTACCTCGACGTGCTGCGCGGACCCGACGCGCCGACGCTGCCCTCGCGCATCGGCGGCCGGTTTCCCGCGCACGCCACCGGCGTCGGCAAGGCGATCCTCGCGTTCTCGCCGGAATCGGTGGTGGACAAGGTGATCGAGGCGGGGTTGCCGCGGATGAGCGCGCGGACGATCACCGCACCCGGGTTGCTCCGGCGCCAGCTCACCCGCGCCCGGGAGGACGGGATCGCCTTGGAGCGCGAGGAATCCGGCGTCGGCGTGGTGTGCGCGGCCAGCCCGCTGCTCGACGCCCGCGGTGTCGCGGTCGCGGCGGTGTCGATCTCCGGCTGGGCCAACCGGATGCGGACCGAACGGGTCGCCCCGGCCGTCCGGACGGTGGCGCTCGCGTTGACCCGGACACTCTCCGGCCCGGCTCCCGGCGAGCGGAAATAATCTTGCCCCGCAAGGGTTCCGGCGGTGGGGTCCCGGAATCGCGGGGCCGGGGCGACCCGCTACAGTCCGTGCAATGGCCCAGCACCGCCCGGTCTCCGCCGCCCACCGGTTGCTGTCGCTCGACCTCGTCCTCGCCCTGTCGGCGCTGGCCGCCGGGCTGCGCGTGCTCTACCTCGCGGCCCCGGAACCGGCCCTGCCCACCGAAGCGGCCACCGTCGCGCACGCCTACGCGCTCGGCCACCTGACGTCGTTCGCCGACGCGGGCGGGGCCGGCGTCAGCCCGTTCGGCTGGCTCCAGCTGGCCGCGGCCACGACGATCTCGGACGCGTTCGGCCGTTCGGCGACGGCCCTGGCGGCGGTCCGCGAAACCGTGCTCGCCGCGGCGCTCACCGGCGCGGTGCTGCTGTGGATCCTGGCCCGCCGCCTGGGCTTGACGCGCTGGGCGGCGTCGGCGGCGGTGCTGCTGCTCGCGGCCTCCCCGCTGGCGCTCGGCGTGCAGCGGCTGGTGGTGGTGGAGCACCTGGCGGCGGTGTGGGCGCTGGGGGCGCTGGTCCTGATCACCCGCCCGGAAGCCCGCGTCCGGCACGACGCCGCGGCGGCGGCCTGCCTGCTGGCGGCGGTGCTGACGTCACCGCTGGCCCTGGTGTTCCTGCCGGCCGCGGGCTGGCTGCTGGTGCGCCGCGCGCCGGTCCGGGCCGCACTGGTGGCGGTGGTGCTGAACCTGGGGCTGGGCCTGGCGTTCGGCCCGGCAGCGGCCGTCCTGCGCCCCCACCTGGCGGCGGCAACGGGCCCGTCGGTGGCGGACTGGGCGGCTCTGGATCCGGCGTGGGCGGTCCTGTCGGCGGTCGCTTCGGTGGCGGCGCTGGGGGTGAAGCCGCTGCGGCCCTTGGCGGCGACGGGCCTGCTGCTCGCGGCGACGCTGCTGGTGCCGGGCGTGCCGGCCACGGCGGTGCTGGCGCTGGTGGTGCCGGTGACGCCGGTGCTGGTGGCGGGGGTCGCTCAGGCGATCCTCCGGCGTGGTTTTCCGGCGCGCGACGGGAAAGTGCCGCGCCTGGTACGGCCCGGACCGGCCGAGGCCACCGCGGCGTGCCGGAAGGCCGCGCACCACGGGGGCGCCGACCGGACCGGGGGTGCACCTGCCGACGCCACCGCGCGCTTCGGCCACGAGAGCGATCCGCGCTCAGGCCGGGCGGCCGACTCGGCCCGTGCGGTCACCCGGCACCTCGGCTCGGGCCACTCCGACCGCCCCTCGCCCGCCCACCGCCGGGACGCGAACCGCCCGCGCCGGACGGAAATCGCGCCACCCACCGCCGCCGGACGCCCCGCGCACCACGGCCGTCCGGCCCGGCGGCGGCTCGTGCCCGCCCTCCTGCTCGCCGCCTTCGCCGTCAGCTGGGGCCTCGGCTACCCCGCCCTGCACCCCACCCTCGACCGCGGCGGCCCGCTCGCCTCGGCCCGTGATTGGTTGCAGGCCAACGCTTCCGGCTCGCGGTTGCTCGTCGACGACGCCGCGTGGGCCGAACTCGCCGGCTCCGGCTGGCCGACCGGCCTGCTCGCCGCGCCCGCCGCGTGCGCCGTCGCCTGCCCGGCCGCCGAGTGGGCCGTCTTCGGGGGCGGCGAAACCGGCCTCCGGCAGCACTACCCGGCGCTCGACGCCGCCTTCGCCGGCGCCGGCGCCACCGCGGTGTTCGGCTCCGGTGCCACCCGGGTCACCGTCTGGCGGCTCGGGCTGCCCCCGGCCGATCCCGCCGCGCCGCCCGAGGCACCGGCCCGGGCCCACGCCGGCGAAGCCCTGACCGAGTCGGCCCGGATCGCCCTCACCACGCAGGCCGCCGACGTGCTGCGCGAAGGCTGCGCGGACCCGCGGCTCATCACCACGATCGCCGCGCTCGCCGCCCTCCAGCCCGTGGGTGTCGCCGCCTTCCCCGAGGTCCCCGGCGAGGACGCCGCCGGGCAGCCGCGCCGCCGCGTCCTGCTGACCGGCGGCGAAGCCGGCACGACCGCGTTCTACGCCGGGCAGCGCGACCTGTTCCGCCCGGCTTCCGTCGTCCGGACCGCCGACGGCGTGCTCGTCACCTACCCGCTGTTCGCGCCCCCGGGGCTGCTCGTCCGCTAGATTTTTGGTTCGTGGGCCGGGAAAGCGGGTTGGTGATCACCGCCTACGACGAGGTCCGGATCCTCGATGTGGCCCGCGCGCGGCGGCTCGCCGCGATCACCGGCCCGCCGGACACGCTGACGGTCGTCGGCGGCGCGGGCAACGGCGCCACGGCGGCCCCGCCGCTGAAGGAGCTCGCGTTGCGGCTGCTCGCCGAGTCGCAGCTGGTGACCCGGGTGGTGCGGGGACGAGCGGCGCGTCCCCGCACCGCCGCTACAGCGCCGAGACGGTGCGCTCCGGGTGCGCGGGCCGGGGCAGGGCCGGGACGCCGGCCAGCAGGCCACGCCGGGCCAGCTCCGGCCGGACGCCGTCGCCGAACCAGTACGCCTCCTCCAGGTGCGGGTAGCCCGACAGCACGAACTCGCGCACGCCGACGCTGTGGTACTCCTCGATCAGGTCCGCGACCTCTTCGTGGCTGCCGACCAGCGCGGTGCCCGCGCCGCCGCGGACCAGGCCGACGCCCGCCCACAGGTTGGGGTGGATCTCCAGCCCGCGCACCCCGTCGCCGTACCGGCCGCCGTGCAGCGCGACCATCCGCTGCTGCCCCACCGACTCGCTGGCGGCCAGCTGCGCCTGGGCCTTCGCGACCTGCTCCGGGCTCAGGGCGTCGAGCAGCTTCTGCGCCTCCGCCCAGGCCTCGGCCGAGGTGTCCCGCGAAATCGTGTGCAGCCGGACGCCGAACCGGATCGGCCGGTCCCCGGCCAGCTCCCGCACCTTGCCGATCTTCTCCGCCACCTGCGCGGGCGGCTCGCCCCACGTGAGGTAGACGTCGGCGTGCCGCGCCGCGACCGGCAGCGCGGCCGGCGAGGAGCCGCCGAAGTAGATCGGCGGCAGCGGGTCCGGCGCGGCCAGCGTCGTCGCGCCTTCGACCCGCAGGTGCTCGCCCGCGAAGCTGAACGGCTCGCCGGACCAGACCCCGCGCACGATGGTCAGGAACTCGTCGGTGCGGGCGTACCGGGCGTCGTGGTCGTGCCAGTCGCCGAACCGGCGCTGCTCCACCGCATCGCCGCCGGTGACGACGTTGAGCAGCACCCGGCCGCCCGACAGGCGCTGGAACGTTCCCGCCATCTGCGCGGCCAGCGTCGGCGAGATGACGCCCGGACGGAACGCGACGAGGAACTTGAGCCGGGTCGTCTCGCGGATCAGCGCGGCCGTGGTGAGCCACGCGTCCTCGCACCACGTGCCCGTCGGGGTCAGGACGCCTTCGAAGCCCTGCCGTTCGGCCGCGCGGGCCACCTGGGCCAGGTAGTCCAGGTCCGGGTCGCGCTGGGCGGCCGGGCCCGCGGACCGGTTGGCGTGGAAGCGTTCCACGATCGTGCGGCCGTCCCCGCTGGTGGGCAGGAACCAGTGCAGCCCGATGCTCATCCGTTGCTCCTCGCCGCGTCCAGGTCGGGGCCGAACCGCCGGTCGACGAAGGCGGCGAAGTCCACCTTCCCCGGCAGCGTCTTCTCTTCGGTGAAGGCATCCGCGAGCTGCTGTTCGGCGGCCACCACGGTGTCGTCCAGCACGATCGGCACGTCACGGCCCGCCGCGACGGCCTTCTGCGCGACTTCGAGCTTCAGCCCGGTCTCCTTCGCCCACGCCTGCGCCCACGCTTCGCGGTGCGTGTCGGCCCACTTCTGCGCCTTCACCACCCGCACGGCGAAGTCCCGCAGTGCGGAGTTCTTGCCGGGGTCGCCGAGTGCCGCCGTGCTCGCGGTCAGGAAACCCAGGCCGTTGGACGCGCCGCGACCGTCGGCCAGCACCCGCGCGTGGGCCTCGAGCTGGGCCTGCGCGGTGTAGGGGTCCCAGATCGCCCAGGCGTCGATCGTGTGCTGCGTGAACGCCGCGTAGGCCTCGGACGGCTGGAGGAAGCTCAGCTTGACGTCCCGGGTGGACAACCCGTTGTTGTGCAGCGTGTTCAGCAGCTGCCCGTGCGCCGAAGTGCCCTTGGCGACGCCGATCGTCCTGCCCTTCAGCGCAGCGACGTTCTGCAGCGGAGAGTCCGGCGGGACGAGGACGGCCTCCCGTTCGACGTTGCTGCGCGACACGCTGATCACCTTGATCCTCGCCTTCGCGGCGGCCGCGAAGATCGGCGGCGTGTTGCCGACGCGCCCGGTGTCGATCGCGCCGGCCGAGGCGGCCTCGAGCAGCGGCGGGCCGGAGGTGAACGTCGCCCATTCGATCCGGTACGGCGTCCCCTGCAGCAGGTTCGCCGCGGTGAGCAGCGACTTCACGCCGCCCTTCTGGTCACCCACCTTGAGCGTCACCTTCGCGAGGTCGGCGTTGCCCACCGCGGCCGGCACGGCGGCCGGACCGTCGCCGGTCGCCGTCCCGCACGCGGACAGCGCCAGCGCCGCCCCGACGATGGTGATTCCCTTACGCCACAGCATCTTCGGTCACTCCCAGGTCGGCCAGCACGCGGCGGCGGAGGTCGTCGTGGCCGGCGGTGTCGCGCGGCCGGTGCGCGGCCACGATCCGCCCGCCGTCGAGCACCAGGACCCGGTCGGCGAGCCGCAGGGCCTCGTCGACGTCGTGGGTCACCAGCAGCACGCCCGGCCGGTGCCGCCGCCAGAGGTCCTGGACCAGGCCGTGCATGGAGATCCGCGTCAGCGCGTCCAGGGCGCCGAACGGCTCGTCGAGCAGGAGCAGGCCGGGTTCGCGCACCAGCGCGCGGGCCAGCGAGACGCGCTGCGCCTCGCCGCCGGACAGCGTGAGCGGCCAGTCGTCGGCGTGCTCGGCCAGGTGCACCTCGGCCAGCGCCTTCTCGGCGAGCGCCCGGTTGCGCGACTTGGTGACGCCGTCCTGGCGCAGGCCGAGGACGACGTTGCGCCAGACCTTCCGCCACGGCAGCAGTCTCGGCTGCTGGAAGGCGACCGAGACGGTCCCGGTGACTTCCGCGGTGCCTTCGACGTCGCCGTCGAGCCCGGCGAGCACCCGCAGGAGCGTCGACTTGCCGGATCCGCTGCGGCCGAGCAGGGCGACGAACTCGCCGCGCTCGACGGTCAGATCGAGTCCGCTCAGGACGGACCGCTCCCCGAACCGCTTGGTGAGGCCGGCGACCTCGGCTACCGGGTTCGCCACCGCAGCACCTTCCGTTCGAGCAGCCGGACCAGCGCGTCGGTGACCAGGCCGAGCAGGGCGTACAGGACCAGCCCGACGACCACGACGTCGGTGCGCAGGAACTCCCGGGCGTTGTTGATGAGGTAGCCGACCCCGGCGTCGGCGTTGACGGTCTCGCCGACGATCAGCGCGAGCCAGGCCAGGCCGAGCGACTGCCGCAGCCCGACGAGCGCCTGCGGCAGGGCACCGGGCAGCACGACGTGCCAGAGCCGTTCCGCACGGCTGAACCCGAGCGCGCGGGCGGCTTCGACGAGGGCGGGGTCGGCGCCGCGGATTCCCGAGTGGACGTTGAGGTAGAGCGGGAAGGCCACGCCGAGCGCGACCAGCACGATCTTCGTCTCTTCGCCGATGCCGAACCACAGGATGAACAGCGGGATCAGGCCGAGGAAGGGCAGGGTGCGCAGCATCTGCACCGGCGGGTCGACCAGGGCCTCACCCCAGCGGGACAGCCCGGAGACGATGCCGAGCAGGACGCCGGCGACCGCGCCGAGGGCGAACCCGGCACCGACCCGGCCGAGCGAAACGGCGAAGGCGTCACCGAGTTCGCCGCTGCGCGCGGCTTCGATGCCGGCCTGCACGACCGTCCACGGTGCACTGAGCTTGTCGGGCGGCAGGACGCCGGTGGCGCTGGCGAGCTGCCAGGCGGCCAGCAGCACCACCGGGCTGATCCAGCGCCGCAGATCGAGCCGCCGGGTGGCTTTGCGCGGCGGCTCGGCGGCGCGTTTCCGGGCGTGCGCGAGCACACCCGTGGTGGAAATCGACACGGACTTCTCCCGGGGACGGGGACGTTCTCGGATTGCGTGGCCCCGACCATCCGGGGAGTGGGAACCGAAGTCAATCGGCGCCCACTCCGTGAACGGCCCACGTTTCACCCCGTGGAACGACTTGGCTCAGCCGCCGAACATGACCTTCCATTCGTCGAGCGACCGCGGCCGGTAGACGAAGTTGGTGCGCTTGACGTCCGACAGCGCGGCGGACGGTTCGGCCGAATACTGGTGCCCGGGGTAGACGACCGGGTCGCCGGGCAGGCCGGCGAGCGCCTGCAGGCTGCGGTAGATCTCTTCGGCGTCACCGCCCGGGAAGTCGGTGCGGCCACAGCCTTCCAGGAAGAGCGTGTCGCCGGAGACCAGCTTGTCCTCGACCAGGAAGCACTGGCTGCCCGGCGTGTGCCCGGGCGTGTGCAGCAGCCGGATCGGAATGCTGCCGACCTCGAGGACGTCGTCGTGGTCGTGGGCGCGCAGATCGCTGCCGGAGACGCCGGTGACCCGCTTGACCCACTCGGTTTCGGCGCCGTTGACGTGGATGGGCACCGGCTCGGCGGCGAGCAGTTCGGCGATCCCGGGCAGGGAGAAGCCGAGCATCTCGCCGCCGACGTGGTCGGGGTGGTGGTGGGTGGCGAGCACCCCGGTGAGCCGCATCCCGTCCTGCGCCAGGACGTCGAGGAGGTCCCGCACCGCGTAGGCCGGATCGACGATGACGGCGTCGCCCGTTTCGCGGTCGCCGATGAGGTAGGCGAAGTTCACCATCTGCGTCGCGACGGGGTCCCCGACGGCGAAGTCACGCCCGGCGAGCAGCTGCCGGAAGTAGAGCCGATCAGTCATGCCGGTCACCCTACGGGCCGCTCTGCGCCGGCGCGGCGGCCTGGGTGAGTGCCGCCAGGACGGCGGCCACCGCGGGCGGGTCGGGTGGGTCGCCGTAGGTGGCCGCGTGGATGCGGCGGTGGACGCCCGGGAGTTCGGTCGCGTGGATGCCGGGATGGCGATGCGCTCGCAGCGCGAGCCCGGGCAGGGTCGCGACACCGAGGCCGGCCGCGACCAGGGACTGCACGACGACCATGTCGTCGCTGGACGAACCGAGGCGCGGGCTGAAGCCCGCCCCCGCGCAGATGGCGGTCAGCTCCGCGCGGCACCGGGGGCAGCCGCCGATCCAGGCCGAGTCGCGGTGGGCGGCCAGGCTGTCGCCCGGCCGCCGGCTGATCAGGTGGATCGGGTCGTCGGCGAGGTGGCGGAACCGGAACCCGGCCTCCTCGGCCGGGGCGCCGGCGTGCTGGAAGACGAGGGCGACGTCGAGTTCGCCGCGGCGCAGCATGTCCAGCGCTTCGACGGGGTGCCGGTCGACCAGGCTCAGCTCGAGCCCCGGGTGCGCCTGGGCCAGCGACGCGGCGGCTTTCGGCACGAGGGTGCTCAGCGCGGACGCGTTGGCGGCCAGCCGGACGCGCCCGGCTCGCAGGCCGACCTGCGCGGCCAGTTCTTCGGCCGCCGCGGCCACGCGTCCGGCGATTTCGGCGGCGCGGTCGGCCAGCAGCCGGCCTTCCGGCGTCAGGCGGATCCCGCGCCCGGCCCGCTGCACGAGCCGGGCGCCGGTGGCCGCTTCCAGGCGGGCCAGGTGGTGGCTCACCGACGGCTGCGAATAGTGCAGTTCCCGCGCCGCTTCGGTCACCGAGCCGTGCCGGGCCACCGCGGCCAGGACCTCGAGCTGGACCAGGTTCAGCATTCATCGAGAATATCAATGGTTCGCCGGCTCGATTGGCATTGGACGTCATGCGACGGCCGGGCCATCCTGGTTCCGGAGCAGCCGACCGAGGAGGACACGGACATGACCGGCAAGGTGACCTGCGACCTCACGATCACCCTCGACGGGTACGCAGCCGGGCACCACCAGACCGAGCAGCGCCCGTTCGGCGACGACGGCGGCGACGGCTGGGGCGACAAGCTGCACGCCTGGTTCGGCGAAGGCCGCGACGAGCACCCCGCCGAGTTCGACCGGATGCTGACGGCCAAGGCGTTCATCATGGGGCGCAACATGTTCGGCCCCGTCCGTGGCGAATGGGACCGGCCGTGGACGGGCTGGTGGGGCGACAACCCGCCCTACCACGGCCCGGTCTTCGTGCTCACCCACCACCCGCGCGAGCCGCAGCCGATGGCGGGCGGCACCACGTTCCACTTCGTCACCGACGGCATCGAGGCCGCGATGGCCCGCGCCCGCGAAGCCGCCGGCGACGGCGCGATCTCCGTCCACGGCGGCCCGAGCACCGTCAACCAGTACCTCGCCGCGGGCCTGGTCGACGAACTGCGGGTGCACATCGCGCCGTACACGCTCGGCGGCGGCGTCCGGCTGTTCGACGGCGTCGGACCGCTGAACCTCGAGCAGCTGGACGCACGGGCGACGCCCTCGGTCACGCACCTGCGGTACCGCGTCCTCCGGTGAGCCCGGCCCACTCGTGGACGTTCCCGCGGTGCAGCCCGGCATAGGCTCGATCCCGGAGCACGTTCGCTTCCTGATCGGTCAACGTCCGGTCCAGGGGACGGAGGACCAGGCGGACGAGCAGGTTCTTCTGGCCCGGCGTCGCGCCGAGCCGGGCCCGGGCCTGCGCCGGCAGCCGGACGTACGGCGTCTCCTGCCGGATCTCGACCGACTCGACGACGTCGGCTTCGTCGCCGAGGGCGTCGCGGACGCGGTCGCCGAGGTCTTCGGCGCGGTCGTCGGCCGGCACCGCGATCGACAGGTCGCGGCGCACCGGCGGCAGCGCGGAAACCGGCCGGTAGGGCGCGAGGTCCGTCAGCTGCGCGGCGATGGCGGGCTCGGTCGAGCGCAGCAGCCGGATGTCCGGGATTCCTTTGCGCAGCATGACCATCCGGTCGAGACCCAGGCCGAGCGCCAAGCCGGACCAGCCGTTGCCGAGCCCCGCCCGCGCGAGGACACCGGCGTGGGCGAGCCCGCACTCGGCGACCTCGACCCAGCGCCCGTCGTGTTCGACGTCGAGCTGCGCACCGTCCACTGTGTACGGATGACGGCGCGCGCCGAGCCGCCAACGCCGGTCCGGCACGAGGGCGGCGACCATCTCCTCGAGGTCGGCCCGGGTGACGGTGCCGCGGACGATCCGCCAGAGGTCGAGCTGGTGCGGCGTGCCACTGTGCAGCCGGTCGATGCTGTCGCGGCGGTAGACGAGGCCGGGACACACGAGCAGCACGTCGTCGGCGGGGTCGGCGGCCAGGTTCCGCAGTGCGGCGGGGACGAGGGCGGTGGAGTGGCTGCGCAGGACGTGCCGGTCGTCGACGTACCGGGTGTAGCGGGCGTCGCGCGTGACGTCGGCCGGGTGGTAGCCGAGGTTGTCGTAGTTGTCGGCGACCGTGACGATGCGGTCGCCGGGGCACCTGCGGACCTCGCAGGACCACAGGCCGGCGAGGCTTCGGACGGCTTCGTCGACGAGGAGCTGGACGGCGTGCGGCCCGGCGCCGGGATCGGTGAGATCGCGGACGGCGAGGTCGCGGGCGAGCTGGGCCGGGGTGAGTGTTGCGGGCATGGTGGAACCTTCGGGCTCGGGTGGGTTTCGAGGGCGGTTCCCCCTGGCCCGGACGGCCCGGCGAAAGGTCAGGCGGGCATGGCGCCGAGACCCCGCCGGCCGGAAAAGGCCAGGGGGCCGGTAAATCGGCGGTACTCCGCAACGACGGCCACGAATCCAGGGTAGCGGTGTCTGTCACCCGGTTATCCGCGCCGGAGCCGGCTGCGGCCGGGGCGGTACCGCCCTAGGGCGTGTCTGACAAAAGTTCCGGCTGGCTGCTGGGATGCTGCTGGTCGTGTCGCGGTTTCAGTTGCTCTCCGATGATCAGTGGGCGTTGATCGAAGACTTGCTGCCGGTCCGGACCGGTAGG
>NZ_JAEBEI010000023.1:0-129581 GCF_046548775.1 Amycolatopsis sp. cmx-4-61 | reverse complement strand
ATGTCTTCGAATTCAATCGAGGCAATTTAATGCTCTCAAAGGAACCTCATACGAGGTTCAATACATAAGCTCTACTGGCTTAGTTCACTAGCACACTGTTGAGTTCTCAAGCAACACACCCCGAGTCCGCCGCGATCAAGCGGCTCACTCGAAGCGAGTTATTCCTAGCAGTTTTTGGTGGGACACCCACTCAATCGCGATCCGCGAGAGCTTGGTTCGTGTCCCGGCGGCCACCCGGTTTCCCTGGCGACTTGGAGAACTTTACACCCCCGCCAAGGGCCCGGAACAGGGGGGTACCTTAACCGCGTTCCCGCAGGTCAGGACCCTGTTCCGGGCCACCGGAGCCGGTCAGCCGCCGAGCGCGACGCCGGCGACGTTGCGCTTGCCCTTGCGGACGACGAACCACTTGCCGTGGAGGGCGTCTTCGCGGGACGGCTTCCACTCCTCGTCCGCGATCTTCACGTTGTTGACGTATGCACCACCCTCCTTGAGGGTGCGGCGCGCGGCGCCCTTGCTGTCCACCAGTCCCCCGGCGAGCAGCAGGTCGACGATCGTCGGCTCGCCGCCCGGGTCGACCTTGCCGTTCGGCACCTCGGCCATCGCCGCGTCGAGGGTGCGTTCGTCCAGCTCGCCGAGCTCGCCTCGGCCGAACAGCGCCTGACTGGCGTTGATCACCTGCCGGGTCTGGTCCTCGCCGTGGACGAGCGTGGTGAACTCCTCCGCCAGCCGCTTCTGCGCGGCCCGCAGGTGGGGGCGTTGTTCGGTGTCCTCCGCCAGCGCGGCGATCTCCTCCTGCGTGAGGAAGGTGAACATCCGCAGGTAGCGGACGACGTCGGCGTCACCCACGTTGACGAAGTACTGGTACCAGGCGTAGGGCGAGGTCATCTCCGGGTCGAGCCAGAGGTTCCCGCCGCCGGTGGACTTGCCGAACTTGCGGCCCTCGGCGTCGGTGACCAGCGGCGCGGTCAGCGCGTGCACGGCCGCTCCCTCGGTCCGCCGGATCAGGTCGACGCCGCCGACGAGGTTGCCCCACTGGTCGGACCCGCCGACCTGCAGCTTGCAGCCGTACTGGCGGTGCAGCTGCAGGTAGTCCTGCGACTGCAGCAGCAGGTAGCTGAACTCGGTGTACGACATACCGTCGCCCTCGAGCCGGCGCTTCACCGTCTCCCGGTTGAGCATGACGTTGATCGAGAAGTGCTTCCCGACGTCGCGCAGGAACTCCAGCGCGGTCTGCTGCCCGGTCCAGTTCAGGTTGTTCTCGACGATCGCGCCGGTCGCCGAGTCGTCGAAGTCGACGAACCGTTCGAGCTGGCCGCGGATGCGCCCGGCCCACTCGGCGACGACGTCGAGGGTGTTCAGGGTGCGCTCGCCGGTGTCGCGCGGGTCGCCGATCATCCCGGTCGCGCCGCCGGCCAGCACGATCGGCCGGTGCCCGGCGCGCTGGAACCGCTTGAGCATGAGCAGCGGGACGAGGTTGCCGGCGTGCAGGCTGGGCGCGGTCGGGTCGAAGCCGCAATAGAGCGTCACGGGACCCTGGTCGAGCTCGCGCCGGAGGGCGTCGATGTCGGTGGACTGCGCGATCAGGCCGCGCCAGGACAGCTCGTCGAGGATGTGTTCGCTCACGCCTGTAGATCCTCCCGCACCAGGTCAACCGACTAACTGGCGGGTCGGACCCGCCGCTTCCCGCCGCGGCGGTAGGTGGACACCGCGGGCGAGCCGTCGACCCAGAACCGCCACGGCGTGTCCATCGCCATCGCGACGCCGACGCGCGGACCGGACCGGATGCGCTCGGCCGGCACGCGTTCGCCGGCGTAGAGCCGGACCGGGGACGCCGGATCGGTGAGGTCAACGCCGTTTTCCCCGCGGTCGATGCGCAGCACCGAGGTCAGGATGGCCGGCCCCTTGGCGAGTTCGCCGGTGCCCCGCGCGTTCGGCCGCCGCTTGCGGACGATGTCGAGGCCCTTGACGACTTCACCCGCGCGCAACAGCACCGCGCCGGCGACGCCGTCGGTCGAGCCGACGATGTTCGCGCAGAAGTGCATCCCGTAGACGAAGTAGACGTACAGGTGACCCGCGGGCCCCCACATGACGGCGTTGCGCGGCGTCTGCCCGCGGTAGCAGTGCGACGCCGGATCGTCCTCGCCGCGGTAGGCCTCGACCTCGACGAGCCGGACGCCGACGGTGCCGTCGGGACCGTCGGCCTCCAGGACCGAGCCGAGCAGCAGGTGGGCCAGGTCGACCGGGTCCAGTGCGAGTTCGCCGCGCGTGAACAACCGGCCTGCGTCGCCGCTCAAACGGATTCCTCTCCTCGGCTGCCTGGCCCGGCCACCTTATCCCTTGAGCGATCGCTCAAAATTCCCTACAGTCGATTTGAGCAGTCGCTCAAACTCGGAGGGGAGACGAGAGATGCGACCGAAGGCGCTCTACGTCGAGACGGTGATCCGCACGGACCTCGACACACTGTGGCGGCACACGCAAGACCCGCTCCTGCACCGGCGCTGGGATCTCCTCTTCGCCGGGATCACGCCGATCGGGGAGCACCACTTCCACTACACCTCACGGTTCCTCGGCGTCGCGGTCGCCGGCGTCGGGGTGAGCGCGGCGCCGCGGGACTGGCCGGACGGCTCGCGCACGTCGGTGCTGCGGTTCGCCTCGGCCGACCCGTTGTCCCTGATCAGCGCGGGCGCGGGGTTCTGGCGTTGCACGCCGGTCCCCGGGGGCGTCCGGTTCGCCACCGGCTTCGACTACGGCACCCGCTGGGGACGCTTCGGGCAGCTGGCCGACCGGGTGTTCCGGCCGGTGCTCGGCTGGCTGACGGCGTGGTCGTCCGACCGGCTGCGGCTCTGGCTGGAGACCGGCGTCGCGCCGGAGGACCAGCCCCTGACCGCGCCCTCGGCCGCCCGCTGCGGCCGGACGCGCCCGGGCGGCGGGGTGAGCGGGGTGGTGCAGCCACACCGTGAGAAGGTCATCGACTGATGGGCACCGGCCGGAACTCCAGTTCGCAGGACACGAAGCAGCGGCTCGTGGACGGCGTGCTGGAAGTCGTCCGGCAGCAGGGCATCACCGCCGTCTCCGCCCGGTCGGTCGCGAGTGCCGCGGGCGCGAACCAGGCGCTGGTCTTCTACCACTTCGGCAGCGTCGAAAATCTCATCGCGCAGGCGTGCATCTCCGCGACCGAGGCCCGCGTCGCCCTCTACCGGGAGCGCTTCGCCGCCGTGGCCACCGTCGGTGAGCTGCTCGCCCTCGGCCGCGAGATCCGCACCGCGGAGCGCGCCGAAGGCAACCTGGCCCTCCTGGCCCAGACCCTGGCCGGGGCCCAGGGCAGCGAACGGCTCGCCGAAGCGACCCGCGAGGGCCTGAACAAGTGGATCACCGAGGTCCGGCTGTCGCTCGAGCGCGTGCTCAAGGGATCGCCGCTGGCCGAGCTCGCGGACCCCGACGGGCTGGCCCACGCCGTGTCCGCCGGGTTCCTCGGGCTCACGCTGTTCGACACGGTCGACCCCGACGGCGCCGAGCAGGCCGTGGCCGCCCTGGAGCAGCTGGCCGTGCTCGTCGACGTCCTGGACGGGCTCGGCCCGATGGCCACGCGGGCCGTCCGGGCCAAGCTCCGGAAGTCCCTCAGCTGAGCCACTGACGGGCCGCGGTGACCCGCTCCTCCAGCCGCGCGCGCTGCTCGGCCACGCGGGCCGGCGCGGTGCCGCCCCGGGCGTCGCGCGACTTGACCGAGCCTTCGACGGTCAGGACTTCGCGCACCGCGGGCGTCAGCGCCGGATTGATCTTTTCGAACTCCTCGTCGGTCAGTTCGTCCAGGCCGACGCCGCGGGACTCGGCGACGCGGACGCTCTCCCCCGCCGCCTCGTGGGCGACGCGGAACGGGACGCCCTGGCGCACCAGCCACTCGGCGATGTCGGTGGCCAGGGTGAAGCCGGCCGGGGCCAGCTCGGCGAGCCGGTCGGTGTGGAAGGTGAGCGTCTCGAGCATCCCGGCGATCGCCGGGAACAGGAGCTCGAGCTGCTCGACCGAGTCGAACACCGGCTCCTTGTCCTCCTGCAGGTCGCGGTTGTAGGCCAGCGGCTGCGCCTTGAGGGTGGCCAGCAGGCCGGTGAGGTTGCCGATCAACCGGCCGGCCTTGCCGCGCGTCAGCTCCGCGACGTCCGGGTTCTTCTTCTGCGGCATGATCGAGCTGCCGGTCGCCCAGGCGTCGTCGAGCGTGACGTACCCGAACTCGGCGGTGTTCCAGATGATCACCTCCTCGGCGATCCGGGACAGGTTCACCGACAGCATCGCGACGGCGAAGGCGAACTCGGCGACGAAGTCGCGCGAAGCGGTGCCGTCGATGGAGTTTTCGACGCTGGTCGTGAAGCCGAGCTCTTCGGCGACGGCCTCCGGGTCCAAGCCCAGCGAGGAACCGGCGAGCGCACCCGAGCCGTACGGCGATTCGGCCGTGCGGGCGTCCCAGTCCCGCAGGCGCGAGACGTCCCGCAGCAGCGCCTGGCCGTGGGCCAGCAGGTGGTGCGCGAGCAGCACGGGCTGGGCGTGCTGCAGGTGCGTGCGGCCGGGCAGGATCGCGTCCGGGTGCCGCTTCGCCTGCGAAACCAGTGCGTCGATGACCTCGAGGGTGCCGGCGACGACCCGGCGGGCGGCGTCGCGCAGCCACATCCGGAACAGCGTGGCCACCTGGTCGTTGCGCGAACGGCCGGCGCGCAGCTTGCCGCCGAGTTCGGTGCCCGCGCGTTCGAGCAGGCCGCGTTCGAGGGCCGTGTGCACGTCCTCGTCGGCGATTGTCGGGGTGAACGCCCCCGACGCGACGTCCTGCGCGAGCGTGTCCAGCGCGCTCAGCATGCCGGCGAGCTCGTCTTCGGTGAGCAGGCCCGCCTTGCGGAGCACCCGGGCGTGCGCGCGGGACCCGGCGATGTCGTAGGGCGCCAGGCGCCAGTCGAAGTGCGTCGACGCGCTCAGCGCGGCCATGGCCTCCGCCGGACCGCTGGCGAACCGGCCGCCCCACAGCTGGACCGGTTGCTCGTTCCCGCTCACTGTTCTCGCTTCTCCTCGGTGTTCGTTCGGGTGGTCAGGCGACCGTGATCCGGCCGTCGTACAGGACCAGGCGGACTTCGCCCGACGCGGTGCTGGTCAGACTGGCGCATCCGCGGCCGGCCCGCCGGTCGAGCGCGGCGCACGCTTCGCCGCGGCCGATCCGTTGTGCTTCGCCGCGCGCGCTCAGCATCCGGCGTGCTTCGGCGACGGAGACGGTCTCGCCGTCGATCGCCACCGGGATCCCGCGGTCGAACGTGATCACGACCTCGTCCGGCGCGAGGAATTCGCCCTCGGCCGGGAAGATGTCGCCGATCGCGATCACGGTGATCCTTCGTCCGCCGATCGCTGGGCGAGGGCGGCGAAGCGTTCGGCCAGTTCCTTGCCCGTCAGCGGCTCCCGCGCGATCACGGCGACGGTGTCGTCACCCGCGATCGAGCCGACGACCTCCTCCAGGGCGGCCCGGTCGATGGCGCTGGCCAGGAACTGGGCCGCGCCCGGCGGTGTCCGCAGCACCATCAGGTTGCCCGACGAGTCCGCCGAGACCATCAGTTCGGCCAGCAGCCGGGAAAGCCGGGACGTGCCGCCCTGCACGCCGCGCACCGGGCTGCCGTCTTCGGGGATGACGTAGACCGGCGCGCCCGAGTCCGGGCCGCGCAGCTTGACCGCGCCCAGTTCGTCGAGGTCGCGCGACAGCGTCGCCTGCGTGACCTCGATGCCCTCGGCGGCCAGCAGCTTGGCCAGCTCGGTCTGGCTGCGGATGGTCATGGTGGACACGAGCTCGGTGATCCGCGCCTGACGGCCCACCCGGCTGCCGGTCATCGCCGGCTCTCTTCGAAGAGCCAGACGAGCAGCGCCTTCTGGGCGTGCAGGCGGTTCTCGGCCTCGTCCCAGACCGCGCTGGCCGGGCCGTCGAGCACTTCGTCGGTGATCTCCCAGCCGCGGTGCGCGGGCAGGCAGTGCAGCACGATCGCGTCGTCCGCGGCCTTCTTCAGCAGCCCGGTGTTGACCTGCAGGGCGCGGAAGGGGCCCACCCGGTCGAGGCCGTCGTTCTCCTGCCCCATCGACGTCCACGTGTCGGTGACGAGCACGTCCGCGCCGTCGACCGCCGCGTACGGGTCGGTGAAGACGGTCGCGGTGCCGCCGGTCTCGTCCGCCCGCTTCTTCGCGTCCAGCATCACGCCCTGGTCGGGCTGGAAGCCGACCGGCGAGACGACCCGGACGTGCATCCCGGCGGTGACCCCGCCGAGCAGCAGCGAGTGCGCCATGTTGTTGGCGCCGTCGCCGAGGTAGACGAGGGTGAGGCCGGCGAGCTTGCCCTTGCGCTCGCGGATCGTCATCAGGTCGGTGAGCACCTGGCACGGGTGGAACTCGTCGGTCAGCGCGTTGACCACCGGGATGGAGGCCGCCGACGCCATCGCCTCGATGCGCTTCTGCGCGAAGGTGCGCCACACGATCCCGTCGACGTACCGCGAGAGGACCCGCGAAGTGTCCTCGATCGTCTCTTCGCGGCCGAGCTGCATCGAGCGGCCGTCGACGATCACCGGGTGGCCGCCGAGCTGGCTGATGCCGACCTCGAACGAGAACCGGGTCCGCGTCGAGTTCTTCTCGAAGATCGCGGTGATCGACTTGCCGGCCAGGGTCCTGTTGCCCAGCGGATCGGCCTTGAGCTGGTCGGCGAGGTCGAGGATGGCCTTCTGCTCGGCCGGACTGACGTCGTCGTCGCGGAGGAAGTGGCGCAGCATCAGTCGGAGTCCTTCGTGGTGGAGTCGAGCGCGTTCGGGAGTGCGGCGAGGAAGCCTTCGGCCTGTTCGCCGTCGAGGACGAGCGGGGGCGCGAGCCGGATGGCGTCCGGGGCGACCGGGTTGACGAGGTAGCCCGCCTCCTGGGCCGCCTGGGCGACCGCCGCCGAGACCGGTTGCTTCAGGGCGATGCCGAGCAGCAGCCCGGCGCCGCGCACGCCGGCGACGAGCGGGTGCCCCAGTGCCTCGACGCCCGCCGCGATGTCCTTGCCCAGCGAGGCGACGTGGT
Organism: Amycolatopsis sp. cmx-4-61; assembly: GCF_046548775.1. Lineage (NCBI taxonomy): Bacteria > Bacillati > Actinomycetota > Actinomycetes > Pseudonocardiales > Pseudonocardiaceae > Amycolatopsis > Amycolatopsis sp. cmx-4-61. The sequence continues at coordinate 122,519 of NZ_JAEBEI010000023.1, read as the reverse complement.
CGAGCAGGCCGTCGGCGGCGATGGTCTTCAGCACGGCCAGCCCGGCCGCGCAGCAGACCGGGTTGCCGCCGAAGGTGGTGCCGTGCTGCCCCGGTTTGAGCAGGTCACCCGCCGCGCCGACGCCGATCACCGCGCCCAGCGGGAGGCCGCCGCCGAGCCCCTTGGCGAGGGTGATGACGTCGGGGACGATGCCGGCCTGCTGGTAGCCGAACCAGGTGCCGAGCCTGCCGAGCCCGGTCTGCACCTCGTCGAGCACCAGGAGCGTGCCGGTGGCCTTGGTGATTTCGCGCGCGGCCTGCAGGTAGCCGTCCGGCGCCGGGATGACCCCCGCCTCGCCGAGGACCGGCTCCAGGAAGACGGCCGCGGTTTCGGTGTCGACGGCGGCCTTGAGCGCCTCGACGTCCCCGAACGGCACGTGCTCCACCCCGGGCACCAGCGGCTTGAAGGCCTCACGCTTGGCGGGCTGGCCGGTGAGCGTCAGCGCGCCCATGGTCCGGCCGTGGAACGCGCCCTCGGCGGCGACCACCTTCGTGCGCCCGGTGAGCCGGCTGATCTTCAGCGCGGCTTCGTTGGCCTCGGCCCCGGAGTTGACGAACAGGACCTTGCCGTGGCCGGTGAGACCGGCGACGTCGAGCAGCGCTTCGGCGAGCTCGATGGCCGCCGGGTTGACGTAGAGGTTCGAGGTGTGGCCGAGCCGCTTGATCTGCTCGGTGACGGCTTCGACGACGGCCGGGTGCGCGTGGCCGAGCGCGTTGACGGCGATGCCGCCGACCAGGTCGACGTACTCCTTGCCGTCGGCGTCCCACACCTTCGCGCCCTCGCCGCGCACGAGCGTCAGCTTGGGTGTGCCGTAGTTGTCCATGATGGCGGACTGCCAGTGCGCCTGGCCATCCACATTGGACTCAAGGTCGGTCACGGGAGCTCCGTTTCGGGGAAGACCATGGTGCCGATGCCGCGCGAGGTGAAGACCTCCAGCAGCACCGAATGGGCGAGACGGCCGTCGATCACGTGCGCCCGGCGCACGCCGCCGCGGACGGCGCGCACGCACGCCTCCATCTTCGGGATCATGCCGCTGGCCAGGCCGGGCAGCATGGTCTCGAGCCGGTCGACGCGGATGCGGTCGATCAGCGACGACCGGTCGGGCCAGTTCGCGTACAGGCCTTCGACGTCGGTGAGCACGACCAGTTTTTCGGCGCCCAGCGCGGCCGCGAGCGCACCGGCGGCCGTGTCGGCGTTGACGTTGTGCACCACGCCGTCGACGTCCGGGGCGACCGTGGACACGACCGGGATGCGCCCGGCGTTGACGATGTCGAGCACCGCGTCCGGGTTGACCTCGGCGACCTCGCCGACCAGCCCGATGTCGACCTGCTCACCGTCCACAGTGGCCTGTTTGCGCTCGGCGGTGAACAGCCGCGCGTCCTCGCCCGAGATGCCGACCGCGTACGGCCCGTGGGCGTTGATCAGCCCGACGAGTTCGCGGCTGACCTGGCCGGTGAGCACCATCCGGACGATGTCCATCGTCTCCGGGGTGGTGACCCGCAGGCCGCCCTTGAACTCCCCCTCGACGCCGAGGCGCTTGAGCATCGCGGTGATCTGCGGGCCACCGCCGTGCACGACCACCGGGCGCAGGCCGGCCAGCCGGAGGAACACCATGTCCTCGGCGAACGCCGCCTTCAGCTGCTCGTCGATCATGGCGTTGCCGCCGTACTTCACCACCACGGTGGCCCCGTTGAACCGCTGCAGCCAAGGCAGCGCTTCGATGAGCACCCCGGCCTTCTCGGCCGCTGTCGCGAGTCGTTCGTCCGCGGAAATCAGAGCCTCCTGGTTCATGAGGAGTACGCGCTGTTCTCTTCGACGTAACCGTGCGAAAGATCCGTGGTGTAGATGGTCGCCGTGCCCGTGCCGACGCCGAGGTCGACGACGATCTCGATGGCCCGGCCGGTGAGGTCCGCCTCCGACCGGTCCGCCGCCGGCACGCCCTGGGCGAACAGGGTGACGCCGTTGATCGCGATCGACACGGCCTCCGGGTCGATGCGGGCCGGCACCCGGCCGAGCGCCATGGCGATCCGGCCCCAGTTCGGGTCGGAGCCGAACAGCGCCGTCTTGACCAGGTTGTCCTCGGCGATCGTGCGGGCGACCGCGATCGCGTCGGCTTCGGAGGCCGCGCCGCGCACGGTGACGTCGACGTCCTTGGTGGCGCCTTCGGAGTCCGCGCGCAGCTGGAGCACCAGGTCGTGGCTCACCGCGGTGAGCAGCTCGGTGAGCTCCGCTTCCGTCGGTTCGACGCCGCTCGCGCCGGACGCCAGCACCAGGACCGTGTCGTTGGTGGACGTGCCGCCGTCGACGTCGAGCCGGTCGAAGGTGAGGTGGGTGGCCGCGCGCAGGGCGCGGTCGAGGGTCTCCTTGTCCGCCACGGCGTCGGTGGTCAGCACCGAGAGCATGGTGGCGAGGTTGGGCGCGAGCATGCCCGCCCCCTTGGCGAAGCCGCCGACGCTCCAGCCGCTGTCGTGCTTCGCGAAGGCCTGCTTCGGTTTCGTGTCGGTGGTCATCACGCCCTTGGCGGCGTTGAGGCTCGCCTCGGGGCTTGCGTCGAGAGCCTTGACCGCTGCGTCCACTCCGGACAGGACCGCGTCCATCGGCAGCCGTTCGCCGATCAGGCCGGTGGAGCAGACGGCGACCTCGATCGCGCCCGCCTGCAGGACTTCGGCGACCTTCTCGGCGATGGCGTGGGTGTCCTGGAAACCGCCGGGCCCGGTGGCCGCGTTCGCGCCCCCCGAGTTGAGGACGACGGCCTTGAGCCGCTGCTGCTTGAGGACCTCCTGCGACCACAGCACGGGCGCGGCCTTGATGACGTTGCGGGTGAACACGCCCGCGGCGACATCGAGCGGGCCGTCGTTGACGACCAGGGTGAGGTCGAGCGCGCCGGAGGCCTTGATCCCGGCGGCGACGCCGGCGGCGCGGAAGCCCTGGGGGCCGGTGACGGTCACGGTGCCACTCCTACGGTGGAAAGCCCGGTGGTTTCCGGGAGGCCGAGGGCCAGGTTCATCGACTGGACGGCACCGCCGGCGGTGCCCTTGGTCAGGTTGTCGATCGCGGCGACGACGACCAGGCGGCGCGCCCCGGTGTCGACCGTGACCTGCAGCTGGGTGTTGTTCGACCCGAGCGTCGACGCGGTGGTCGGCCAGGCACCCGCGGGCAGGAGCTGGACGAACGGCTCCGCGTCGTAGGCCTTCTCGTACGCCGCCCGGGCGGCGGCCTCGTCGACGCCGTCCTTCAGCGGAGCACTCGCCGTGGTGAGGATGCCGCGGGGCATCGGCGCGAGCACCGGGGTGAAGGACACGGTGACCCGTTCGCCCGCGACGGCCGAGAGGTTCTGCACGAACTCCGGGGTGTGCCGGTGGGCGCCGCCGACGCCGTACGCGCTCGCCGAGCCCATCACCTCGGAGCCGAGCAGGTTCGGCTTGAGGCTCTTGCCGGCCCCGGAAGTCCCGGTGACCGCGACGATCGTGACGTCGGGCTCGATCAGCCCGGCGGCGAACGCGGGCGCGAGGGCCAGCGAGCCGCCGGTCGGGAAGCAGCCGGGCACGGCGATGCGCTTGGTGCCGGCGAGCTCCTCGCGGGCACCGGGGAGTTCGGGCAGGCCGTACGGCCACTGGCCGGCGTGGTCGCCGCCGTACCAGCGCTGCCAGTCGCCCGCGTCGGCCAGGCGGTGGTCGGCGCCGAGGTCGACCACCAGCACATCCGGGCCGAGCTGCGCCGCGATCGCCGCGGAGTGCCCGTGGGGCAGCGCGAGGAAGACGATGTCGTGACCGGCGAGGGTCTCCGGTGTCGTCTCGGCCAGCACGCGGTCGGCGAGGGGGACGAGGTGGGGCTGGTGGACGCCGAGCTTCGTGCCCGCGCTGCTGGCGGCCGTGAGCGCGCCGATCTCGACCTCGGGATGGGTCAGGAGGAGGCGCAGCAGCTCACCACCCGCGTACCCGCTGGCTCCGGCCACCGCGATGTTCACCGTCATACGCATGATTATGCACGCCCTTGCAAGTCTAAACAAACTCGGAGTGGTGCCCGCCACCTTGGGATGCTGGGCGCATGACGGACACCCCGGCCCGGTTGCTCGGCCTGCTTTCGCTGCTCCAGACCCCTCGCGAGTGGCCGGGCAGCGAGCTGGCCGAGCGGCTGGGGGTCAGCCCGCGCACCATCCGCCGCGACATCGAGCGGCTGCGTGACCTGGGCTACCCGGTCGAGGCCAGCCGCGGGGTGGCCGGCGGGTACCGGCTGGTCGCCGGCGCCGCGATGCCGCCGCTCGTGCTCGACGACGAGGAGGCCGTCGCGATCGCGGTGGGGCTGCGGACCGCCGCGGGGCAGTCCGTGTCCGGCATCGAGGAAGCGTCCGTGCGGGCGCTCGCCAAGCTGGAACTGGTGCTGCCGGCCCGGCTGCGCCGCCGGGTGGGCACGATCGGCACGGCGACGGTCGCCGTGCCGGCCACCGGGCCCGTCGTCGACCCGGCGCAGCTGACGGTGTTCGCCGGGGCGATCACCAACCACGAGACCGTCCGGTTCCGCTACCGCGCCCCCGACGGAGCCGAGACCCGCCGCCGGGCCGAGCCGCTGCAGCTGGTCGCCGCGGGCCGCCGCTGGTACCTGGTTGCCTACGACCTGGACCGGGCGGACTGGCGCGTCTTCCGCGCCGACCGCGTCCGCGAGGCCCAGGCCACCGGCGGCCGGGTGGCGCGACGCGAGCCGCCCGCCGCGGACCTGGCGGCCTACGTGCTCGACCGGTTCTACGACCTCGCGCCGTCCTACCGGGCGGTGGCGGTCCTGGCCGAGCCGGCCTCGCAGATGGCGCCCCGCCTCGGCCAGGCAGCGGGCGAGCTGACCGACCTCGGCGACGGCCGGTGCCGGTGGCGCAGCCACGCGGACTCGCTCGACTGGCTCGCGTTCCGGTTGCTGGGGCTGGGGTGTGCGTTCACGGTCGAGGAACCCGCGGAGCTGGTGGCGCACCTGAAGCAGCTCGCGAACCGGGCGAACGCGGCGGCCGGGAACGAGGACCGGCCGGTCGCCGCGCCCTGAGCCTGGCCGACGGCCGGGACGCCGGCGTGGTCGGGCCGATGCCCGGCGCGCGCACGAGAGGGCCGCCCGCCCACCGCACAACCGCACGACAAGGACCGGGAACGCTCGCCGGCGCCGGCCCCCACCGCCGGCTGCCCGGGCCGGCGTGAAAGCCGACCGCGCTCTTCCGCGGCCTTCCCCGTCCCGCATCGGCTTCCCACAGCCGGGTGACAACGGCTTTCCCACGGATTTCCTCCCCCTGCTCGTCTGCGAACTCGCCCGGTGCCCGGTGGTGGGCCGGTCCCGCCGACGACCGGCCCACCACTGTTACTCAGGTCGGCTCACCACCGCCTGAGTCCGTGCGCCTGCTCGGCGGCACGGGGAGGTAGCAGCCGGGGTTCTCCGGGTCGCAGCCCACGCGCGGCAGGCGGGCGCGGATGCCGCCGGGAGTGCGTTCGAAGTACGCCGCGATCTGCGCGACGCTCTCCCCCGCGATCCACCGGCTCTCCAGCTCCGCGTCCATCTCCGCGCTCCACGGGCGGCCCTGCTGGGCGGGACGGCCCGCGGATCTTCGCCGCGGCCCGCGGCCCTCCCCGGTTGCGGACAGCAATCCGTCCGCGACGAGATCCGCCACCGTGGCCGCCACCGCGACGTCCAGGTCGAGGCTGCCCTCGGCGACCGGTTCACCGCCGGGTCCGCCGGCTTCCAGGGTGATCATCACCCGGGGCGTGGGTTCGGCGCGGTCGACGTCCGTCCTGGTCGCGACCACGATCTGGTAGGTGTTGTCCTGGGCCCGGACCTCGGTCCGGCGCTCTTCGATGATCGACATGCCACGAAGCTAGCGCGCACCCCCGACAATTTTCGGCCACGCGCTGCTCACGGCCCACTTCGCTCCGGAATTGTCGGACCCCTCCCCTAACGTCCCCGGTGACCACGAACCGTCACGAGGAGGCGACGATGGGACACCGGTGGACAAGACGCTGCCCCGGTCCGGAAGCACCGGGCCGGGGCAGCGGGGTGGAACGGTTCCGCTCAGAAGTGCAGCAGCTGGGCCAGCGTGCTCTGCTTCTCCTGGGCGGCCTTCGCGGAGCTGTCCGACTTCTGCGCCGCGGCGCCGTCGGGCACCGGCGGCGGCACCGGGCTGCACTGGACGTCCGAGTGGTTGCCGGGCCGGCGCTTCGGCAGGGTGCCGTTCGCCAGGTAGTCGGCGATCTTGTCGTCCACACAGGACACCCCGGACAGCGAACCGGCGTGCGTGGTGCCGCCCGGCGCGCTGATCAGGCTCGAGTTCGGGAACCGCTTCCGCACCTCGAGGCTGCCGGTGTACGGCGTGGCGGCGTCGAGCTCTTCGCTGATGAGCAGGGCACCGGCCACCTTGCTGCCGTCGATGTTCACCGGCTTGCCCGCCTTCGCCGGCCAGAACACGCACGGCGCGTTGAACCAGGCGTTGCCCCAGGTCTCGAACGGGGCCTTGAAGTAGGTCAGCCAGTTGTCGACCCGCCACCGGTTCCAGTCGGTCGGCCACTGCACGTCGGTGCACTGCACGCCCAGGTACACGGCGAAGCCGTTGTCGTCGCCCGGGGGGTTCGAGTTGTCGTAGAGCGCCTTGAGCGTCTGCCAGTCACCCTTGTGCACGTAGCCGTCGAAGGCCTTGGCCATGTCGACCCAGCCGAAAACGTAGTAGCCGGCCTGCAGGAAGACGTCGGTCCACTCGTCGCCGCCGATGACCCCGCCCGCCGGGTTCTTGGCCAGCTTGCGCTGGGTGTCGTACCAGAGCTTCTCGACGGCCTCGCCGGTGTTGCCGAGGTGGTAGACGTCGTCGTACTTCGCGAGCCAGTCGAAGTAGATCTTGATGTTCTTGTCGAACGCGACGTCCTGGTCGAGGTTGGCCTGGTACCAGACCTTCCGCGGGTCGACGTTGCCGTCCAGCACCATCCGGCGGACGTTCTTCGGGTACAGCGTGCTGTACACCTGGCCGAGGTAGGTGCCGTAGGAGAAGCCGTAATAGTTGATCTGCTTCTCACCGAGCGCCTTGCGCAGGCTGTCCATGTCCTGCGCGACGTCGGTCGTCTTGAGGTGGTTCAGGATCTCGCCGTTCTTGCGGCACGCGTCGGCGTACCCCTTCGAGCGGGCGAGCCAGGTCTTCTCCAGCTGCGGCGTGGTCGGCACGTAGGCGGGCCGGTTGTAGCTGAAGTAGTTCCCGTCGCAGGTGACGGCGGGCTTGCTGGACCCGACGCCCCGCGGGTCGAAACCGATCCAGTCGTAGTTGTCCCCCGCGTGGTTCGGCACGTACTTGCCGAGCACCGACAGGCCGAGGCCGGAGCCGCCCGGGCCACCCGGGTTCACCAGCATGATGCCCTGGGACTGCGCGGTCTTGTGCTTGATCCGCGAGACCGCGACGGAGACCTTCGCCCCGCCCGGCTTCGCGTAGTCCATCGGCACTTCCAGGAAGCCGCATTCGGCGCCGTTGGCCTTGAGGCCCGCCGACGCGCAAGGGCCCCAGGCGATCGGCGCGGGGGTGAACTGCACCCCGGTTTCCGCCGAGGCGGCGGGCGCGGCGGCCATCAGCCCGGCCGCGAGCCCCGCGGCGGCGATGGCGGCAACGATTCTCTTCACAGTCGTCCTTTTCGTCCGCATTCGACAGCGTTCGCCAGATTTCGACGAAACTACCGGCAACCTCGAACAATCTCGCTGACCGACGCGGCTTTTGCCATCCGCCTTTCGTCGGTACCTGTGGCGTCCACGCGGCAACGGAACTGTCGGTGGCCCGCAGTACGCTCGCGATCGCCGGAGCCCGAGGGGAGGACGGATGAGCGCGGACGAGACGCTGGTCAAGGCGATCCGCGCGGGGTTGGCCGAGGCGGCCGACCCGGCGAAAGCGCCGGCCATGCAGGCGTACATGAAGTCGGCCATGCCGTTCCGCGGAGTGCCGAAACCCCAGCGCGGCGCGTTGCTCAAGCAGCTGCTCGCCGACCACACATTGCCCGATCGGGTGACATATTCGGCGACCGTCCTGGAGTTGTGGCGGACGGCCGAATTCCGCGAGGAGCGCTACGCGGCCATCGATCTTTCCGGGTACCCGGCCTACCGGCCGTGGCAGGACCCGGAGCTGGTGCCGATGTACGAGGAAATGATCGTCGGCGGGGCGTGGTGGGACTACGTGGACGAGCTCGCGATCCGGCGGATCGGGCCGATCCTCCGGTCGTTCCGGGCGCGGATGACACCGACGATGCTGGCCTGGGCGGCCGATACCGACCTCTGGCGCCGCCGGACGGCGATCATCTGCCAGGTGGGCGCCAAGGAGGACACCGACACGGATTTGCTCACCCGCGCGATCGAGCCGGCGATCGCCGAGCCGCAGTTCTTCCTGCGCAAGGGGATCGGCTGGGCGTTGCGGGACTACGCGAAGACGGCGCCGGACTGGGTACGGCACTTCGTGGCCGAACACCCGGGGCTGTCCGGGCTGTCGAGGCGGGAGGCGCTCAAGCACATCGGCTGAGCTGCGGCTGTGGCGTGCCGGAGGGGTCGGGACGCGTGCTTGGGAGGTCGGGGCGCGTACCCGGAGGGTCTGATCGCGTACCCGAAGGGTCGGGGCACACCAGAGCGGTCGGATCGCGCACCCGGACCGTCCGATCGCACGGCTGGGCGGTCGGACGGCGTGCGTCGAAGGTCGACTCGCGTGATTGAGGGGTCGACACGCGTGATTGGAGCGTCGACACGCGTGATTGAGGGGTCAACACGCGTGATTGAAGGGTCGACACGCGGGCCTGGGCGGGGAGGGGCCGGTGTGGGGCCCCTCCCCGGGTGCCTGTCAGGCGCGGAGCGTGGCGTTGAAGCGCTCGCCTGCTGCTGCCACGGCCGCGTCGCGGGCCTTGGTGGCCTCGTCGACCGTCAGCGTGCGGTCCGGGGCCCGGAACCGCAGCTTGTACGCCAGCGATCGCTTGCCCTCGCCGACCTGCTCGCCCGCGTACACGTCGAACAGCGTGATGTCCTCCAGGAGCTCGCCCGCTCCGCCTCGCAGGACCTCGGCCAGGTCCGCCGACGGGACGTCCGACGCCGCCACGAGGGCCACGTCCAGGAGCACCGGCGGGTAGCCCGACACGCTGGGCGCCGGACGGTCGTCCGGCAGCGGGATCGCGTCCAGGTCGAGCTCCATCGCCACCGTCCGCGGCGGCAGGCCGAGGGCCTCGACCACCTTGGGGTGCAGCTCACCCGCGTGGCCGACCGGCCAGTCGCCGACCCGGAGCTGGGCACAGCGGCCCGGGTGCCACGGCGGGAGGGCCGCCGCCTGCACCGTCAGCTCGATGCCCGCGGCCTCCGCGACCGTGCGCGCCGCCTGGACCGCGTCGGCCCAGTTGGCCGGCTCGCCGGCGCCCCACCAGCCCGCGCGGCGCCGGTTGCCCGCGAGGACCACCGCGACGTGCAGGGGCTGCTGCGGCACCGCCGCCTCCAGCAGGGCCAGTTCCTCGTCCGTCGGCCGCCGGTCGACGCCGAGGTCCGGGACCTTCAGCGGGTTCGGGGCCGGGAGCACGACCTGGCCGATGTGGTACAGCGAGACGTCCTTCATCCCGCGGGACACGTTGCGCTGCAGGGTGTCGAGCAGGCCCGGCAGCAGCGTCGTCGCCAGGCGGTTGCGGTCCGCCTCCAGCGGGTTGCGGACGACCACCGTGTTGCGGCGGACGTCGCCGGCCGGGAGGCCGAAGGCGTCCCACACCGCTTCGCTGACGAACGGGAACGGGCGCACCTCGACGTAGCCCGCCTCGGCCAGCGCCCGGGACACGCCCCGGACGCGCCGCTGGCTGTCGGTCAGGCCGCGGCCGGCCGGCGCGGCGGGCAGCGTCGACGGGATGCTGTCGTAGCCCTCCAGCCGCAGGACCTCTTCGACGAGGTCGGCCGGCTGCCGCAGGTCGCCGCGCCAGCTCGGCGGGATCGCCGTGACCAGGCCGGTGCCGTCGTCGCCCGTGCTGACCGCGACCTTGCAGCCGATCTGGGTGAGGCGGCGGACCGTGACGCCGCGCTGGTAGCTGACGCCCGCGACCTTGTCGGGCAGGTTGATCGGCATGACGACCGGCGGGTTCGGCTCGACGCCGCCCTCGTCGGTGCGGCCGGGCTGGATGGCGGCGTCGCCGTACTGGCGCAGCAGCCGCGCGGCCAGCTCGACCGCCGCCCCGCACAGCTGCGGGTCGGTGAACCGCTCGAACCGCTTGGCGGCCTCGGAGAACAGCTTGTGCCGCCGGGCGGTGCGGCTGATCGCCGCCGGGTTCCAGTGCGCCGCCTCGAGCAGCACGTCGGTGCTCTCCGGCGTGATCTCGGTGCTCGCCCCGCCCATCGTGCCGGCGAGCGAAATGACGCCGCTGTCGTCGGCGATCACCACGTCGTCCGGGTCGAGCGTGCGCTCGACGTCGTCCAAAGTGGTCAGTTTCTCGCCCGGCTTCGCCCGGCGCACCACCAGGTCGCCCTGGATCGCCTTGGTGGCGAACGCGTGCAGCGGGTGCCCCAGCTCCAGCATCACGTAGTTCGTGACGTCGACGGCCAGGGAGATCGACCGGATGCCGGCCAGCATCAGCCGCCGCCGCATCCGCCACGGCGTCGGCGCGGTCGCGTCCAGGCCGGTGACCCGGCGCAGCACGAACCGCGGGCAGCCTTCGGGGTCCTCGATGCGGACCGGCCAGGCGTCGCCCTCGGCCGCCGGGACCTCGAGCAGCGCCGGGTCGCCGAAGGGCACGTCCAGCGCGTTCGACAGCTCGCGCGCGAGCCCGCGGATCGACAGCGCGTACCCGCGGTCCGGGGTCGGGGCGAGCTCGATCACCGAGTCGTTGAGGCCGAGCAGTTCCTGGGCGTCGTCGCCCGGGCTCGCGGTGCCCGGCGGGAGCACCAGGATGCCGGTGTGGTCGTCGCCGAGGCCGAGCTCGCGGGCCGAGCAGATCATGCCGTCGCTGATCCGGCCGTAGGTCTTGCGGGCGGCGATGGTGAAGTCGCCGGGCAGCACCGCACCCGGCAGCGCGACGACGACCAGGTCGCCCTCGGCGAAGTTGCGCGCGCCGCAGATGATGCCGCGGGTCTTGATGCCGTGCGGGCCCTCGTCGAGCTCGCCCGCTTCGTCGTCGTCCTCGTCTTCGTCGTCGAGGTCCTCGTCGAGCTCTTCGGCTTCGTCGGCGGGCTCGCCGACGTCGACGCGGCAGAACCGCACCGGCTTCTTGAACTCGGTGAGCTCCTCGATCTCGGCCACCCGGCCGACGACCAGCGGGCCGGTCACGGGTCCGAGCTCGTGCAGGTCGTCGACCTCGATGCCGATCCGGACGAACGCGTCGGCCAGGTCCTGCGGGGTGACCTCCTCAGCGAGCTCGAGGTGTTCGGTCAGCCAGCTGACTGGGACTCGCACTACGCCTCCGTTCCGAAGGGAAGGGTGAAGCGGACGTCGCCCTCCACCATGTCGCGCATGTCCGGGATCCCGTTGCGGAACTGCAGGGTGCGCTCGATGCCCATGCCGAAGGCGAAGCCCGAGTACACCTCGGGGTCGACGCCGCAGGCGCGCAGCACGTTCGGGTTGACCATGCCGCAGCCGCCCCACTCGACCCAGCCGGGGCCGCCCTTCTTCTCCTCGAACCAGACGTCCACCTCCGCGGACGGCTCGGTGAACGGGAAGAAGTGCGGGCGCAGGCGCGTCTTCGAGCGCTCGCCGAACATCGCGCGGGCGAAGGCGTCCAGCGTGCCCTTGAGGTGGGCCATCGTGATGCCCTTGTCCACCGCGAGGCCCTCGACCTGGGTGAACACCGGGGTGTGGGTCGAGTCGAGCTCGTCGGTGCGGTACGTCCGCCCCGGGCAGACGACGTACACCGGCAGGTCGCGGTGCAGCAGCGTGCGGGCCTGGACCGGCGAGGTGTGCGTGCGCAGCACCAGGCCGGAGTCCTCTTCGCCGACGTAGAACGTGTCCTGCAGCTGCCGGGCCGGGTGGTCCTTGCCGAAGTTCAGCGCGTCGAAGTTGAACCACTCGGCTTCGAGCTCGGGCCCCTCGGCGATCTCGTAGCCCATCGCGACGAAGGCGTCCGCGACGCGTTCGGAGATGGTGCTGATCGGGTGCCGGGCGCCGCGCGGGACGCGGTCCCACGGCAGGGTGACGTCGACGGCTTCTTCGCGGAGCACGCGCTCGTCGCGCTCCTTCTGGAGCTCGGCGCGCCGCGCGTCGAAGGCGGCCTGGACGGCCTGGCGGGCCTCGTTGACCCGCTTGCCCGCCTCGGCCTTCTCCTGCTTGGGCAGGGCGCCGATCTCGCGGCGGGCCAGCATCAGCGGCGCGTGGTCGCCGAGGTGGGCCGGTTTGACCTCGGCCAGCCCGTCGAGCCCGGTCGCGGCGGCGAACGCCGCTTCGGCGGCCTTGACCGCCTCCTGCAGCGTCTCGGGGGCGAGTACCGCGCCCTGTGCTTCCTTCTCCGTGGCTCCGGACATAACTCCTCGGCGTCCGCTGGGACTGGTCGTTCGCGCGCCGCCGCACACGGCGCGCGAGAGGTCAAAGGCGGGAAAAGTCTATGGGATCGGCTCCGCGCGCCCCCGGTCGGCCCGGAGGCGCGCGGACTCCCGGTCAGCGCTGGCGGAACGCCTCGCTGAAGTCGACCGACGCGAATTCGCCGGGCACGACGCCGTCGGCGGCGTAGCGGTACAGCGCCGTCTGGTAGATGCCCGTCAGCGTGGTGGTGAAGACCGCGATCAGCAGCGTCCAGACGATCGCCAGCCCGACGCAGACGAACAGCGTCGCCGTGCCGCCGAGCAGGAAGCCGGCTCCGAGGAGGACGACGTAACCGGCGAAGGTCAGCAGGAAGCCGACCAGGCCGATGCCCGCGGTCCCCACGACGTTCTCGCCCCAGGTGCCGCGGAACAGCTCGACCGAGCGCTTGACGCCGGCCTTCACCCCGGCGCCTTCGAGCATGACGATCGGCAGCACGAGGAACGTCGTGAGCCGCCAGGCCAGGCCGACCAGGCTGCTGACGATGCCGCCGAGGAAGCCGAGCCGCTCTTCGATCGTGCGCAGCACCACGCTGACCGTCGCGGTCACGCCGGCCCAGCCGAGCAGCACCGGCCAGCGACGCCCGGCCGCCGCGAAGCCCGCGCCGACGCCCGGCATGCCGCCGTCACCGCGCAGCGCGATGTCCGCCTGCGAGATCAGGGCGGCGTTGAAGAAGATCGTGACGAACGCCGAAACGAGGTAGAACGCCGCGAGCAGCACGTACGTGCCGGCGGTGGGCCGCACGTTCTCGGTGTCGAGGTGGACGGTGAAGAATGCGGGTGTCAGGAACACGCCGGCGACCAGCAGCCCGGTGATCCCGGCGAGCACCGGGAACCACGCCAGCCCCTTGTGGGCGCGCAGCACTTTGAACGAAGCGGAGAACAGCGCGAACGAACGAGCCAGCCTGCCCATGGAATCCCCCCGGAACGGCCACTGTGGATGATCTGGATGATCGGGGCAGCTTACCGCCGGTTCAGCGCCGCGCCGCCATCGCGCTCGTGTAGACGCAGACGGCCGCGGCGGTGGCCAGGTTGAGGCTCTCGGCCTTGCCGTAGAGCGGAATCCGGACCGCGAGGTCGGCCCGGTCCAGGACGTCGGCGGGCAGGCCGTGGGCCTCGTTGCCGAACACCCACGCCGTCGGCGCGGCGAGGTCCACCCGATCGAGTTCGGCGTCGGCGTAGCCGTGGGCCGCGAACGTCCGCAGGCCCGCGGCCGAGCAGGCGGCCAGCGCGGCAGGGACGTCGCGGACGCGCGCGATCGGCAGGTGGAAGAGGCTGCCGGCGGCCGCGCGGACGCACTTGCCGTTGTGGGGGTCGACCGTGTCGCCCGCCAGCACCACCGCGTCGGCGCCGGCGGCGTCGGCGACGCGGATCACCGTGCCCGCGTTGCCGGGGTCGGCGACGTCCACCAGCACGACCACGAGCCGGGCGGCCGGCGTCACGGCCTCCTCGAGGGGCCGGTCCAGCAGCGCGCAGACGGCCACGATGCCTTGCGGTGTCACGGTTTCCGACAGCCCGTCGGCGGCGCGGTCGGTGATCGGCGAGACCCCGACGCCGGCCTCGCGGGCCGCGTCGACCAGGTCCGCGTGCTGCTCGGCCGCGCGTGCGGTGACGAACAGTTCGTGCACCGTGCCGTTCGCCAGGGCGGCCTCGACGGCGTTGGCGCCTTCGGCCAGGAACCGGCCGGTCCTGTCGCGTTCCGCGCGCCGCGTCAGCTTGCGCGCAGCAACGACCCGGGGGGTCCGTTCGGTGAACGGTTCCGCCCCGGGTCGGGGAAAGCTGCCGGTCAGGCCGACTTCGCTTCGCCGGTGTTCACGTTGGCCTTGGCGAGCTCGGCCAGCGCGGCGAAGGCGGCGGCGTCGTTGACGGCGAGGTCCGCGAGGATCTTGCGGTCGACCTCGACACCCGCGGCCTTGATGCCCTGGATGAACCGGTTGTAGGTCACGCCGTTCGCGCGAGCCGCCGCGTTGATGCGGGTGATCCACAGCTGGCGGAAGTCACCCTTGCGGGCACGGCGGTCCCGGTAGGCGTAGTTGAGCGAGTGAAGCGTCTGCTCCTTGGCCTTGCGGTACAGCCGCGAACGCTGGCCGCGGTAGCCGCTGGCCAGTTCGAGAGTTGCGCGACGCTTCTTCTGGGCGTTGACCGCCCGCTTGACGCGTGCCACGGGTCCATCCTGTCGATCTCAGGGGGCGAGGGGGACGCCCCGGGTGGTTACAGCAAGTTCTGCGGGATCAGATGCCGAGCAGGCGCTTGAGACGGCCAGCCTCGGTCTTCGACACCTCGGTGGTGCCTTCGAGACGGCGGGTCACGCGGCTGGACTTCTTCTCCATGCGGTGGCGCCGGCCGGTCATCTGGCGGCGCAGCTTGCCCGTCCCCGTCTTGCGGATGCGCTTGGACGTCCCGCTGTGGGTCTTCATCTTCGGCATTTGGTGTCCTCTTTCGTGCGGCGGCTCACCGGGAGAACCGGTGAGCCGCTGACATGTGCTGGTCGGCGCTTACGCCTCAGGGGCCGCGTCGGGCGCCTGCTCGGCCTTCGCCTTCGGCTTCACGTTCTTGTGCGGGGCCAGCACCATGATCATGTTGCGACCGTCCTGCTTGGCCGACGACTCGACGAAGCCCAGCTCGGTGACGTCCTCGGCGAGCTTCTGCAGCAGCCGGTAGCCGAGCTCCGGCCGCGACTGCTCGCGGCCGCGGAACATGATCGTGACCTTGACCTTGTTGCCCGCCGCCAGGAACCGCGACACGTGACCCTTCTTGGTCTCGTAGTCGTGCTGGTCGATCTTGGGGCGCAGCTTCTGTTCCTTGATGACGGTCAGCTGCTGGTTGCGCCGCGACTCACGGGCCTTCTGCGCGCTCTCGTACTTGAACTTGCCGAAGTCCATGAGCTTGCACACCGGCGGGCGGGCCTGCGGTGCGACCTCGACGAGGTCGAGGTCGTTCTCCTGCGCCAGGCGCAGCGCATCCTCGATCCGGACGATGCCGACCTGTTCGCCGGCGGGTCCGACGAGACGGACTTCCGGCACCCGGATACGGTCGTTGATGCGTGTCTCGGAGCTGATGGGGCCTCCTTGGTCCGAGGAATGTTTCCTGTTCTCGTTCGACCTGGTGCCCACATAGCGAAGGCCCCGACACCGTTCGGTGCGCGGGGCCCACTCTGTTCCCGATCGTGCCCCGGAGGACACTGCTTCACCCTGGACTGCGTCCGGGTGAGACCGGACCCGGCCACCTGTCCGGTGACGCGGGTGGGAGCGGGGCTCCACTTGCCGCCCCCGATCGCTCGGGGGCTGGTCGCTCGTGGAAGGGTACCAGACGTGTCAGAACAACCCTCCGAACAGCCCCCGTATTCCCCGGACGACCGCCACCTGGCGGAGATCCCCAGCGTGGAGGTGATCAGCCGCGCGGCGGTGATGCTGCTGTCGGCCGGCGCCGAGCGGCTCGGCCTGGCCGACGCCGACCCCGCGACGTCCCCGCACCGCGACCTCGACGAAGCCCGCCGCCTCATCACGGCACTGGCGGGCCTGGTGACGGCCTCCGCGGAGTACCTGGGCCTGCACGCCGGGCCCTTGCGGGACGGCCTGCAGTCGCTGCAGAAGGCCTTCCGGGAGGCTTCGGCCGTGCCGGATGCGCCCGGTCAGGGTCCCGGCGAGAACTACACCGGCCCGGTTTACTGACGGATTCCCGAGCCGCCGCCCACCCGAGCGGCCCCCACCCTCTCCGGGGGGCGTCCCCAGTCCAGTCTATCGGGGGCGCCCGACAAAACCCGGAAAAGGCGGTGACCGGGAGTCGGTTGTCCACATCACGGGCAGCGTGTGGACAACCGCGGCGTGCTTGCGCAATGACCCCACTGCTATCTAACATGTTAGATGTGAGTCTCTCGAAGGTCACTCGCCCGTTGCTCCGCGACGAGGCCTACGACCGCATCCGCCGGGCCATCGTCGACGGCACGCTGCCGCCCGGCTCCCCACTGCGCGACGGTGACCTGGCCGATCAACTCGGCCTCTCGAAGGCGCCCGTCCGGGAGGCTCTCCGGCGGCTGACCGACGACGGCCTGGTCGACTCCAAGCCGCAGAGCTACACGCGCGTCTCCGAGGTGATGTCGCCCGACGTGCTCGACGCCCGCGAGATCGTGCGGGTGCTGCACGAGTTCGCCGTCCGCCAGGCCGCCGCCCGGTGCCGTCCGGCCGACATCGCCGCCATGCGCGCGGCCAACGACCGGTTCGCGGACGCCATCGAGGCCCGGGACATCGCGGCCGCCGTGAAGGCGGACGACGAACTGCACGACATCCCCGTCCGCCTGGCCGGCAACGCCGCCGTCGCCGCGACCCTCGACCGCTACACCCCGCTCCTGCGCCGCCTCGAACACGCCCGGTTCAGCTCCGCGCTCGCCTGGAACTCCGTCGAACGCCACACGAAGCTCATCGACGCGCTCGAAAAGCACGACAGCGAAACCGCCGCCGAAGTGGTTTCGACCATCTGGACCGAACTGCTGGAGGACCGATGACCCTGGCCGACTTCCCGCGCTATCCCCTGCTCTTCGGTCCGTCGCCGGTGCACCCGCTGGAGCGCCTGACCGCACACCTCGGCGGCGCGAAGATCTGGGCCAAACGCGAAGACGTCAACTCCGGCCTCGCGTTCGGCGGGAACAAGACCCGCAAGCTGGAGTACCTCGTCGCCGACGCACTCGCCCAAGGGGCCGACACGCTGGTCTCCATCGGTGGCGTCCAGTCCAACCACACCCGACAGGTCGCCGCGGCCGCGGCGCGCGCCGGGCTCAAGGCCGTGCTCGTGCAGGAAAGCTGGGTCGACTGGCACGACCCGCTCTACGACAAGGTCGGCAACATCCAGCTGTCGCGGATCCTCGGTGCCGACGTCCGGCTCGTCGAAGCCGGTTTCGGGATCGGATTCAAGCAGGCCTGGGAAGACGCCGTCGCCGAGATCGAAGCCGGCGGCGGGAAGCCGTACGCGATCCCCGCCGGCGCCTCGGACCACCGGCTCGGCGGGCTCGGGTTCGCGAACTGGATCGGCGAACTCGAGCAGCAGGAAGAAGAACTCGGTGTCTTCTTCGACACCGTCGTCGTCTGCTCGGTCACCGGCAGCACCCAGGGCGGCATGGTCGCGGGAGTGGCCCGCGGCAAAAAGCGGCGCATTCTCGGCATCGACGCCTCCGCCAAGCCCGCCGAGACCCGCGAGCAGATCACGCGCATCGCGCGGAACACCGCCGAGCTGATCGGCGCCGGGGCGATCCCCGAGGTCGAGCTGGACGACCGCTACCACGCCGGGATCTACGGCATCCCCGACCAGTCCACAGTGGACGCCATCGAGACCTGCGCCCGGCTGGAGGGCATGATCACCGACCCGGTGTACGAGGGCAAGTCGATGGCCGGGCTCATCGACCTGGTCCAGACCGGCGAAATCGACCGCGGCTCGAACGTCCTCTACGCCCACCTCGGCGGGCAGCCCGCGCTCAACGGCTACACGAGCGTCCTCGGCTGAACGCCCCGGGGCGCGAGCCCCGGGGCGCGAGCCTCAGTCCAGCACGCAGAGCACGTCGATCTCGACGAGCAGCTCGCCCGGCAGGCCCACGTACACCGTCGTGCGCGCCGCGTGCGGGGCGTCGCCGATCAGCTCGTCGTAGACCTCGTTGAAGGCGGCGAAGTGGTCCGTGTCGGTCAGGTACACCCGGACCATGATCGCGTCGGCCAGGCTCGCGCCCGCCTCCGCCAGCACGGCCTCGATGTTCTTGAACGTCTGCCGGGTCTGGCCCACGACGTCGTCGCCGACGATCGCGCCGGTCGCCGGGTCGAAGCCGACCTGGCCGGCGACCTGCAGCAGGTTCCCCTTGCGGACGGCCTGCGAGAACTTCGCCGGCGGCTTCGGCGCGTTCTCGGTGGAAACTGCCGTCTTGCTCATCAGTGCCCCTTTCCGTTCTCCGTCCATCCACTGTGGACGGAAGCTTCCCTGGTGGCGGCGGTCAGCTCGGGCACCAGCCCGAGCAGGCCTTCGTAGTCGAGCAGCACCTTCGGCACCGACATCGACGCGGCGGCCAGCACCTCGCCGTCCGCGCCGCGCACGGGCGCCGCGATGCAGTGGATGAAGTCCTCGTGTTCGGCGTTGTCGACGGCGTACCCGCGCTGGGCAACGCGTTCCAGCTCCGCCAGGTATTCCGCGGGCGTGGTGATCGTGTTCGGCGTCCGCACCGGGTACTCGATGGACCGGGCGATCTCCTCGCGGCGGGCCACGGGCATCGCCGCGACCAGCACCTTCCCGACCGCCGTGCAGTGCAGCGGCGCGCGCTTGCCGATGCGCGAGTACATCCGCACCGAGTGCCGGCCCTCGAACTTGTCGATGTAGACGACTTCGCCGTCCTCGTAGCTGGCCAGGTGCACGGTGTGCCCCGTTCGCGTGTTGAGGGCGGCGAGCGCGGGGTGGGCGCTGCGGCGGACGTCGAAGGAGTCCAGGGCCTGGTTGGCGAGGTCGAACATGGCGCTGCCCAGCCGGTAGTGGCGGGCACCTTCCCGGCGGACGAAGTGGTGCTGTTCCAGGGTGCGCAGCAGCCGCAGCACCGTCGACTTGTGCACGCCGATCTCGTCGGCGAGGTCGTCGAGGGTCCGCGCGTCCTTCGCGATGGAGTTCAGCAGCGTCAGCGCCCGGTCCAGACTTTGACTCACGTCAGCACCACGCCCTCTCCGGTCAGCCTCGCCGAACGCCACTCGTCCGGGTCCGCGTGCAGCAGGGTATCCACGACCGCACGCGGCAGCGGCACCCCGACGTCGTCGTGGGTGAGCAGGGTGACCGCGGCCTGCAGGTGCCCCTGCCGCAGCCGCTCCAGGGGTGTGGCGCCGCGCAGGGTGGCGGCGATGAACCCGGCGGCGAACGCGTCGCCGGCGCCGACCGGCTCGACGACGTCGACCTGCAGCGCGGGCGCGAACAGCGGTTCGCCCTCGACCAGCGTCGCACCGCGTTCGCCGTGCTTGACCACGAGCGTGCGCGGCCCCGGCAGCAGCGCCCGGAGTTCGGCCGGATCCCCGGTCCCCCACACCCGCTGGGCTTCGTCGTCGCCGGTCAGCACGATGTCCGCCCGGCCGGCCAGTTCGGCGAGCAGCCCGGGGTCACGGCCCGCCCAGAGCGCGGGCCGCAGGTTGACGTCGAACGAGATCAGCCGGTCGGCGCGGGGCATGTCCAGCAGCGCGCGCACCAGCGCGAGGCAGCTGTCCGACAGCGCGGGCGTGATCCCCGACAGGTGGAGCACGCGGACACCGTCGAGGTCGAGCCGATCGAGCAGCGCCGGGCCCATCCCCGACGCGGCCGAGCCCGTCCGGTAGTAGCGCACGGGACTGCCGCCGGCGCCGCTTTCCTTGACGTAGAGCCCGGTCGGGCGCAGCGGGTCCACGTAGCACGCGCTGACGTCGACCCCGTGCGACGCGACCTCGCGCAGCATCGCCCGGCCGAACGGGTCGTCACCGACCGCGCTCACCCAGCCGCTCGACACCCCCAGCGTGGGCAGGTTGCAGGCCACATTGGACTCGGCGCCCCCGATGGTGCGCACCCAGCGCTTCACCTCGTCCGGCGGGCCGGGTTCGGCGGGCACGAACAACGCCATGGACTCGCCCACGCACAGCACCTCGGGCCCGCTCGTCACTTTCCGTCTCCCTGCCCTTCACCCCGTTGACCTGTGACGACCCGGATGCTACACCTATGGCACTCAAAATGCGCAACACTCGTTGCAACATACGCAACAGTACCACTCCTACTGCCGGGGTCGCCGCCGATGAACGCATGCACCATGAACACCGCCGCGCTCGACACGCTCCGCCACGAGCGGATCGACTGGCGCTTCCGCTCGGCCGCCCCGGCCCTGGCCGGGCTCACCCTGGACGAAGCCGCGGACCGCCGGCTGAACCTGTTCACCGACGGGTTCTTCGGCCCCTTCATCGTCCTCGACGAAGAAGCGCTCGAACACAACCTGCGGACGATGGCCGCGTGGTGCGCCGCCCGCGGTGTCGTGCTCGCGCCGCACGGCAAGACGACCATGGCCCCGCAGCTGTTCGCGCGCCAGATCGAGCACGGCGCGTGGGGCGTGACCTGCGCCAATGCCGGTCACCTGCGCATCTACCGCGCCTTCGGGGTGTCCCGGATCCTGCTGGCCAACCAGTTCCTCGACCCGGCCGGCCTGCGCTGGCTGGCCGGCGAACTGGCGGCCGACCCGGCCTTCGAGTTCGTCTGCTGGGTCGACTCGGTCCGCGGCGTCGAGCTGATGACCGCGGCCCTCGACGGCGCCGAGCGCCCGGTCGACGTCCTGGTCGAACTGGGCGCCGACGGCGGCCGCACCGGCGTCCGGGACACGGAAACCGCGCTGGCGATCGCCGAAGCCGTCCAGGCGAGCCCGGTGCTGCGGCTGCGGGGCACCGGCGGGTACGAAGGCGCACTGTCCCACGGCACCGACGAAGCCGCCCTGCACAAGATCAGCTCCTACGTGGACGGCCTGCGCGACCTCGCGATCTCGTTCGCCGACAGGGGGCTGCTCGAAGGGCAGATCATCGTCACCGCCGGTGGCAGCGCCTACTTCGACCAGGTCGCGAACGAGCTGACCAAGCCGTGGCCGGCCGGCCTCGACGTGCTGCCGGTGCTGCGCAGCGGCGCCTACCTCACCCACGACGACGGCTTCTACCGCGAGATCTCCCCGCTCGGCGACCACCCGCGCATCGACGGCGTCGACTCCTTCCGGCCGGCGCTGCGGGCCTGGGCGCAGGTGACGTCGAAGCCGTCGGACGAGCTCGCGCTGCTCACCATCGGCAAGCGGGACGCCTCCTTCGACGAGGGCATGCCGGAACCGCAGTTGCGCCGGACGCCCGGCGGACCCGCCGAACCGCTCGAAGGCCACGTCGTCACGAAGCTGAACGACCAGCACGCCTTCCTCGCCCTGCCGGCGGGGTCCCCGGTCGAGGTGGGCGACTGGATCGGGCTCGGCCTCTCCCACCCGTGCACGGTGTTCGACAAGTGGCCCCTGCTGCCGCTGACCGCGGCCGACGGCGAAACCGTCGTCGGCTACGTCCGGACGTGGTTCTGATGGACGTCGTCGTCCAGGGCGCGCTGGTCGCCGACGGCACCGGCGCGCCGCTCGCCCGGCACGACGTCGGCCTGACCGGCGGGAAAATCGCGGAAGTCGCCGAGGCGGGCTCGCTCACCGGCGGCCGGACGATCGACGCCGACGGGCTGGTGCTGGCCCCCGGGTTCATCGACATGCATTCCCACTCCGACCTGCAGCTGCTGGCCAACCCGGACCACCCGGCCAAGATCACCCAGGGGGTCACGACCGAGGTGCTCGGGCAGGACGGGCTGTCGTACGCGCCCGTCGACGACGTCGTGCTCGAAGCACTGCGGCAGCAGCTCGCGGGCTGGAACGACGACCCGCCGGGGTTCGACTGGAACTGGCGCTCGGTCGGCGAGTACCTCGACCGCCTCGACCGGGGCATCGCCGTCAACGCCGCCTACCTCGTGCCGCAGGGCACGATCCGGATGCTCGCCGTCGGCTGGGACGACCGGCCCGCCACCGACGCCGAACTGACCCGGATGAAGGACCTCGTCGCGACCGGTCTCGCCGAGGGCGCGATGGGGATGTCGTCCGGCCTGACCTACACGCCCGGGATGTACGCCGACACCGGCGAGCTGGTCGAGCTGTGCCGGGTGGTCGGCGAGCTGGGCGGGTTCTACAGCCCGCACCACCGCAGCTACGGCCGAGGCGCGCTGGAAGCCTTTGCCGAGATGATCGAGGTGAGCAGGCAGTCCGGCTGCCCGCTGCACCTCGCGCACGCGACGATGAACTTCTCGGTCAACAAGGGCAAGGCACCCGATCTGCTGACGTTGCTGGACGACGCCCTCGAGGACGGCTGCGACATTTCGCTCGACACCTATCCGTACCTGCCGGGCGCGACCTACCTTTCGGCGCTGTTGCCGAGCTGGGCTACCGAAGGCGGTCTGGACGCCACCCTGGCTCGCTTGTCCGATGTGGACGAACGCGAGCGGATCCGCGCGGAGATCGAGGAGTCCGGTTCGGACGGTGCGCACGGCGTCCCGATCGACTGGGATGCCATCGAAATCAACGGCGTCCGCCACGACCGCAACGCCCACCTCGTCGGGCACAGCGTCGCCGCGTCGGCGCGCGCGACCGGAACCGAACCGGCGAAACTGTACTTCGACACCCTGCTCGACGAACGGCTCGGGACGTCGTGCCTGATGCACGTCGGGCACGAGGAGAACGTCCAGGCGATCATGCGGCACGCCACGCACACCGGCGGCAGCGACGGGCTGCTCGTCGGCGCCCGGCCGCACCCGCGCGCGTGGGGCACGTTCCCGCGCTACCTCGCCCGGTACGTCCGCGAGCTCGGCGTGCTCGACCTGGCCGAGTGCGTCGCCCACCTGACCGGGCGGCCCGCGCGGCGGCTGCGGCTGGCCGATCGCGGGCTGGTCCGCGCCGGGTACGCCGCCGACCTGGTGCTGTTCGACCCCGAAACGATCACCGACACCGCCACCTTCGAGAACCCGCGGCAACCGGCCACGGGGCTCACCCACGTCTTCGTCAACGGCGTCGCCGCCCTCGACGACGGCCGTCCCACCGGCGCCCTCGCCGGACACTCCCTGCGCAACCCCCGGAGAACCCGATGATCCACTGGCTGCAACACACCACCGGCGGGCTGCTCACGCTCGCCGCCGTCTCGATCGCCGTCCTGCTGGTGCTGATCATCAAGCTCAAGCTGGAACCCTTCATCGCGCTGATCGTCGTCGGCCTGCTCACGGCCTTGGCCGCGGGCCTGCCCGTCGGGACGATCGTCGGCTCGGCCCAGAAGGCGTCGGACTCCCTGCTGGAGAAGGGCTTCGGCAGCATCCTCGGGCACATCACGGCGATCATCGGCCTGGGCACGATCCTCGGGTCGATCCTGGAACGCTCGGGCGGCGCCAAGGTACTCACCAGCGCGCTGCTGCGGTCGTTCGGCGAGAAGCGGGCGCCGCTGGCCATGGGCGTCGCCGGGTTCGTCTTCGGCATCCCGGTGTTCTTCGACATCGGCATCTTCGTGCTGGCGCCGCTGGTCTACGTGGCCGCGCGGCAGGGTGGCCGCTCGCTGGTGCTGTACGCGATGCCGCTGCTGGCCGGCCTGTCGATCACGCACGCCTTCCTCCCGCCGCACCCGGGTCCGGTGGCCGCGGCCGGCCTGCTGCACGTCGAGCTCGGCTGGATCATCCTGATGGGCCTCGCCTGCGGCATCCCCGCGTTCCTCATCGGCGGCGTGCTCTACTCGACGTGGATCGGCAAGCGGATCGTCGTCGACGTGCCCGAGGACATGGTCTTCGCCGAAGAAGACGGCGAACGCGAGGACAACCCGCCGTCGCTGGGCCTGGTCGCCGCGATCATCGCGGTGCCACTGGTGCTGATCCTGGCCGGCACGTTCGGCAGCATCTGGCTGCCGAAGGGCTCGGCGCTCGCCGGCGTCGCGGCGTTCATCGGCACGCCCGCGGTCGCGCTGACCGTCGCCGTCCTGCTCGCGTCCTGGCTGCTCGGCCTGCGGCGCGGGTTCACCGGCCGGGACCTCAACGAACTGGCCGCGAAGTCGCTGCGGCCGGTGGCGATGATCCTGCTGGTCGTCGGCGCGGGTGCGTTCTTCGGCGCGGTGCTCTCGGCGACCGGGATCGGCAAGGCCGTGGCCGACTCGCTGCACGACGCCGGGCTGCCGGTGCTGCTCGCGGCGTACGTGATCAGCTGCGGCATGCGGATCGCGCAGGGCTCGGCGACCGTCGCGATCGTGACCACCAGCGGGATCATCGCCCCGACCGTGGCCCAGCTCGGCTATTCGCAGATCCAGCTGGCGCTGCTGGTGATGGCGATTTCCGCCGGGTCGATCATCGCTTCGCACGTCAACGACGGCGGGTTCTGGATCGTTTCGCGGTACTTCAACCTCACGGTTCCGCAGACGCTGAAGTCCTGGACGGCCCTGGAAACCGTGCTTTCGGTGTCCGGTTTCGGAGTTTCGGCATTGCTCATGGCCGTGGTCTAGACCATACTGGAGCCTGTCACCGCCGAAACCCGTTGGGAGACAAAGACGATGACCGGACTTTCCCGTCGCACGTTCCTCGGCGCCGCGGCCGGCGCGGGCGCCGCCACCGTCCTCGGCACGCAGGTGGCCGGTGCGGCCACCACCCCGAAAGGCTGCTTCGCCGGAGGAACCGTGTACATCGGCAGTTACACCAGCGGGGCGACCGGGCACGGGCTCGACGTCACGACCCGCACCGGCGCCGCGCTGAACCCCGTCCGCACGGTGCCGGGCATCACCGACACGTCGTGGTTCGACCGCAGCGCCGACGGCAGGACGCTGTACGTCACCAACGAAGGCGACCCGAACGGGTACGTCTCGGCGTTGAACATCGCTGATCCCGCGAAACCCAGGCTGCTCAACAAGGTTTCGTCAAAAGGCGGCGCGCCGACGCACCTGAGCGTGCACTTGAGCCAGAAGTACGTGCTGGCCGCGAACTACAGCTCGGGCAGCGTCGTCGTGCTGCCGATCCTGGCCGGCGGCAAGCTCGGCGCGGCCACCGACCTGGTGACCCACCACGCCGACGCCGGGCAGGCGCACGCCCACCAGGTGGTCAACGACCCGACCGGCCGCTGGGTGCTGTCGGTCGACCTCGGCGCGGACTCGGTGTACGTGTACGCGCTCGACGTCACCACCGGGAAGCTCGCGTTGCACCAGCAGCTGAAGCTGCCCGCCGGGGCCGGCCCGCGGCACCTCGCGTTCGACCGCACCGGGCAGTTCGCCTACATCCTGCAGGAACTGCGGCCGGAGGTGACGGTGGCGAGCTGGGACGCGGCGACCGGGACGCTGAAAGCGCTCTCCGTCGTCCCGGCCGTGCCCGCCGGGAGCACCGGCGAGCTGTACCCGGGCGAGATCATCCTGTCGCGGGACGGGAGGTTCGCCTACGCCACCGTCCGCGGGCCCAACACGCTGGCCACCTTCTCCGTTTCCGGTGCCACGCTGAAGCTGGTGTCGACCGTGCCCACCGGCGGGAACTGGCCGCGGCACGTGGCGCTCGACCCGGCCGAAAACTGGTTCTACGTCTCGAACCAGCGCTCCGGCACCGTCACCTGGCTGCCGCGGGACCCGGCCACCGGCCTGCCCGGCGCGGTCGCCGGACAGCTCGGCGTCGGCAGCGTCAACTCCGTCTACTTCGCTTCGTGAGGTTCCCCATGAGATTGCGCCGCACCCTGCCCGTCGTCGCCGGGCTGGCCCTGCTGGCCGGCTGCGCCCCCACCCAGTCCGCCCCCGCGGGCGGCGGCGGGGACGACAAGACCGGCACCGTCCGCGTCTGGCTGTTCGACGAGGCCAACCGCGCGCCGAAGGAGGCCGCGGTCAGGGACGCGATCGCCGAGTTCAAGGCGGCTCACGCCGGCGTCGAGGTCGACGTCCAGTGGGTGCCGGTCGAAGGGCGCGCCGACAAGTTCTCCGGCGCCTTCAACGACCCGGCCAACGCGCCCGACGTGGCCGAGTTCGGCAACACCGACGTCTCCAGCTACGCCGCCACCGGCGCGCTCGCCGACGTGACCGGCGACCTGGCGGCGTGGCCGGAGGGCAAGGACCTCATCCCCACGGTGCTGGACACCGCGAAGTCCGGCGGCAAGACCTACGGCCTGCCCTGGTACACCGGCATCCGCGCGTTGTACTACCGCACCGACGTCTTCACCGAGCTGGGCCTGAAGCCGCCGGCGACGCTGACCGAGCTGACCGACACCGCCCGCCGGATCCGCGCCGCCAAGCCGGACCTCTACGGCATCGCCGTCGGCGGCAAGTACACCTACGCCATGCTGCCCTTCCTCTGGGCCAACGGCGGCGAGCTGGCGAAGGACGACGGCGGCAAGTGGACGTCGACCGTCACCAGCGAGCAGGCGAAGGCCGGCGTCACGCAGTACGCGAGCCTGCTCAAGGACGACGTCTGCCCGCCCGCGCAGTGCGCGAACCTGACCGGCACGCAGAGCGTCACGGCGTTCGCCGGTGGCAAGGCCGGGATGACGGTCGGCGGCGACTTCAACCGCAAGGCCGTCGAGCAGGGCGCGGCGAAGGGCAAGTACGCCGTCGTCCCGATCCCGGGCCTGATGGTGGGGAGCACCGCGCCCGCGTTCGCCGGCGGCAACCTGCTGGGCGTGTTCCAGGCGAGCAAGCACCGCAGCCTCGCGCTGCAGTTCGCCGAGCTGCTCGGCGGCGCGAAGTACCAGGAGAAGATGTACACCGCGATGGGCAACCTGCCGACGCTGGGCAGCGTGCAGCAGAAGCTGGCGGCGAACGACCCGTTCCTCAAGCCGTTCGTCGACACCCTGAAGGCGGGCACCAAGTTCGTCCCGGCGACACCGGCGTGGTCGAAGATCGACAGCCAGAACGTGCTGCCGACGGCCGTGCAGCAGATCGCGACCGGCGGCAAGGACCCGGCGGCGGCCCTGGCCGACGCGGCCGCCGCGATGAACAAGGCCTTCGGCTAGTGGTGACGCTCCAAGAGACCCCTTCCGTCACGGCCCCCGCGCGGCGGCCGCGGCGGAAGGGGGACGGCCGGGCCGCCGCGCTCTACCTCGCCCCGGCGGGCATCCTGCTCGCCGCGCTGCTGGCCTACCCGATCTACCAGCTGGTCCTGATTTCGTTCTACGACTACGGCCAGCCGCAGGCCGCGGGCAACGCGCCGCTGGTCTTCCTCGGCTTCGCGAACTACGCCGACCTGCTGTCCCAGGCGCAGTTCTGGACCGTGCTGGGCAAGACCGTCGGGTTCGCCGCGGCCTGCGTGCTCGGCTCGCTGATCGTCGGCACCGGGCTCGCGGTGCTGGCCAGCCGGGTGCGTTCGCTTCCGCGGATGCTGCTGTTCCTGGCCGCGCTGGGCGCCTGGTCGACGCCGGCGATCGCGGGCTCCTACGTCTGGCTCTTCCTCTTCGACACCGACTTCGGGCTGGTCAACGAGGTGCTGACCGGCCTCGGGCTGCCGTTCGAGCACCACTCCTGGACCTTCGGCACGCTCGGCGCCTTCGGGCTGGTCGCGGCCGAGGTGATCTGGTGTTCGTTCCCCTTCGTGCTGGTCACGATGTACGCCGGGATCAAGGGCGTGCCGGACGAGGTCCTGGAGGCCGCGTCGCTGGATGGCGCGTCGGCCTGGCGCACGACGTGGACGATCGTGCTGCCGATGGTGCGGCCGCTGCTGATGATCGCCACCGTGCAGTCGATCATCTGGGACTTCAAGGTGTTCACCCAGATCTACGTGATGACCAACGGCGGCGGCGTGGCCGGACGCAACCTCGTGCTCAACGTCTACGCCTACCAGCAGGCCTTCGCCGGGCAGGAGTACGGCCTCGGCTCGGCGATCGGAGTCGTGATGACGCTGTTGCTGCTGTCGGTGACCGGGCTCTACGTCCGGTCCCAGCGCCGGAGCGCGGCATGGCTGTGAAGCGTCCCGGGCGCCTGATCGCCGAAGTCGTCACGGTCGTGATCGCCGGGATCGTCGCGTTCCCGCTCTACTGGATGCTGCTCTCGGCGGTGAAGCCGGCGGGCGAGATCCAGACGGCGAACCCGAAGCCGTGGACGTTCAGCCCGTCGTTCGACAGCTTCTCGCGGGTGCTCACGGTGTCGGGCTTCGGGCGGTACTTCGTCAACAGCCTGCTCGTGGCCCTGGTCGTCGTGGCGCTGTCGCTGCTGCTGTCCTTCCTCTCGGCGGTGGCGTTGACGCGGTTCTCCTTCAAAGGCCGGACCGTGCTGCTGGTGATGACGCTCGTCGCCCAGATGGTGCCGGTGGAGGCGCTGACCATCCCGCTGTTCTTCCTGATGCGGTCCCTGGGCGGCGCAGTCCCGGCACTGGGTCTCAACGAACTGGGCTCCCTGGTGCTGGTGCACCTGGCGTTCAGCCTGCCGTTCGCGATCTGGATGCTGCGCGGGTTCGTCGCGGCGGTGCCGGTGGAACTCGAAGAAGCGGCGAAGCTCGACGGCGCGTCGCGGGCGCGGTTCACCTGGCAGATCCTGTTCCCGCTGGTGGCGCCCGGGCTCGTCGCGGTGAGCGTGCTCGCGTTCATCCACGCCTGGAACGACTTCCTCTTCGCCAAGACGTTCATCGTCTCCAAGACCGAGAACCAGACGCTGCCGCAGGCGATCCTGGTGTTCTTCAAGCCGGAGGACACCGACTGGGGCGCGGTGATGGCGTCCTCGACGCTGATGACGATCCCGGTGCTGGTGTTCTTCGTCCTGGTCCAACGACGGCTGGTGTCCGGCATGGCCGGCGCCGTGAAGGGCTGACATGGCTTTCGACACGCTGCTTCCCCGCCCGGTTTCGGTGACGCCCGCTTCCGGCGCGTGTCCCTGGCCATCCACAGTGGACGTCCGGACGGCGTCCTTGCCGCCGGAGGGCTACCGGCTCTCGATCTCCCCTTCCGGTGTGGTCCTGGAGGTGGCTGATCCCGCCGGGGAGGTCTACGGGCGGGAAACGTTGCGGCAGCTCGCGGGACCGGCCGCGTTCCGGGTGGCCGGGTTCCCGCCGTCGTCGTTGCCGTGCGGGGTCGTCGAGGACCACCCGCGGTTCGGCTGGCGCGGCTGCCTGCTGGACGTCGCCCGGCACTTCCGGACCAAGGCCGAGGTGCTGCGGTTCGTCGACCTGTTGGCCGCGCACAAGCTGAACGTGCTCAACCTGCACCTCACCGACGACCAGGGCTGGCGCTTCGAGGTCCCGGCATTTCCCCGGTTGACGTCCGTGGGCGGCTGGCGGCCGTCGTCGATGGTGGGCAGCGGGGGCGCGCAGGACGGCCGGCCGCACGGCGGGTTCTACACCGGCGACGACCTGCGGGAGATCGTCGCCTACGCCGCTTCCCGGGCCGTCACGGTGGTACCGGAGATCGACATCCCGGGGCACGCACGAGCCGCCCTGGCCGCTTACCCGTCGCTGGGGACGTCGTCGTCCTACGAGGTCTGGGATTCCTGGGGCATCAGCACTTCACTGCTTTCGCCGATTCCGTCTACTTTGGACTTCTTCCGGCAGGTGTTCGACCACCTGCTGGAAATCTTCCCGTCCCCGGTGATCGCCCTGGGCGGCGACGAGACGCCCGGCGCGACCGACGAGCACCGCGCGTTCGTCCGGCAGCTGGCCGAGCACCTGGTGGCCCGCGGCCGGACCCCGATGGGCTGGGACGAGGTCCTCGACGTCGACGGCCTCCCCCCGATGGTCGTCGCCGCCTGGCAGAACGAGGAAGCGGGCCAGCGCGCGGCGTCGGTCGGCCACGACGTGGTGATGTGCCCGGAGCAGCACGTGTACCTGGACCACCGGCAGGCCGACCACCCGGACGAGCCGATTCCGGTCGGCTGGATCCACACACTGGAGGACGTGTACGCGTACGAGCCGGCGCTGACCGGCCCGCGGCTGCGGGGCGTGCAGGCGCAGGTGTGGAGCGAGCACCTGGACAGCGTCCGCCGGGTGGACTACATGGCGTTCCCGCGGCTGTCGGCGTTCGCGGAGGTCGCGTGGAGCTCCGGGGCGCGGGATTACGCAGAGTTCCTGCCCCGCTTGCGGGACCACCACCTGCCCCGGCTGGACGCGCTCGGGGTGGAGTACCGGCCACTGGACGGACCGCACCCGTGGCAGCGGCGGCCGGGGGTGCCGGGCCGGCCGCGGTGATTACGCGGAAGACAATTTCAATCCGTACACCCCAGCCGATCGAACAGCACTGAATCCGATTTCCGTAACACCCCGCCAAAGCAACGCGACTGGAGGTGGTGTGATTCGGGAGACCACCCAGGGCCGCCCGGACGGATTTACGGAAAGGAAGCGCAGCCGTGCTCAAAGCGTATCCGAAATGGCTCCCGGTCGTCCTGGTCTCTGCCATCGTCGGCGTCGTCATCGGCCTGGTCATGCACGCGAAGAACGCCGCGCAGGCGCAGAGCTGTTCCACCACGTTCGGCGACCTCCACCAGCGCCTGTCGCCGACTTTCCGGGCGACCTGCACCACGGCGAAGTCGATGACCGGGATCAGCACCGGAATCATGGCCGCGTGCGGGGTGGTGGCCGCGATCATGATCGTCATGGCGGTCGTTTACACCATGCAGGCGAACCAGTCGAATCCGGCAACTTAGTCATTACGGTCTCGCCGGACGCGATTCCCGGCGATTCCCGTCGACACGTAAACGCGGCTCCGCTCGGTCACGGCAACAGTGTTACCGTGACCGAGCTCGTCGGCCCGACGTTGCCCGCCGCGTCGATGGAGCGGTACTCGATCCGGTGCTTCCCATACCCGGGATTCCGCTCCGAGAACGGCGAAACCGTCAACCCGCCCGAGCCCAGATTCCCGTACGCCAGACCGTCGATCTCCGTGCCCCGCGGGGTGAACAAGTACGGTGCGTTCGGGTCCGTCGGCCAGCCGTAGTACTTGTGCCAGCCGTCGCCGTCCACGCGGAACTCCGGCATTCCGTCCGGCGACTTCAGGCTCATCGTGAACGACCCGTGGTACACCGGGCCCGGCGGCAGCTCCGCCGTCGTCGCCGGGCCGGTGGCGTCCACCGTCCACCTCAGCGTCGTGCCGCCCGTCGTCGCCGTCAGGGTGTGCGTGCCGCGGGCAACGTCGAGCGGGAAGTCCGTGCCGGTTCCGGCGAACCGGCCGTCGAGTGACCACACCACCGCGGGGATCGAGCCCGTCGGCTCGCCGGTCTCGACGTAGACGACGTCGTGGCCGCCAACCGGGTTCGACACCGGGGTTGAGGCCACCACCGCCGGTCCGGCCGCGGGCGGGGTCACCACCGTCGTATCGACTGTCCAGGTGCGCGTGGCCGACGGACGGACGGCCGGGTCGCGGACGAACGGCGTCGGGTCCGTCACCGTCGCCGTCAGCGTGTGGCGACCGGGCCGGACGTGCGCGCGCCGCAGGTCGAGCGCGTCACGGCCCGGCACCGCGTTGCCGTCGAGCGTCCAGCGGACGTCGAGCCGGTGGTCGACCGGGTGCGTCACGCGCAGCCACACGACCCGGTCCGCGCCGATCGTCCCGGCCGGCGTGCCGCCGGTGATCAGCGGGACCTTCGCCGAGATCCGCTGCGTCATCCGCTCGCGGCCGACCTGGTCGAACGCGTAGCCGAGCGTCTTCATCATCGAGTGCTCGCTCGGCCGCCAGACCCCCGTCTGCGTGTAGAGCCCGCCTTCGAAGCGGCCGATCCGGCCACCGGATTCGCTGGGTTCGCCGAGCCAGCGCCACCATTTGGCGTGCTGTGCACGCAGCTGCGGCTCGGTCAGCAGGGTGTG
This sequence comes from Amycolatopsis sp. cmx-4-61, assembly GCF_046548775.1. Classification (NCBI taxonomy): domain Bacteria; kingdom Bacillati; phylum Actinomycetota; class Actinomycetes; order Pseudonocardiales; family Pseudonocardiaceae; genus Amycolatopsis; species Amycolatopsis sp. cmx-4-61. The sequence goes on along the minus strand of NZ_JAEBEI010000023.1, from coordinate 90,692 downwards.
GTGGATCGAGTCGGGTTCGCCGCCTTCGTACGCCCCGCCCGGGACGCCCCGCGCGTAGTAGTCGTACTCGTCGTCGAGGCCGCCGAGCGAGTGACCGAGTTCGTGCGGCGAGATCAGGGCGGAGAGGGCGTTGCCGCCGGACGCCGTCGCGTAGGTGCCGCCCGCGCCGCCGTACGTCGAACTGTTGCCGAGCGCGAGGATCTGGCGGTTCGCCCGGGTCGTGCCGGGCACGAGGTCGGCGTACCGCTGCGCGGCCGCGTCGTCGACGGTCAGCAGCCGCTGCACGCTCTGCGGGTTGCAGCCACCCCAGAAACCCATGTCCAGCGGAGTGTCCCGGCGGGGCGAGCCGAGCGCCGGGTCACAGTCCACACCGGACTCCGGGGAGGCGATGGACACGGCGTAGACGTTGAAGTAGCTGCGGTAGGACTTGAACGGTTCGAGCGACCACAGCGTGCTGACGTGCCGCTCGACGTCGGCGAAGAACTTCGGCTGCTCGGCGGCGGTGTAGCCGTCCCCGAGGACGACGAGGTTGAACCGTTGCGAGACCGGCCCGGTCACCTGCACCTCGGTGACGCTCGCGGCCGGCTCCGCGGCCGCGGCCGGGGTGGCGACCCCCGAAGCGATCACGAGCGCTGCGACGAACCCGGCCCACTTCCGCATGGCGGCCTCCCCTGGTCGGTGCTCTTCCCGGTCTACCGCAGCGGCCGGAGCGCCGGAACCCGCCGGAAGTCGGGGCCGCCGTATAGGGCGTTATACGCGAGTCAGGCGGTACCAGACCTCGGGCCGGCCGACCTGGCCGTAGCGCGGCTCGCGGTGGGCCATGCCGTTGTCGGCCAGGTACTCCAGGTACCGCCGGGCCGTGACGCGGGACGCGCCGATCGCACTCGCCGCCGCGCCCGCCGAAAGTCCTTCCACCGCACCGGAAAGGGCGTCGGTGATCGCCTCGAGGGTCTGGACGCTCATGCCCTTCGGCAGCGGGGGCTGCTCGGTGGCGCGCAGGGCGCCGAGGGCCCGGTCGATCTCCGCCTGGCCGGTGACCTCGCCGGAGGCGTCGCGGAATTCCGCGTAGCGCTCCAGCTTTTCCCGGAGCGTGGCGAACGTGAACGGCTTGAGCAGGTACTGCACCACGCCGACCGACACCGCCGCCTTCACCAGGCCGAGGTCGCGGGCCGACGTCACGGCGATGACGTCGATCGGCAGCCCGGCCGCGCGCAGCGAGCGGCACACCGCCAGCCCGTGCGTGTCCGGCAGGTAGAAGTCCAGCAGCACCAGGTCGACCGGCTCGCGTTCGCAGAACCGCAGTGCCTCGCCGCCGGAGTGGACCACGCCGGCCACCGCGAAGCCGGGGAGCCGCTCGACGTAGACGCGGTGGGCTTCCGCGGCCACCGGCTCGTCCTCGACCACCAGCACCCGGATCACCGGGCCGCCCCCTGCCGGGGCAGCCGCACGGTGAACACCGCACCGCCGTCCCGGCCGATCTCGACGGTGCCGCCGTAGCGGCGCACCGCCTGCCCGACGAGCGCCAGGCCGAGCCCGTGGCCGTCCTCGGCCTTCGTCGACCAGCCGCGGCGGAAGACGTCGGCGTCTTCGGGCACGCCCGGTCCGGTGTCGGCGACGCGCAGCAGCAGCCCGCCGTCGTCGGAGCGGGCGGTGACGACCACCTTCGGGTGACCGGTGCCGCGCACGGCCGCGTCGAGGCCGTTGTCGATGAGATTGCCGAGGATGGTCACCAGGTCGCGGGCCTCGATACCGAGCGAGACGTCGTCGATGACGGTGTCCGGGGTGACCGTCAGCTCGACTCCGCGTTCGCTGGCTTCGGCGGCCTTGCCCAGCAGCAGCGCGGCGAGCACCGGCTCGGCGACGGCACCGACGACCCGGTCGGTCAGTTCCTGGGCGAGCGCGAGTTCCGCGGTGGCGAACTCGACGGCCTGCTCGGGTTTGCCGATCTCGACGAGGGAAACGACCGTGTGCAGCCGGTTCGCCGCCTCGTGCGCCTGCGACCGCAGTGCTTCGGCGAGACCGCGGGCGGAGGTCAGCTCGCCGGTCAGCGACTGCAGTTCCGTGTGGTCGCGCAGGACGACGACGGTGCCCTGCGCGCGTCCGCTCGAGCGGACGGCGGTGGTGCTCACCAGCAACACGCGCGAGTCCGTCAGGTGCAGTTCCTCCGCCCGGTTCTCCGCCGACGTGAACGCCTCGGCCAGCCCGTCCGGCAGCCCCAGCGTCGCCAGGTCGCGGCCGACCGGGTCGTCGTCGAGGCCGAGGAGCGCGCGGGCGCCGTCGTTGCAGAGGCCGATCCGTCCGTCCCGGCCGACGAGCAGGACACCTTCGCGGACCGAGTGCAGCACGGCCTCGTGGTACTCGAAGAGGTTGCTCAGCTCGTCCGGCGCGACCCCCCGGGTCTGACGCCGCAGCCGGGCGCTGATCAGCCAGCCGCCCAGCGCCCCGACCAGCAGGACCGCGCCCGCCACCCCCAGCAGCGGCCACAGCCGTTCGCGCAGCTCGGCCGAGATCGCCGCGACGGTGATCCCGACCGCGACCAGCGCGGTGACCCGGTGGGCGGCGTCGAACACCGGGACGACCGTGCGCACCGACGGGCCGAGCGAGCCGGTGTAGGTCTCGGTGAGCTCGCGGCCCTGCTGCGCCCGGTCGATCGTCCCGATGTAGTGCTGCCCGATCAGGGCCGGGTTCGGGTGCGTGTAGCGGATCCCGGCCGGGCTCATGATCGTGATGAAGTCGACGCCGGTGTCGGCCTGCACGCGCACGGCGAACGGCTGCAGCGTCCCGCTCGGGTCCGGCGTGGCCACCGCGGCGGCCACGGTCGGGGCGTCGGCGACGGTCGCGGCGACCGCGCGGACCTGGTCCTCGGCGTTCTGCTCGACCGCGCGCCGCGCGTCGAGCCAGGCGAGCGTGACACCGACGCCGGCCAGCACGCAGAGCACCACCAGCTGCAGCACCAGCAGCTGGCGCGCCAGGCTCCAATGGGACCGCAACGTCGGGGGCACCTCCTCATACCAGCACACGCGCCCGGCCGGTGTCCGAACGGGACGGTCGATCATCACACGAACTCAATGAACACAAGTGAGCGGATCACCGGACTCGGCCTACAGTGTGCCGCAACCCGAACACCCCTAGCTGGAGGCAACGGTGCCGACACCGACCCCCGACGCGGCGCCGCGCCGCCGCGACAAGACCCACTACCTGTACCTGGCCGTGATCGTCGCGGTCCTGCTCGGGATCCTGGTGGGTTTTCTCTTCCCCGGCTTCGCCAAGGGCCTGAAGCCGCTGGGCGACGGCTTCGTCAACCTGATCAAGATGATGATCTCCCCCATCATCTTCTGCACCATCGTCATCGGCGTCGGCTCGGTCGCCAAGGCGGCGAAGGTCGGCATCATGGCGCTGGTCTACTTCATCGTCATGTCGACCTTCGCCCTCGCGATCGGCCTGGTCGTCGGCAACATCCTCCACCCCGGCACCGGGCTGCACCTCAACCCGGCCGACGTGAAGAGCGTCCAGAAGTCCGCCACCGGCTCCGAAGGCCCGGTCGACTTCCTGCTCCACATCATCCCGAAGACGTTCGTGTCCGCCTTCACCGAAGGCCAGGTCCTGCAGACGCTGCTCGTCGCACTGCTCGTCGGCTTCGCGCTGCAGAAGCTGGGCCCGAAGGGCGCCCCGATCCTGCGCGGCGTCGAACACCTGCAGCGCCTGGTCTTCCGGGTCCTGGCGATGATCATGTGGGCCGCGCCGATCGGCGCGTTCGGCGCGATCGCCGCGGTGGTCGGCGCGACCGGCTGGGCGGCGCTGAAGAGCCTCGCGGTGATCATGATCGGCTTCTACGTGACCTGCCTGGTGTTCGTGTTCGTCGTGCTCGGCCTGGTGCTGTGGCTGGGCGCCCGGGTGAACATCTGGCACCTGCTGCGCTACCTCGGCCGCGAGTTCCTGCTGATCCTGTCGACGTCGTCGTCGGAGTCGGCGCTGCCGCGGCTGATCGCGAAGATGGAGCACCTCGGCGTCGGCAAGTCGGTCGTCGGCATCACCGTGCCCACCGGGTACTCGTTCAACCTGGACGGCACCGCGATCTACCTGACCATGGCCACGCTGTTCATCGCCGCCGCGCAGGACGAGCCGCTGTCGATCGGCGCGCAGATCGGCCTGCTGGTGTTCATGATCATCGCGTCGAAGGGTGCGGCCGGGGTCAGCGGTTCCGGCATCGCCACCTTGGCCAGCGGCCTGCAGTCGCACCGGCCGGAACTGGTCAACGGCGTCGGGTTCATCCTCGGCATCGACCGGTTCATGTCGGAGGCCCGCGCGCTGACGAACTTCGCCGGCAACGCCGTCGCGACCGTCCTCATCGGAAACTGGACGAAGGAGTTCGACCGCGAACAGGCGGACCGCGTGTTCGCCGGGCACGCCCCGTTCGACGAGGCCACCCTGCTCGACGAAGAACGGTCGGCGCCGGACGAAGACGGTCCGGCCAAACCCTGACCACACAGGACGTTCGTGCTCACTGCCCCCGCTGAGCACGAACCACCGCGGGCCGCGGTGCGAGGTCTCCCGACCTCGCACCGCGGCCCGTTCCACGTCCGTCAGCCGGCGGCCCGGCTGTCGTAGGCGACGCGCGCGGCGGCGATCTCGTCGCGGTGCTGCTCCGCCCAGCCGAGCAGACCGTTCAACGACTGGTACAGCTCCTTCGCCATCGACGTGGCCTCGTACTCCACGCGCGGCGGGACGGTCGGGTAGATCGTGCGGACCAGCAGGCCGTCCCGCTCCAGGTTGCGCAGGGTCAGCGTCAGCATCCGGCGGCTGATCCCCTCGACCGAGCGCTCCAGCTCGGTGAACCGCACCGGGCTGCGGATGGCCTCCAGGAGGATGCCGATCGCCCACTTGCCGCTGATCCGGTTGATGACCTCCAGCACGGTGCAGACGTCGAGTTTCTCCGGGTCGATCTCGGTGACCTGGACAGGTACACCGATGTTCCCCTGGGACATGGAAGTGCCTCCTTCCCGGCGCACCCATGGTCACACATGATGGGCACTGTTACAAGAAGTGCCCTGGCAACGACCAGGGGAATCTCGACTGGAGGGGCCTGCCATGGCCGAGAACCACCCCACCCGCTCGCGCGGCCTCGCGTTGGCGGTGCTGTGCGCCGCGTCGCTGATGGTCGTGCTCGACAGCAGCATCGTCGCGGTGGCGCTGCCCGCGATCCAGGGCGACCTCGGCTTCACGCCCGCCGGGCTCTCCTGGGTCTTCACCGCCTACCTGGTCGCGTTCGGTGGGCTGCTGCTGCTCTCCGGACGGCTCGGCGACCTGCTCGGCCGCCGCCGCGTCTTCCTCAGCGGCCTGGGCCTGTTCACCTTCGCGTCCCTGGTGGCCGGGCTGTCGGAAACCGCGGGCGTGCTCGTCGTGGCGCGGTTCGCCCAGGGCGTCGGCGGCGCGCTGGCGTCGGCGGTGGTGCTGGGCATGATCGTCACGATGTACCCGGAGCCGCGGGCCCGGGCGAAGGCCATCGGCGTCTACAGCTTCACGCAAGCGGCGGGCGCGTCGATCGGCCTCATCGCGGGCGGCGCGCTGACGCAGGCGCTGAACTGGCACTGGACGTTCTACGTCAACCTGCCGATCGGCGTGGCCGCGCTGCTGCTGGCCGTCCGGGTGGTCGCGCCGGACCGCGGGACGGGGCTGCGGGCGGGCTTGGACGTGTTCGGCGCGGTCCTCGTCACCGCCGCGGTGATGCTCGGCGTGTACGGCATTTCGGCGTCGTCGTGGAGCGCGCCGGCCGCGGCCGGCGTCCTGCTCGCGGCGTTCGCGGTGCGGCAGGCGAAGGCGCGCACGCCGTTGCTGCCGCTGCGGCTGTTCCGCACCCGCGCGGTGGCCGGCGCGAACGTGGTCATGGTGCTGATGGTCGCCGGGATGCTCGGGTTCCAGTTCGTCACGGCGTTGTACCTGCAGCAGGTGCTGGGATTGGACGCGCTGCGCACCGGTGTCGCGTTCCTGCCGGTGCCGCTGGTGATCGCGGTGGCGTCCCTCGGCTTCGCGGACAAGCTCGCGGCCCGGTTCGGCCCGCGCGCGGTGCTGCTGTCGGGGCTCGGCCTGGTGATCGCCGGACTGCTGTTGCTCACCCGGGTCTCGGACGCCTACTTCACCGGCGTCCTGCCGCCGCTGCTGCTGATGGGCCTCGGGGCCGGCGCGGCCATCCCGGCGCTGATGGGCCTGGCGATGGCGGACGTCCCGGCCGCCGACGCCGGGGTGGCGTCCGGCCTGATCAACACGACCCAGCAGGTCGGCGCGGCGATCGGCACGGCGGTGCTGGCCGCGGTGGCCGCCTCCCGGACGGCGAGCCTGGGCACGCTGGACCACCGCGAAGCCCTCGCGTCCGGGTACCGGCTGGCCTACGGCGTGAGCGCGGGCTTCCTGATCGCGGCGGTCGCACTGGGCGGCTGGGTTCTGGGCCGCACCCGCCCCGCCCCCGCCGCACCCGAACCGGTGGTCTGCGCGGCCGGTCAGGCCTGACCCCAAGCGCCCCAATGTGGCCTTGGTTGCGTCTGACGCACCGAAGGCCGCCTTCGGTGCGTCTCACGCACCGAAGGCCACATTGGGGCGCTCGGGGCGGTCAGGAGAGGTAGGCCAAAAGCCCACGGTGGCCCCGCCGCATCATCAGCGCGTGGTTCGCGCGGAAGAGCGGCCGGGCCACCGTGTCGAAGCGCCGCAGCAACTCCTTCCGGGCCTGGACGTCCTGGGTGATTTCCAGCAGCGTGCCCGCGCCCGCCGCGCGGACCGCTCCCGTCAGGGTCCCGTCGAGGTCGCCGCTAAGCCTGACCCGCATCAGGCCCGTGCGCTCGTCCTGGTGGTCCCGGTGCATCCGGACGACGATCCGGAACGGCAGCCGGGACCGGCAAACCAGCTCGGCGGTGTCGTCGTCCACGCGGCGCACCGCCCGGACGTCCGACCACCACCGCGGGTAGCCGGCGAGGTCGGTGACCACGTCGAACACCCGCTCGGGCGCGCTGGCGGGCAGCAGCCACGTGCTGCGGAACCGGTAGTGCGCGCCCGTCACGTCACACCGGGGCCGAGACCAGCTTCCGGCCGTCCACCGTGACGATGTCGACCGACTTCACGTCGTCCGGCGCCACCAAAGCGGACCCGTCGAGCGAGAAGCCCGAACTCTCCCACTTCTCGGACACCTTCCAGCTGCCCGCGGTGACCGCCTGGCCTTCCTTCGTGACGACCTGCAGCAGGCACTGTTCCCCGGCCCGGACGCCCTTCACGGCGACGTTGACCCGGACCCAGCCCTGGAACGGGCTCACCGACGCGGCCAGCTGCACGCCGGTGGTGGGATCGCGCCCTTCGACGCTCTTCGTACCCGGAACGTCGGTCGGCGGCGCGGGGATCGCGAGGGGCTCGCTGCCCCCGCCGGTCTGGCGTCCGACGAGGATGCCGCCGCCGAGCGCGGCCACCACGAGCACCGCGGCCGCGACCAGGGCCAGGCCCCGGCGGCCAGCCGAGCGGGCCGGCGCCACGCGCTCTTCTTCCTCGCGCACCCGGCGCAGGGTCTTCTGCAGCAGCAGATCCCCGCCCTCGGGCGGCCCGTCGAGGAACGCTTCGGGCGGTACCTCGTCGAGCGAGTCGCGCAGGGCCACGAGCTCGTTGAGGTCGAACCGGCACTGGGCGCAGCCCTGCAGGTGCCGCCGTTCGAAGTCGGCCGCCTCGCCCGCATCGAGCGCGCCGAGGGCGTACGCGCCGAGCTGCGTGTGACTCTCGTCCACCGAGTTCATCGCGCCACCTCCGTTCCGCTCGAAATCATCGCTGCTCTGAGGGCTCTCAGTGCGTAGTAAGACCTTGATTTCACGGTACCCGGTGCGACGCCCAGTGTTCTCGCCGCTTCGGCCACCGTCCGTCCCCGGTAGTAGATCTCCACCAGGACCTCTCGATGCTCGTTGGACAGTCCGTCCATCGCCCCGAGCACGGTCATCGAGTCCACCACGCCCTGGGCGTGGTCCCGCTCGACGGCCGGGGTCGGCACGCCTTCGGCCGGTTCGGCCACCTCTTGCGGCCGGGCCGCCCGGGCCCGGGCCCGGTCGGTGACCAGGTTGCGCGCGACGGTCAGCAACCAGCCGCGCACCGAGCCTTTCCCGTCGTTCTGCAAGTCGTCCGCGTGTTTCCACGCCCGGACGAGCGTCTCCTGGACCACGTCCTCGGCTGCCGCCCGATCCCCGGTCAGCCTCGTCGCGTAGGCCAGCAGGCTTCGCCCGTGTTCGGCGTACAGCTGCCGAATCAGGTCTTCGCCTTTGGCCTTCTTAGGCCGCCTGCCTCCTATGGCCACCCTCGTCCTCCCGACGGTGTTCTGAGTCGTCGAGGACAGTAGTGCAACCCTCAGCTCCACCGGCGGTGCGTGCGCCGAGCGCAGCGCGACCATGGTGTTCATCGGCTGCCCGTCCTTCCTCGTTTGCCCGGAAAACCGTCGTCCGTCAGGATCCGGCGCCGCCGGCGTTGCCCTTCGCGGTGATCTTGCTGCCGTCGGGGGCGACGGCGAACCACGTGCCGTTGGCGCCCTGGCCGTTCATGTCGCCCGCGGCCTTGTCGCCCGCGTACTCGTACAGCGGCCAGCCGTTGAGCGTGATCTGCTTGCTGCCGTCCTTGCGGGTCGCCGTGCCGACCTGGGTGTCCTGGACGCCCTTGAGCATCGGCGTGGCCACCCCGGCCAGCATCGGCGGCCACGACGTCGCGCACTCGCCGTCGCAATTGGACGTCGGCGGCTGGGAGAGGTCCTTGTCGAACCGGTAGAGCGTCTTGCCGTCGGCGTCGGTGACCACCGCGCCGACCCCGTTGACCGTGGCAACCTGGAGCATCTTGTGCCCCGGCTCGCCGTGGGCCGGTCCCTGGGCGCCGCCGGCCATGTCACCGCAGGCGGACAGGGCAGCGACGGCGGCGAGCGCCACGGCACTGGCGACGACCGGCCGGATACGGTTCATGACGTTCTCTCCTCGGTGAGGGCGGCACCGCCGTCCGGCGGACCTCGACACCTGGGAACACGGACGGTCGCGGGAAACGGTTCAGCCGGTTTCGCGCGATTCGACGCCGGTGCGCGAGCGGATTGGTGTGTCCCGGTGATCGGCACGATCTTGTCGCCGTGCGGGCGGCGTTCCCAAGCTCGGACCGTCCGCACCGCCGCCCCCGCTCCTCCGGGAGGCCGCCGTGCCCGGGAAACCCCTCGCCGTGGCGGTGCTGCTGGCCGCCGGCTGTGCCGCCGCGCCGCCGCCGTCCTTCGCCGCGGTGCTGACCTCGCCGACGGACGTGGTGCTCAGCTGGCCGGACGACGGCGCCGGCCACCGGCTCGAGTACGCGAACGACCCGGCCGAGCCGTGGACGACGCTGCGGTTCCTGCCCGCCCACACGACGACCTACCGCCACCCGGACCTGATCCCGGAGACGCCGTTCCACTACCGCGAGCAGCCGTTCACCGGCCCGGTGTCGGCGGACCCGCCCGCGGTGACGTCCGGCGACACGGTGACGGTCACCTGGACCGACCGCACGCCGGACGAAGCCGGGTTCCTGCTGGAGGTCCGCCGTCCGGGCGCGCCGGACTTCGACCCGGTCGAGGTGACCGATCCGGATGTGACGACCTGCGCGCTCTCGCTGCTGCCCGGGGAGGAGCGGTCGGCCTTCCGGATCCGGACGCTGTACTACGGCCCGCTCTCCCCGGTGGTCCACCGGACCACCGGGAAGGAGCGGTAGCCGTCACTCGCCCGCGAGCACCGTCCGCAGGAACTGGCCCGTGTAGCTCTCCTCGACCTCGGCGAGGTACTCCGGCGTGCCCTCGGCGACCACCATGCCACCGCCCGAGCCGCCCTCGGGGCCCATGTCGATGATCCAGTCGGAGGTCTTGATCACGTCGAGGTTGTGCTCGATCACGATCACCGAGTTGCCCTTGTCGACCAGCCCGTTGATCACGCCGATCAGCTTGTTGATGTCCTCGAAGTGCAGGCCGGTCGTCGGCTCGTCCAGGATGTACACCGTCTTGCCGGTCGAGCGCTTCTGCAGCTCGCTGGCCAGCTTGACGCGCTGCGCCTCACCGCCGGACAGCGTCGGCGCGGGCTGGCCGAGCCGGACGTAGCCGAGGCCGACGTCCACCAGCGTCTGCAGGTGGCGATGGATGGCCTTGATCGGCTCGAAGAACTCGGCCGCTTCTTCAATCGGCATGTCGAGCACGTCCGAGACGGTCTTGCCCTTGTAGTGCACCTCGAGGGTCTCCCGGTTGTACCGGGCGCCCTTGCAGACCTCGCACGGGACGTAGACGTCCGGCAGGAAGTTCATCTCGATCTTGATCGTGCCGTCGCCGGCGCACGCCTCGCAGCGGCCGCCCTTGACGTTGAACGAGAACCGGCCCTGCTGGTAGCCGCGCACCTTCGCTTCGGTGGTCGCGGCGAACAGCTTGCGGACGTGGTCCCAGACACCGGTGTAGGTGGCCGGGTTGGACCGCGGGGTCCGCCCGATCGGCGACTGGTCCACGCGCACGAGCTTGTCGACGTTGTTCAGGCCGTTCACGCGGGTGTGGCGGCCCGGCACCTGGCGGGCGCCGTTGAGCTTGTTCGCCAGCACGGTCGCGAGGATGTCGTTGACCAGCGTCGACTTGCCCGAGCCGGAGACGCCGGTGACCGACACGAGGCAGCCGAGCGGGAACGACACGTCCAGCCCGCGCAGGTTGTGCTCGCGCGCGCCGACGACGGTCAGCTGCCGCTTCTTGTCGATCGGCCGCCGGATCGCCGGGACCTCGATCTTCCGCCGCCCGGACAGGTACTGCCCGGTCAGCGACTCCTTGCTCTTCAGCAGCTTCTTGTACGGTCCGCTGTGGACGATGTGGCCGCCGTGCTCGCCCGCGCCCGGGCCGATGTCGACCACCCAGTCGCTGGAGCGGATCGTGTCCTCGTCGTGCTCGACGACGATCAGCGTGTTGCCGAGGTTCCGCAGCCGGGTCAGCGTTTCGATCAGCCGGTGGTTGTCGCGCTGGTGCAGGCCGATCGACGGCTCGTCCAGCACGTACAGCACGCCCACCAGACCGGAACCGATCTGCGTGGCCAGCCGGATGCGCTGCGCTTCACCACCCGAAAGAGTGGCGGACGCGCGGTCGAGCGACAGGTACGTCAGGCCGACGTCGAGCAGGAAGCGCAGGCGGGCCTGGATCTCCTTGAGCACCGCGCCGGCGATCATCGCCTCGCGCTGGCCCAGCTCCAGCTCGTCGAGGAACTGCGAAGCCTCCGCGATGGAGAGCGCGCAGACCTCGGCGATGGACATGTCGCCGCGGGTCCGGTGCTGCAGCGTGACGGCGAGGATCTCGGGCTTGAGCCGGGTGCCCTGGCAGGCCGGGCACGGCACCTCGCGCATGTAGCCCTCGTACCGCTCGCGCATGTACTCGGACTCGGTCTGCTCCTGGCGGCGCTCGAGGAACGGGATGACGCCCTCGAAGTTCGCGTAGTACGAGCGCTGGCGGCCGTAGCGGTTCTTGTAGCGGACGTGGACCTGCTCGTCGACGCCGTGCAGCACCGCCTTCTGGGCCCGCGCGGGCAGCCGCCGCCACGGCGTGTCCATCCGGAAGCCGATGGTCTCCGACAGCGACTCCAGCAGCCGGATGAAGTAGTCCGCGCTCTGCCCGCCCGACCACGGCGCGATCGCGCCTTCGGCCAGCGACAGCTCGTCGTCCGGGACCACCAGCTCCGGGTCGACCTCCTTGCGGATGCCGATGCCGGTGCACTCGGGGCAGGCGCCGTACGGCGAGTTGAAGGAGAACGAGCGCGGCTCGAGGTCCTCGATGGCCAGCGGGTGGCCGTTGGGGCAGGCCAGGTTCTCGGAGAAGCCGCGGATGCGGTGCGGGTCGCCTTCGGGCAGGTCGACGAACTCGAGCTCGATCAGCCCGTCGGCCAGGCGCAGCGCCGTCTCGACCGAGTCGGTGAGCCGCTGCCGCGACGCCGCCTTCACGGTCAGCCGGTCGATGACCACGCCGATCGCGTGCTTTTCCTGCTTCTTCAGCTTCGGCGGGTCGGTGAGCGCGTGCATGGTGCCGTCGACGACCACGCGCGCGTAGCCCTGCTGCTGCAGGTTCTCGAACAGGTCGACGTACTCGCCCTTGCGCCCGCGCACCACCGGGGCGAGCACCTGGAACCGGGTGCCCTCCGCCATGGCGAGCACCTGGTCGACGATCTGCTGCGGGGTCTGCTTGCTGATGGCCTCGCCGCACTTGGGGCAGTGCGCCTTGCCGGCGCGGGCGTAGAGCAGGCGCAGGTAGTCGTAGACCTCGGTGATCGTGCCCACGGTCGAGCGCGGGTTGCGCGAGGTGGACTTCTGGTCGATCGACACCGCGGGCGAGAGGCCCTCGATGAAGTCGACGTCCGGCTTGTCCATCTGCCCCAGGAACTGGCGGGCGTACGCCGAGAGCGACTCGACGTAGCGGCGCTGCCCTTCGGCGAAGATGGTGTCGAAGGCGAGGCTCGACTTCCCGGACCCGGACAGACCGGTGAACACGATCAGGCTGTCGCGGGGCAGGTCGAGATCCACACCGCGAAGGTTGTGCTCGCGGGCACCGCGAACAACGAGGCGATCAGCCACGCCAGGGTCCTCTCAATATCTTCTTCAGCTGCGGTCGCCGACCCGGTCTCGGTGCTTCGGTCAAGCTGCACGGGTGGCCTCGAACCATGCTACGAGCCACCACCGACAAAAACGGGTTCCGCGTCCTTGACCTGCGGTTCTTCGGGCTTCCGGCGGTTGGTGAGCCACCGGTGGGCCGGGCGTTCGACCCCCGCGGTGACCGCCCAGCCGGCCAGCACGGCGGCGCCGATGACTGCGAGGAGCCGCAGCCAGCCGGGGAGGCCGAGGTCGAGCAGGGCACGGGCCAGGATGTAACCCAGTTCCTGGTGCACCAGATAAAGACCATACGAGATGCCCGCGAGCCAGGTGACGGCCGGGGCGATCCGCGCCAGTCCCGGGAACCGCCAGTCCGGGCCGCGGGCGGCCACGCAGACCAGCAGGAGCAGCACGGCGAAGCCGATCGTGGACGGCCAGCGCAGCGCGTCCTGCGGCAGGGCGACGTGGAACGGGAAGACCTGCAGGTCCTGCGCGGCGACCGCGGCGGCCACGAAGAGCGCGGCGTGCCAGGTCGCGAGCCGGCGCTGCGCCCACAGCCAGATCGCGACGCCGATGGCGAAGACGTGCAGCCGGTGCAGCCCCAGGCCGTAGTAGAAGGTCTCGACGACCGGACCGGTCGTTCCCGGCGGGAAGACGACGAAGCGCAGCGCGAGCGGCACGAGGATCAGCGCCCAGAGCAGGCCGACGGTCAGCCGGTGGGTGCGCCACGACCGCGGCCACAGCAGGGCGGCGCCGGTGAAGGCCATCAGCTGCACCGGCAGCGTCCAGTAGGAGCCGTCGAGGTAGTAGAACGCGTCCCAGCGGATGCCCCACTCCTGGACCATGCCGAGGTTGGTGACCAGGTCCAGCCAGGTCGGGATGTACCACGGCGCCGGGTTCGTCGGCGGGCCCTGCGGCACGCCGAAGAGGAAGCCGGTGACACCGGGCGGGTAGGGCAGGCCGCTGAAGGAGATGGCGGCCCACCGCGTCACGACGTAGGTCACCAGGACGGCGACCAGGTAGGCGGGCACCAGCCTCGCCACGCGGTTCCACAGCCACCGGCCGGGATCGCCCTTCCGGAGGCTGGCGCACACGAAGAAGGCGGAGATCACCAGCAGGATCGCGGCCCCGAACTGCGCGGTCACCCGGATGGGGTACCCCGTGAGCTCGGGGTGCAGCAGCGCACCCTGGTGGGTGACGTGCCCGAGGACGACCGCCAGTACGGCGACGACCCGGAGGAGGTCCCAGCTGATCCGGCGCGGCGTCGGGGAGGTGGGCACGGTCGTCCTGAGGTCGGGGCTGGCGGGGGTTCTCGCCGAGCCTACGTGGCGCAGCGGCCGCGCGCTTGTGCGGGTGGAACCGCTTGGAGCGAAACGACTACCGTGTGCAGGGTGAACATCGTGGACACCTACACGGGGCACGTCGACCCGGGCGGCGACGCCACCCGGCGCACCCTGGACGCGCTCACCATCACCAAGCTGTCCGTCGGCCCGATGGACAACAACGCGTACCTCCTGGTGTGCCGGGCGTCGAACGAGGCGCTGCTGATCGACGCGGCCAACGACCCCGACCGCATCTCGGACCTGATCGGCCACGGCCCGGACCGGCCGTCGTTGAAGACGGTCGTGACGACCCACCAGCACCAGGACCACTGGCAGGCCCTGGGCGCGGTGGCGGGCGCGAACGGCGCGAACACGGCGGCCCACCCGCTGGACGCGGAGCCGTTGCCGGTGCCACCGGACTTCCTGCTCGAGCACGGCGACACGGTGACGGTGGGCGAGGTCACGTTGTCGGTGATCCACCTGCGCGGGCACACCCCGGGGTCGATCGCGCTGCTGTACCGGGACCCGGCGGGGCACCCACACCTGTTCACCGGGGATTCGCTGTTCCCGGGCGGGATCGGGAAGACCTCGTCACCGGAGAACTTCGCGTCGCTGCTGGACGACGTCGAGACGCGGATCTTCGGGGAACTGCCGGACGAGACGTGGTTCTACCCGGGGCACGGGGACGATTCGACGCTGGGTGCGGAGCGCCCGAAGCTGACGGAGTGGCGCGAACGCGGCTGGTGAGCCGAAGTCACGACGGGGAGGGCCGGTGGGGCTCGGCAGGCACGCCAGGCGGGTGCTCCAGCAGCAGGCTTCGGCACTGCTGGCGGAGCACGTCCCGGCGCCGGCCGCCGACCGGCGCCGGATCCTCACCGCCCTGCTCGTCGAGACCGCCGGGAACTGGCGCCTGTTCGTGCGGGCCGGGGCCCCGGACGCGCGGGCGGACGCCTTCCTCCTCGGCCCCGAAGGCCTCTTCGCCGTCACCATCGCCGCCGGCCCGCCGGAACCGCCCGCGCTCCACGCGCTCGTGCGGCACGCCGAAGAAAGCTGGGCCGGCGTAAGGGACGGCCGGGGGCGCGAACTCACCGGCAGTGCCGTCCACTTCGTGCTCCTCACCCCCGGCCTCGGGAGCACGATCCGGGACGCCGGGCCGTTCCGGGTCCTCGCGGAACCCGAACTGCCGAAACTGTTCAAGCGCACCGCACCGCACCTCGACCGCCGTCAGATCGACGCCATCGGCGGGCAGGCCGGGAAGATCGTCGACGGCTACGTCCCGTTGCGCGTCGAAGCGGCCGGGCGCGACGAGACGGCCGAGGGGTTCCTGGACGCCGGCGACCTCGTCTCGGCCGAGGTCGCCGCCGCGCAGTCGCGGCCCTTCGACTCGTGGCTGACCTTCCTGCACCCGCACCAGCGGGCGATCGTCACGCGCGACTACCGGGGGCCGGCGCGGATCAGCGGGCCGGCCGGGACCGGGAAGACCGTCGTCGCGCTGCACCGGCTGCGGCACGTCGGCCGGCGGACCGCCGGTCCCCTGCTGTTCACCACCTTCGTGCGCACCCTCCCGCCCGTCCACGAGGCCGCTTTCCGCCGCCTGGCCCCGGAATTCGGCGACCGGGCCGAGTTCGTCCACCTCCACGCCTGGGTGCGCCGGTTCCTGACCGCGCGGGGACGGCCCGTCGAGGTCGACCCGCGCGGGGTGCGGACCGCGTTCGGCCGCGCCTGGTCGCGCCACCGCGCCGTGCTGGAGCCGATCGAGCGGCACGACGAGTACTGGCGCACCGAGCTCGACCGCGTCATCAAGGGACGCGGTTTCACCACGCTCGAGGAGTACCGCCGTCCCGCGGTGCGGCGGGGGCGCGAACTGCGGCTGGGCCACGACCAGAAGGCCGCGGTGTGGCAGTTCTACGAGACGTACCAGGACATGCTCGCCGAGCGCGGCCTGCACGACTACAACGACGTAATCGACCTGGCACTGGCCGAGCTTCGCCGTCAGCCCCTCGAAACCCGCTACGCCGCGGTGGTCGTGGACGAGGTCCAGGACATCACCCTCAACGGCCTCCGGCTGATCAAGGAACTGGCCGGCACCGGCCCGAACCAGCTCCTCCTGGTCGGCGACGGCCAGCAGCAGGTCTACCCGGGCGGCTGGCGGCTCTCCGACGCGGGCATCCCGGTCCTCGGCCGGGGCGAGGTGCTGCGGGTCAACTACCGCAACCGCACGGAGGTCCTGGCCTTCGCCCAGCGGTTCGACGCGCGCAACGAAGTCGACGACCTCGACGGCGCGCCCGCGGTCGCGCTGAAGAACGCGGAAGCGGGCAACACGGGCGGGACGGCGGTGTCCTGGCGCGGCACCGAAGCGGAGCTCGCGGCCGAACTGCTCCGGCGGATCGCCGGGCTGACGGCCCCGCTCGGCCAGACCGCGCTGATCCTCTTCCAGCGCCAGGACCTCGTGCGGTGCCGCCGGATCCTGCGGGAGGCCGGCATCCCCGTCCTGTCACTGGACGACTATTCCGGTGCGCCCGACGACCACCTCAAGGTCGGCACCGTGCACCGGGCGAAGGGCCTCGACTTCCAGGCCGTCCTGGTCGTCGAATTCCCCGCCCGGCCGGAGGAAAGCGGCGCGGCGGCCGACGAGGCCGCGGAACTCCGCGACCGGCAGCGCCTGGTCGCGGCGACGCGAGCCCGTGACTTCCTCTGGTGGGGTGTCGTCGAGGCGGCCGCGGACACGTTCGGACCAGCCGGGTAACGATAAGGGACACCACGGCAACTTCCCGGACGAACCGGGCGTGTCCCCCGCGCACCCAGCGCTGGAACGCCCACCGGTTCGCTCCACCAGGAGGCCACCATGTCCAGAACGAAGTGGCGCGCGCTCGCCGCCGTCACCCTGCTGATCGCCGGGAGCGGGATCCTCGCCGCCGCGGGGCCCGCCCAGGCCGATCCCACGATGCCCACCTTGACCGCCATCCGGACCGGGAACAACGCCGGGTTCGACCGGGTCGTGCTCGATCTCGGCAGCGGGGCCGCGCCCGCCGTCTCCTACCAGCTCGTCGACGAGCTGACCGCCGACGCCAGCGGGGAAATCGTCTGGCTCACCGGGGAATTCTTCATCAACGTCGCCGTCACGCCCGCGACCGCGCACGACGAAAGCGGGAATCCGACCTATCCCGGTCCGCAGAAGTTCCGGACGCGGAACCTGACCAACGTCATGGCCGTCGCCCTCACCGGGGACTGGGAGGGGCAGCTGTCGGTCGGGCTCGGCGTGCGGTCGCGGACCACGGTGAACGTCTTCACGCTCACCGCGCCCACCCGCGTCGTCATCGACATCGCCCACTGAGACACCGCCCACTGAGACGTCGCCCGCTGGGACACCGCCCACTGAGACACCGCCGGCTGAGACACCGCCCGCTGGGACGTCGCCGCTGAGCGGCGGGCGGGGGAGTCACCCGCGCTCGTACGGGATCTTCTCCCCCGCCTCGACCGCGAACGGCAGGTGGTTGCCCGCCGGCGGCAGCGGGCACGTCGCGAAGTCGGTGAACGCGCACGGCAGGTTCACCGCGCGGTTGAAGTCCAGCGTCACCGAGCCGTCCGCGGCCGGGGCGCCGACCGGCAGCGACCGGTTGGCCGCGTAGGTCGTCACGCCGCTGGTCTCGTCGGTGAAGAGGATGCTGAGCCCGCCGTCCTTGCCGTTGAACGCCGTCAGCGTGTGCGTCGCTCCCTCGTGGGCGAAGTGGACCAGGCCCGGTGCCGTGTAGACGTGGCTCAGCCCTTCCACGACCGCGCCCACCGTGGTCGGCTTGGGCTCGGCGAAGGGTTCGAACCGCCCGGACAGCACCCAGGACGGCGACGGTTCGTACGCCGGCACCCCGCGGAACTCGCGCAGCACCTCGGCCTTCGGGTCGTGGACGCGGATCAGGTACCCCGACCGGCGGGCCACCTCGATCTCGACGTCACCGGACAGCACCCGCGTGCCGGCGCCGCTGTTGACCAGCTCGAACCGCCGGACACCGGTGATCGGTTCCCCGTCGTGCACCAGCGAGGCGCCGGCCGGGTCGACGTACGCCGCTTCGGCGTCCTGCCACCAGCGGCCCGGGATGCCGGGGTATTCCCGCGGCGAGTCCGTCAGCCAGTCCAGGGAAACCAGGGCGAGCCAGCCGTGCGGCTCGGCCAGGTCGGTCTCGCGCCGGGCCTTCCAGTCCTGCCACTCCTGCGTGAACGTGCTCATCGCGGGCCCCTTTCCGTCGGCTACGACGATGCCAACCCGGCGTCCGCGCCGCTATTCCGCGTCCCAGCATCCGGACGGCTCAGTCCCCGAAGGACCACTGCAGCCCGTAGCTCAGCCCCTGGTGCAGGTCGTGGAACTCCAGCCCGACTTCGCCGACCCGGTCGACGGTCAGCGCCTCGCCCGAATCGGCGCCGTCGTCGATCACCCGGCTGGGAACGCCGTTGAGGCGCCACACCCGCGCCGGCGGTGCCGCCCGGTCGAACCGGACCCGCACCGAGAACGCCTCGCAGCGGCGCAACGGCGTCATCACGTAGTACGGCCGCAGTTCCGCGCGCCGGGGCGTGAACCGGATGCCGTACTCGTGGCGCTGGCCGAGCCGCAGCGGGCTCGGCAGCCGCAGGACGAACTGCGCGTGGCTCACCGAAACCGGGCGCACTTCGACGATTTCGCCGCCGAACAGCGCGTCGGCGGTGATACCCGGCAGCGGGTCGGTGCCCGGCGCTGCCGGCACGCTGAACGGCAGGACCAGCTCGTCGAGCTCGTCGGCTTCGGCGACGATCCGGCGTTCCTCCCGCAGTTCCGGCGGGTCGTGGTCGAGGTGGAGCATCGCCTTCATCGACTCGACGTACCAGCCGGCCAGCGGGTGCTCCTCGCCGCGGCGTGCGGGCGCGCCGAGGAGCTCGTCGAGCCGGCGGAACGCCAGGTCGATCCGGCGGCGGGCGGTGCGCGGGTCGCGGTCGAGAACGCTGGCCAGCCACGAGATCCGCCGGTCGAGGAACTCCCCCGCGGCCTCCTCGTGCAGGCCGAGCGCCGTCAGCGCGGCCAGCTTCAGGTCCGCCGGCAGCCGCCCGCACAGCTCGGTCAGCCGCAGCACGAGCTTCCGGCGCGCGGCGGCGGGCTGGTCGGTTTCGGTGATCGCGCACGCCGCCCGCAGGCACGGGCCGATGCGCTGGTGCAGGTCGGCCGCGTCGAGCCCGCGGCCGCGGCGCAGTTCGTTCAGCTCGCGCACGAACGGCAGGTTGTGGTCGTCCGTCGTTCCCACCCCTTCGTTTCCGGCGGAAGGCATCCCGCGAGTTCGCGGACCGCCCGGCCGGCCGGCCCCCCACGAGCCGGCCGGCCGGGCTCCTCCGCAGGTCAGCAGGCCCCGGAGATCAGGGCCCAGATCGAGTGGCTCTCCATCAGACACACCTCCTCATCGCGGTCCCGGGCGGCGGCGGGAAGCCGTTCGGCGCCTCGCTCGAAAAAGGAAAAGCCGGCCGGAAGGCATCGCTTCTTCCCCGGCCGTCCCCAGCATCGCGGGGTGGCGCTGGCGGTCAGAGGTCCTGTGTCACGCGCCTTGTGTGCCGTTTGGCTCAGAACGCGCGAAGGCGCGCAGGACGCGGAGCTCCCGGACGAGGAACCGGCGACGGCCGGTCTCGACGATTCCGCGCTCGCGCAGCACGCGCAGCGCCCGGGCGACGGTACGGCGGGCCGCGCCGATCTGCGCGGCGATGTCCTCCTGCGACAGCGCGTCGATGACCACGCCGTCGGGCTCCACCCGGCCGCGCTCTTCGGCCAGCCGGACCAGCACCACGGCGACGCGGCGGCTGACGTCGAAGGCGGCGACGTCGACCCGGGCGGACTCGGCGTTGCGGAGGCGGGCCGCGACCGTCTTGATCGTCGCGACGGCGATCGCGGGCCGGGTGTGCAGGACGTCGACGAAGTCGGCGCCGGTGAGCTGGAAGACGGTGCAGGGCTCGATCGCGCGCACCGACGCCGACCGCGGCCGCCCGGTGACCGCGGCGAGGTCGCCCAGCACTTCGCCGGGGCCGCGGAGCCCGAAGAGCACCTCGCGGCCGTCGTCGACGACGGTGGAAACCCGCACCCAGCCGGCGACGAGCACGTGGACGTGGTCGGAGGGATCGCCCTCCATGAGCACGAGCGAGTTCGCCCGGAACCGGCGGCGGGTGCCGCGGCCGAGCAGGTAGTCGCGATCGGCATCGGCGAGGTAGGCCAGGAGCGCCCCGTCCGCACTGTCGTCCATGGTTCCCCTCCGGAGGTTCACCGTAACCCGGCGTGGCGGCCTTCGGCGAGCCTGGCGACCGGTAGGGTCCCCGCGTGGACGTGGAGATCTACACCGACGGCGCGTGCAGCGGGAACCCCGGACCGGGCGGCTGGGGCGCGGTGCTGCGCTACGGCAAGCACGAACGTGAGCTGTACGGCGGCGAAGCCACGCCGACGACGAACAACCGCATGGAGCTGACGGCGCCGATCCGCGCCCTGGAGAGCCTGACCCGCCCGTCGCAGGTCCGCGTGTACACGGACAGCACGTACGTGCGCAACGGCATCACGCAGTGGCTCCCCCGCTGGAAGAACAACGGCTGGCAGACGGCGGCCCGCGAACCGGTGAAGAACGCGGACCTCTGGCAGCGCCTCGACGCGGCGATCGGCGATCACCGCGTCGAATGGCTGTGGGTGAAGGGCCACGCGGGGCACCCGGAGAACGAGCGGGCCGACCGGCTCGCGGTGCGCGGGACGGAGGAGGCCAGGGAGAGCGGGAAGCCGGTCAACGCGGGCTAGTCCGGAGTGGACGGTCGCGGGAAGCACCCGCCGACCGCCGCGGCGCCCGGGCGGCGGTGGCTCGCCCGTGGCACAATTTCCCGATGCCTCCCGCCGTCTGCCCGTGTGGTCTCGCCGAGTCCTACGCCGCCTGTTGCGGCCGGTTCCACGACGGGGGGCTCGCCGCTCCCACCGCCGAACTGCTCATGCGGTCGCGGTTCAGCGCCTTCGCCGTGGGCGACACCGCCTATCTCCTGCGCACCTGGCACCCCGGCACCCGGCCGCGGCGGCTGCGGCTCGAGCCCGGGCAGGAGTGGACGCGGCTGGAGATCCTCGGCCGCACCGGTGGGGGCCTGCTGCACAACGAAGGCACCGTCGAGTTCCGGGCGCACTACCGCCACCGGGGCCGGGACGGCTTCCTCGAGGAGAACAGCCGCTTCCGGCGGGACGACGGCCACTGGGTCTACCTCGACGCCCGGGCCTGAACCCGCCCCGTTCGTGCTAAACAGTGCGGCAATGGGGAAACTGACGCGTCGCGCCCGCGCCAAGGCGGACTACCTCGGCTTCGTCGGGGCCCGGGAGTGGCCGCTCGCCGCGTCCGGGCTCGGGGTCGTGCTCGGGGCCGTCACCATCCTGCCCAGCGCCGTCGGCGTCGTCCTGTCCGTCGTCGCGCTCGCGTTGGGTGTCGCCACCTTCACGCGGGACGTCCGGCTGCTGCGCCGCCGGTGGGCCGGGTTCGAGTTCACCACCATCGCCGCGCCCTTCCCGACCGCGGAACTGCCGCCGCCCGCCGCCTACCCGGAGGCGGCCTACCTGGCCGTCCCCGCTCGCGGGACCGCGCTCGTCAGCGCCGCGATCGACCGGCACCTGTGGGAAGAGCGGCACACGATCGACGTCGCCGAGGAGCCCTACCGGCTGCCGCCGTCCCTCAAGGCCACCGCGCCGCACGTCCTGCCGCTGCGGGCGCGCGGCCGGCTGCTGTTCAACGGCCCGATCGTCGGCATGCGCGGCGACCCGCTGCCCGCCGCCGGCGCCCGGCCCGCGCCGATCCGGCTGCACCGGGCGCGGTTCTTCGACGCCGTCTGCTCGAACGAGCTGGCCGCGCTGCGCATCACGCGCGTGGACACCGGTGAAGAGTACGACCTGCGCAAGGCCGAGCTCACCGACACCGCCGGCGCGCTGCGGGAGCTGAGCGGCAGCGCGCTGGCCGACCTCGTCGGCGTCTCCACTGTCGCCTTCACCACCGACGGCAAGCTGGTCACCGTCCGCCAGTCGCCGCTCAACTCCGTCAGCGGGCTGCTGCTCGCCCCCTCGGGCAGCGGTTCGCTCGAGCCGCGCGACCTGCGCACGCCCGAGGGCGGCCCGCGCCGGTTCCTCCACACCGCGGTCCGCGCCGGGATGGAACGCGAGCTGTGCGAGGAGAGCGGCCTGACCCCCGCCGACGTCCGGGTCACGAAGGTGGTCGGCTTCGCGCGCTGGATGGAACGCGGCGCCAAGCCGGAGTTCTTCGGGCTGACCGAACTGGCGGTCGACAGCGCCGAAGTCGCCCGGCGCCGGCCCGTCAGCGGCGAACGGCTCTACAGCGCCGGCTTGACGCTCTTCGACGTCGACCTCCGCGCCGTCGGTGCCGCGCTGACCGGCGGTGTCCCGCTCAGCGAGGCACTGCCGCCGCGGCTTTGGGAGGACGGTTCCCTGCCGCTCCTGCTGGCCCTGCGCGCCGCCGCGGCGTGGCAGGCCACCCGCGGCTGAGGAAACACCCCTGTTCCCGGCGTGACCGGGCCGCTACGATCGTCGCAATTGTTAGGAAAGTTCCCTAACGATGGTCCGCTGTCCCCCGCCGCCGTGGGTGCCTAGGAGGCGCGCTAGTGAGCTATCGGCAGAGAAGAACCCGGACACTACTCGTGGCGGCCGCGCTGGCCGTCGCGGTGAGCGGGGCCACCGTCGCGTCGGCCACCGGCCAGGAACCCGCGAGAGCCGTCGTCGCGGCCGCGGCTCCGGCGACCGCCGTCCCCGGCTTCCTGATCCAGACGTCCGCCCAGGTCAGCGACGACTCCGCGGTCTCCAAGCCCGGCTTCGACACCTCGGGCTGGTACCCCGTCGGGCCGCGCTCGACCGTGTACGCCGGCCTGCTGGCCAACGGCAAGTACGCCGACCCGTTCTACTCGACGAACATGAAGAACGTGCCGACCGCGGACTTCCAGGTCCCGTGGTGGTACCGCACCGACCTCACGGTCGCCGACACGACCCAGCGCACGTACCTCGACTTCAGCGGCGTCCTGTCGAAGGCCGACGTCTGGGTCAACGGGACGCGGATCGCCGACAAGACCCAGGTCACCGGCGCCTACACCCGCCACGACCTGGACATCACCGCGCAGGTCAAGGCGGGCACGAACAGCATCGCGTTCAAGGTCTACCCGAACGACCCGAACAAGGACCTGTCGATGGGCTGGATCGACTGGGCGCAGACCCCGCCGGACCAGAACATGGGCATCGTGCGGGACGTCCTGGTCCGGCGCAGCGGCCCGGTGGCGCTGCGCGGCGGCCACGTCGTCACGAAACTGACCGGGCTGACCCACGCCGACCTGACGGTGAAGGCCGACGTCCGCAACGACTCTGCGGCCGCCGTCTCCGCCACGGTCTCCGGCACGGTCGCCGGCCGCGCGATCAACCAGACCGTGAGCCTGGCGGCGAAGGAGAAGAAGACCGTCACCTTCGGCGTGGTCGGGATCGACAACCCGCAGATCTGGTGGCCGGCCGGGATGGGCGGCCAGCCGCTCTACGACCTCGACCTGACCGCGAGCGTCGGCGGCACGGCGTCGGACTCCGCGCACTCGAGCTTCGGCGTCCGCCAGGTGACGGCGAACAAGAACTCCAGCGGCGGCCGGGCGTACACGATCAACGGGCGCCCGCTGCTGATCAAGGGCGGCGGCTACTCGCCGGACCTGTTCCTGCGCTGGAACGCCCAGGCCGCCGCGGACAAGCTCGCCTACGTCAAGGACCTCGGGCTCAACACCGTGCGCCTGGAAGGCCACATCGAGCCGGACGAGTTCTTCGACCTCGCCGACCGGATGGGCGTGCTGACCCTGCCCGGCTGGGAGTGCTGCGACAAGTGGGAAGGCCAGGTCAACGGGGACGAGAAGGGCGACCCCTGGACCGCGGCCGACTACCCGGTCGCGAAGGCGTCGATGACCGCGGAGGCCGAGCGCCTGCGCGACCACCCGAGCGTCATCTCGTTCCTCATCGGCAGCGACTTCGCGCCCGACGCGACGATCGAGAAGAACTACCTCGACGCGCTGTCCGCCGCGGACTGGCCCACGCCGGTGGTCCCGGCCGCGTCGGCGAAGTCGTCGCCGCAGCTCGGGTCGTCCGGGATGAAGATGAACGGGCCGTACGACTACGTCCCGCCGAACTACTGGTACGACAAGGCGCACAGCGACCTCGGCGGTGCGTGGGGCTTCAACTCCGAGACCAGCGCCGGGCCGGACATCCCGACGATGGACACGCTCAGGCGGATGATGTCCGCGAGCGAGCTCGACACGATGTGGAAGAGCCCGTCGACCGCGCAGTACCACCGGTCCTCGTCCTCGACGTTCGCCGACCTGAAGCTTTTCGGCGACGCGCTCGCCGGCCGCTACGGCAAGCCGGCGAGCTTGGACGACTTCGTCCGGAAGGCGCAGCTGGCGCAGTACGAGAACGTCCGCGCCGAGTTCGAGTCGCACTCGCGGAACTTCAGCGACAGCTCGAACCCGGCCACCGGGATCATCTACTGGATGCTCAACAGCGGCTGGACGTCGCTGCACTGGCAGCTGTTCGACGCCTACCTCGACCAGAACGGCTCGTACTTCGGGGCCAAGAAGGCGAACGAGCCGCTGCACATCCAGTACTCGTACGACACGAAGTCGGTCGTGGTGGTCAACCACAACCACGACGCGGCGGCGGGCCTGACCGCCCGCGTCCAGCTGTTCAACCTGGACGGCACCGCGAAGTTCGACCAGGCCAAGACCGTGTCGGTGGGCGGTGACGGCGCGAAGACCACCGCGCTGACCATCGGCTCGGTGAGCGGGCTGTCGACGACGTACCTGGCGAAGCTGGTCCTGACCGACTCCTCGGGCAAGGAGGTCAGCCGGAACGTCTACTGGCTGTCCACCAAGGCCGACACCCTCGACTGGGCCAACAGCGACTGGTACTACACGCCGACGACGTCGTACGCGGACCTCTCGGGGCTGAACTCGCTGGCTTCGGTCACGGTCGGCGCGAGCGCGTCCTCGACGGCGAACGCCGACGGCACCACGACGACCAAGGTGACGCTGAAGAACGACTCGGCAGGCAAGGTGCCGGCGTTCTTCGTCGACGCGCACGTCCTCGGCGCGGCGGGCGCACCGGTGCTGCCGGTGCGGTGGACCGACAACCAGGTCAGCCTCTGGCCCGGTGAGTCGGCGACGCTGACGGCGACGTACCGGACCGCGGACCTCAAGGGCGCCAAGCCGTCCGTGCGGGTCGCGGGCTGGAACACCGGGACGAAGACGATCCCGGCGGACGGCTCGGTGAACCCGGGAACCCCGGCGGATTACCAGGCCGAGGACGCGACGATCACCAGCGGCGTCGCGGAGTCGAACCACCTGGGCTACACCGGAACCGGGTTCGTCAACTACGACAACGCGACCGGCAGCGCGGTGGAGTTCGCCGTGCCCGCGGCCGCGGCGGGACCGGCGAACGTCGTCCTGCGGTTCGCCAACGGCACCACGGCGAACCGCCCGATGGACATCACGGTCAACGGCACGAAAGTGGCGTCGGGCGTGGCGTTCGGCGGCACGGGCAACTGGGACACCTGGCAGACGGTCACGATCCCGGTGACCCTGACCGCCGGGACGAACAAGATCAAGGCGACCGCGACGACCGCCAACGGCGGCCCGAACGTCGACAAGATCACCGTCTAGCACCCGCCGGGGGCGGCACTTCCACGTGGCAGTGCCGCCCCCGGTCATGCCCAGAGGAGGCGCTGCTCGCGGTCCGGGTCGGAGACGGTGGCCGAGACGTCGTCGAAGATCCGCGTGACGCGGTCTCCGGCCGTGTAGCGCGGCCAACCCGGGTCGCCGGTGGTGACGAAGCGGACCCAGGCGCCGAACACCTCCGTCGCCAGCGCCTGCATCCGCTCGGCCGGGAAGGTCCGGCCGGCGAAGAGGAACCGCCAGTTCCTGTTGCGGATGTCGTCGAAGACCAGCGGCAGGTCGAGGCCGTGCACCGCGCCGATGCCCTTGCCGCGCGGGGCGATCCGCCAGTCCAGGCGGTACATCCACGCGGCCGGCTGCTTCTCGGCGAAGCGGATCGCGGGGATCCACCAGTCCCCCGCCGTCAGCGCACGGTTGCGAATCTGGTCCGCCGGCCAATCGAGTAAGTCGTTATACGCTTCGACGGCCTGCTCGATCTCGGCGGCGGTCAGCATCGTCGAGCCGACGCCGAGCAGCTTGGCGCCGCCCGACTGCAGCCAGCTGAACAGGTCCTCCTCGTCGGCGGTCGTCCCGATGAGCAGCGGGACTTCGCGGACGCCGTCCAGCGGCCGCTGGGGAAGCAGCTCGTCGCCGACGACCACGCGGTAGGTGACTTTGGTGCCCGAGCGGGCGGAAACCCGTTGCTGGGCCTCGAGAATCCGGGTCACGGGAAGGGTCGCGAGGTCGGCCGGCGAAACGCCGAGTTCGGCGAGCACCGCTTCGGCCAAGGCCGCGCCTTCGGCCGGGGTGTGGACCACCGAGCCGACCCCGGTTCCGCTCTGCACGATCGCCTGGTGGACGAGTCCCCGCGTGGCGGGCACGGCCAGCAGTGTCCCGACCGTGCGGCCGCCGTTGGACTGCCCAGCCAGCGTGACGCGGCCCGGGTCACCTCCGAACGCGGCGATGTGGTCGCGCACCCACTCGAGCGCGGCGACCTGGTCACGCAGCGAGAGGTTCACGTCGGCGACATCCGGCAGGTACAGCATGCCGAGCACGCCGAGCCGGTAGGCGACGGTCACCACGACCACGCCCCGCCGCGCGTACGCGGACGCGTCGAACTGGTGGGGCGCCCCCTGCACACCGCCCCCGCCGTGGATCCAGACGAGCACGGGGTACGCCCCGGGCG
Source organism: Amycolatopsis sp. cmx-4-61 (assembly GCF_046548775.1). Classification (NCBI taxonomy): domain Bacteria; kingdom Bacillati; phylum Actinomycetota; class Actinomycetes; order Pseudonocardiales; family Pseudonocardiaceae; genus Amycolatopsis; species Amycolatopsis sp. cmx-4-61. The sequence continues at coordinate 63,890 of NZ_JAEBEI010000023.1, read as the reverse complement.
CGGCGGGCGCGTAGACGTTGAGGTAGAGGCAGTCTTCGTCACCGGTGAAGCCGCGCCCGGTCAGCTCGGGCTGCGGTGCCCGGGGCGCCCACTGCGTGGCGTCGCGCTCGCCGGACCACCGCTTCGGCGGCTGGGGCGCGCGGAAGCGCAGCTCCCCGACCGGCGGTTGCGCGTAGGGCACGCCGAGGAAGGTCCGGACCCCGTCCCATTCGGACCCGCGCAGCGCACCGGTCGCGATCTCCACCGTCGTCACGGTCTCAGCGTAGGGACTTGCCCTGGAGTGCGCTCCAGCGTGTTGACTGAGGCACACACCCTGGAGGGGAACTTGACCGCAGCCGAGAACAAGCAGCTCCTGAAGACGGCTTTCGACGCCTGGGCGACCGGCGACATCCGGCCGCTGATCGGCGCGCTGGCCGACGACGTCGTCTGGACGGTCAGCGGGCACAACAGCTGGTCGGGCCGCTTCCGCGGCAAGGACTCGGTCCGCCGCGACCTGCTCGGGCCCCTGGGTGAACAGTTCGAAGGCACCTACACCAGTACCGCGAGCCGCTTCGTCGCCGAGGACGACGTCGTCGTGGTCGAGACGCAGGGCAGCGTCGCCACCAAGGCCGGGGCGCGCTACGACAACGAGTACTGCTTCGTCTTCCGGCTCGAGGGCGGCCGGATCCGCGAGATCACCGAGTACATGGACACCCAGCTGGTCGCCGAAGTGCTCCCCGAGCTGGCCAGGTGACACCCGCGGCCGCGGGCGGGTAATGATTACCCCGTGCACATAGCGGCAGAGATAGTGGCGCTGGTCGTGGCCGTCCTCGTCGTCAGCGCGGTGGCGCGGCGGCTGGACTGGTCCGCTCCGCTGTGCCTGATCGTCGTCGGCGTCGCCGCCTCCTACGTCCCCGGCGTGCCCGAGGTCCACCTCGACCCCGAGGTCGTGCTGCTCGGCCTGCTGCCGCCGCTGCTGTACTCGGCGGCCATCCAGACGTCGCTGGTCGACTTCCGGAAGAACCGCGGGGCGATCGGGCTGATGTCGGTCGGGCTCGTCGTGTTCACCGCGCTCGGTGTCGGCGTGGTCGCCTGGGCGGTGATCCCGGGCCTCCCGCTGGCCGGCGGTATCGCGCTCGGCGCCGTCGTCGCGCCGCCGGACGCGGTCGCCGCCAGCGTCGTCGCCCGGCGGGTGGGGATGCCGCGCAAGCTGATCCGGCTGCTGGAGGGCGAGAGCCTCTTCAACGACGCCGCCGCGCTGGTCGCCCTCCGCACGGCGATCGCCGCGCTGGCCGGCTCGGTCAGCCTCTGGCAGGTCGGCGCGGACTTCTTCCGCGCGGCCATCGGCGGGGCCGTCGTCGGCCTGGTCGTCGGCTTCGTGGCCGCGTTCATCCGCGCCCGGATGGACGAGCCGGTGCTCGACACGGCGCTGTCGTTCGCGGTGCCGTTCATCGCCTACATCCCGGCCGAGGCGATCCACGGCTCCGGCGTGCTCGCGGTCGTCATCGCCGGGCTGATCCTCGGCCACAAGGCACCGCAGATCCTGTCCGGCTCCACCCGGCTGGCGTCCCGGCTGAACTGGCAGACCATCCAGTTCCTGCTGGAGAACATGGTCTTCCTGCTGATCGGCCTGCAGCTGCGGCGGATCCTCGCCGAGGTCGGCGACAGCGGGCTGTCCCTGGTCACGCTCACCTGGATCTGCGTCGCCGTGCTCGGCGCGACCATCCTCACCCGCGTGCTGTACCTGATCGGCATCGGCACGGTGAAGCGCGCGAAACGGCGCCTCCTGCCCGGGAAGGTCAAGGCCAAGATCTGGCCGTGGCGCTACTCCGCCGTCATCGCGTGGGCGGGCATGCGCGGAGTGGTGACGCTGGCGGCCGCGTTCGTGTTGCCCGCGGACACCCCGCAGCGGGCCGTGCTGGTGCTCGCGGCGTTCGTCGTGGTGGCCGGCACCCTGGCCGTGCAGGGCATGACGCTGCCGCCGCTGATCCGGAAGCTGCGCCTGCCGCGGCCGGATCCCGCGGAGGACGCGCTGCAGGAGGCGGCCGTGCTGCACGACATGACGCGGGCGGCGCTGACCAAGCTGGAGGAGATCCGGACCGACGACGACCCGCCGGAGATCATCCAGCGCCTGCGCGACCGCCTGCAGCACCGCGCCGACTCGGCGTGGGAGCAGCTCGGCCGGCAGAGCGCGCTGGTCGAAACGCCCAGCGACGCCTACCGCCGGCTGCGGCTGGCGCTGCTGGAGGTCGAGCGCGACCAGTTCCTCAAGGCCCGCGCCAGCGGCAGCGCCGACGACGACGTCCTGCGCCGGGTCCTGGAGCGGCTCGACATCGAGGAGTCGATGCTCGACCGCGACGAGGAAGAACCCGAGGTGGAGGGCCGCGAGCTGCGCACCCCGGCCGCGACGGCGGGCTCGTGCAAGCACCTGGCCCACGAGTGGGTCGACAAGGAGCCCAGCTCGGCCGACAGCTGCGCGGCCTGCCTCGAAGAGGGCACGACGTGGGTGCACCTGCGGATGTGCCTGAAGTGCGGCAACGTCGCCTGCTGCGACTCCTCGCCCCGGCGGCACGCGACCCGGCACTTCCACGAATCCCGTCATCCGGTCATGCGCAGCTTCGAGCCGGGCGAGACGTGGCGCTGGTGTTTCGTGGACAAGCAGCTGGGTTAGGGTCGGGGCCATGAGCACGCCCGAGCAGGAGATCGAATACCGCCAGCACCGCTTCAGCCCGCCTCCGGGCTCGACGGAGATCTTCCTGGTCCGGCACGGCGAATCCGCGCCGGCCCGCGGCGACGACCCGTTCGAGCTCGTCGACGGCCAGGCCGACCCCGACCTCGCCCCGGACGGCCGCGACCACGCCCGGCGCGTCGGGGAGCGGCTCGCCGGGGAGCGGATCGACGCGATCTACGTGACGACGTTGCGCCGCACGGTGCAGACCGCCGCACCGCTGGCGGAGAAGCTGGGGCTGACCCCGGTCGTCGAGCCGGACCTGCGCGAGATCCACCTCGGCGACTGGGAAAACGGCCTGTTCCGGAAGTACACGGCCGACGGCCACCCGATCGTCGACCGGCTGTGGGCCGAGCAGCGCTGGGACGTGATCCCGGGCGCGGAGTCCGACGAGGCGTTCGGGGCGCGGCTGCGCGGCGCGCTCACCCGCATCGCGGCCGCGCACCCCGGCCAGCGGATCGCGGTGTTCACCCACGGCGGCGTCGTCGGCGAGGTGTTCGCGCAGGCCAGCCGCTCGGTCGAGCGGTTCGCGTTCCTCGGCGCCGACAACGGGTCGATCTCGCACCTGGTGGTGCACGGCGACAACTGGATCGTGCGGCGCTTCAACGACACCGCCCACCTGGCTGCGCCGCTCGGCTGAGCTTCCCGGCCGCGACGAGCTGCACGGTCACCAGGATCGAGACGGCCTCCGCGGCCAGCAGCCCGATCAGCACGAGCACCTGCGTCACCCCGGCCTGGACCGGACCCGCACCACCCAGCAGGACGCCGACGTAGGCACCCGGGAGCGTCACCAGGCCGACCGTGCGGGTCTGGTCGAGCGCGGGGATCAGCGCGTGCCCGGCGGACGGGCGGCAGATCTCGAGCGCGGCCGGGCGCGGCAGGAACCCGAGCGCCAGCGCGGCTTCGTACTCGCCGTGGCGGGCTTCGAGTTCGTCGAGCGCACGCCGGCCGGCCTGCGAAGTGGCGGTCATGGCGCCGCCGATGACGATGCCCGCGATCGGCACCACGGCGATCGGCTTGAGCGGGACCACACCGGCGCCGAGGACGAGTCCCAGCACGGGCGCGACGCCGGCGCCGATGGCCAGGGCCGTCCACGGGAGGTTCTTGCCGGTGCCGACGCGCCGCGCCGACGTCACCGCGGCGATGCCGAACATCAGCAGCACGAAGAGGCCGGTGAGCGGGGCCGAGCGCAGCACGGCGGTGATCACCAGCGACACGAGGGCCAGCTGGGCGACCGCCCGGACCGCCGCGACGAGGACGGCGCGTCCCGGGCCGAGGCCGCCGGCCTGGACGACGGCGGCCCCGGCGACGGCGAGCAGGACGAGGACCGCCACCAGGGCGGGTCCGAAGGTGATCGCGGCGTTCACGCCGCCGATCCTGCCGCTCAGACGGCGCAGCTGAAGAGGCGGTCCGGTTCGGTCTCGGTCTTCTCGGCGACGACGACGCCGTCGACGACGATCCGGCACCGCAGCGCGCCGGGTCCGGGGTTGCGGGCGGCGATGCTGTAGAACCCCGTGCGGCCGGCCGGGCCGACCCGGGTGAACCGCGCGGACCACGGCGTCGCGACCTCGGCCTGCTGGGCCAGCGCCGAGCCCGCGGCGGCGTAGGTGACGTTGCGGGCGCCGTGCTCGCCGAGCAGTTCGTAGACGACGCTGTGGTCGATGCCGTGGTCGACGCTGCGGACCGCGGCCGGTGCGACGGGGTGCCCTTCCTTGGCGGCGGGGCCGCGCGCGGACCGGGGCACGACGTAGGCGGTCACCGCGAAGGCGGCGGCGAGCACCCCGAGGACGACGACGAAGCTGCCGGCCGACCGAGCCCGCCCGGCGCAGTCACGCCGGTTCGCGGTGGAAACGCCCATGGAGAGGTCTTCTCTCGTCGCGCGCACTTCCGTCGAGTGCGTCGACCTATATCTCGCCGTGACCTCACGGCGTGTTAGCAGCTCTTCGCCGGAAGTTCGATGTTCACCCGGACGGGTGGCTGCCCCGTTTTGTCGGACCCCCGGGGCATGATCGGGGGGTGTACGAGGAGGCGGCCGCACCGCCGGCGGTGCGGGGCGTGGTGAAGTGCGTGTGGCGGTCGGCGTCGGAAGGCCCGAAGCGGATCGTCCCGGACGGCTGCGTGGACCTGGTGGCGGGCGACGACGCGGTGTTCGTGGCCGGCCCGGACACGGCGGCGTGGTCGTCGGTGACCAGGCCCGGAGCGGTGCTGCGCGGAGTGCGGTTCCGCCCGGGTTCGGCCGCGGCGGTGTTGGGAGTCGCGGCGGACGAACTGCGGGACCGGCGGGTGCCGCTGGGCGAGTTGTGGGAGCGGCCGGTGGTGGAGCGGCTGCTGGAGGGCGACCTGTCGCCGGTCCGCGCGGTGGCGGAGCGGCTGGCGGGTTCGTCGCCGCCGGATGCCGCGGTGACGGCGTTGGTCGCCCGGTTGGACGCAGGAGCGGCGCGGGTGGCCGCTGCGGCGGCCGATGTTCTTGCCCGCAGCGGCGTGGGTCAGCCGCATGCGGCGGCCGATGTCCTCGCCCGCAGCGGCGTGGGTCAGCCGCATGCGGCGGCGATGCGGGTCGAAGATCCGGTTCCGTCCGCCGCGGTGGGCGAGCGGCGGCTGCGGCGGCGGTTCGTGCGAGCCGTCGGGTACGGGCCGGCCACCTACCTCCGGGTCAGCCGGTTCCAACGGGCCGTCGCGCTGGCTCCCCGCGTCGCCACCCTCGCCGCGCTGGCCGCCGCCGCGGGCTATGCCGACCAAGCTCACCTCAGCCGGGACTGCCGGGCGCTGACCGGCCTCACGCCGCGGGCCTACTTCCGCTTGTCCTCCACTGTGGACGTTGCCGTGCGTGATCGACTCCGTTCGGCGTAACCCCTGCGGTCAACCGGAAGTGGGCGTTCACCCAAAAAGGTAAGCGGACGGTAAACGACTACCAAGAGCGCTATCCTCCCCCTCGACGAGTGATCAGGGAGGGCGTGTGGCCACCATCAGCGACGTCGCCGCCAGGGCCGGCGTCTCCACGGCGACCGTGTCGCGCGCGCTCAACGGGAAGTCCACTGTGGACCCCACATTGGCCGCGCGGGTGCAGGAGGCCGCCGCCGAGCTCGGGTACCACCCCAACGGGCTGGCCCGGAACCTCCGCCGCCAGGAGACCGCGGTGCTCGCTCTCATCATCTCGGACGTCGAGAACCCGTTCTTCACGGCCATCGCGCGGGGCGTCGAGGACCTTGCGCAGCGGTCCGGGTACTCGGTGGTGCTCTGCAACTCCGATGAAAACGAAGACAAGGAGCGGCGCTACATCGAGGTCGCGCTGCAGGAGCGGGTCGCCGGCGTGGTGCTGTCGCCGACCGGCCGCTCGACGAACGTCGAGGGCCTGCGCCGCCAGGGCACGCCGCTGGTGGCCGTCGACCGCCCGCTGCCGGCGGTGGAGGGCGATCAGGTGCTGGTCGACACCCGCCACGCGGCCGCCGAAGCGACGCGCCACCTGCTCGCCGGGGGCTACCGGCGCGTCGGCTGCCTGACCGGCCCTCCGGGCGTCCGCACGGCCGAAGACCGCCTGGCCGGGTACACCGAAGTCGTCGGCGAAGACAACGTCCTGTTCCGGCGCGGGGAGTACCGCGCCGAGGGCGCCCGGCTGGCGGCCCTGGACCTGCTCGACGAGCCGTCGCCGCCGGACGCGCTGCTGGTCGCGAACAGCACGATGGCGATCGGAGTGCTGGAAGCCCTGTCGTCCCGCGGCCTCCGCCCGGGTCGCGACGTGGGCATCGTTTCGTTCGACGACGCCCCGTGGACGACGTTGATCGACCCACCCCTGACGGTGGTCGCCCAGCCGGCGTACGAAGTCGGCCGGGTGGCGGCGCAGCTGCTGCTGGCGCGCATTTCGGACAGCAGCCGCGACACCACGACGACGACGCTCGAGGCCCGGCTGATCGTCCGGAAGAGCTCCCACCGCTGACACTTACCCGGACGACTGACACCCGAAGGGCCGACCGGCGTATCCGGAGGGTGGGCACGCGAGCGACGTGCCCGGGGGGCCGGCTCGTGCCAGGCCCCCAGGCACGCCCCACCCCCTGTGTCCCCCACCACCGGCGCCGGAACGCCGGGGCTCGTGAGCACGGAGCGGCAATCGTTTACTCCTCCGGAACGTAAGTGCCGCCCCCGACCCTGTCAACCCGAGGGCAAGCCGCGGACAGGCCCGGGACGAGCCCGGGGAGCCTCTGGACAAGCTTCCCCGATCCAGGGAAACTGACCGGAAGTTGCCTACTCAACGTGTTGGATGATGTGCCGTAAGTGTCGATCTCTGGTGAATTCACCCACAGACAGGGCAAGAAACCGCACGAACCCGCACACGCGCGCTGTTTCGGGTTAACCTGAGCTACATGTCTGTAGCGCTGGAGAACATCCTCGCCAAGGCGGGCCTGAAGGTCGACGCGAACGAGTTCCTCACTCTCGTCGAAGACGCGGCGCGCAGACTGTCGCCACCGAATCCGGATCCGTCGCACTACTTTTCGGCCGATCAGCGCGCCGCGCTCGCCGACGTCGGCCTGGACCTGTCACCGAGGCGTGAGGACGAACCGGACTTCAGAGCGCGCACCGTCGCCGCCCATGCCGTGCTCGCCGAGGGAGCGCTCAGCGTCAACGAGGCGGCCAGGGCCCTCGGCGTCGACGACAGCCGCATCCGGCACCGCCTCAAGGAAGGGCGGCTGACCGGCTGGAAGGACGGCGGCTGGCGGCTCCCCGCCTGGCAGTTCGCCGGCTCGGGCGTGCTCCCCGGGCTCGAAGTCGTGCTGAAGGCCCTGCCCGACGACCAGCCCGCGCTCGTCGTCGCCGCCTTCATGAGCACTCCGCAGGCCGATCTCGTCATCAACGACCAGCCCGCGACCCCGCGCCAATGGCTCCTCTCCGGTGGTGACCCGGACCACGTAGCCCGCCTCATCGCCACGCTCGGCACGCCACTCTAGGCTGGACCCTCCCGAGCAAGATCACCGACAAGGACGGACCACCCCCCACCCATGGCCCGGCTCCCGCTGCCGCCCGCCCGATCCGTCCTGGTCCGGCAGCTGAACCGCGCCGACGACGTGGTGACGGTCCAGCCCGCGACCAGGCTCGTACGGATCTTCACCGCGCACGGCAACCACCCCCAGCAGTGGAACTCGTTCCGCTACACCGGCCCGCTCCCGCACGGCCGCTTCGACCAGCAGTCGCCGGGCCGCGGCGGTGCACCGGTCACCGACCCCGCCAACGGCGTCCTCTACTTCGGCCTCACCGTGCGCACGTCGGTCGCCGAGGTCTTCCAGACCAGCTCGACGGTCGACCGCCGGACCCGCGGGCCCCGGCTGGTCGTCGTCCGCCCGACGCGCACCCTGCGCCTGCTCGACCTCACCGGCCTCTGGCCGACGCGGGTCGGCGCGTCCCAGGAGATTTCCAGCGGGCCCAAGAAGCTGACCCAGGCGTGGGCCCGCGCGATCCGCGCGGCGTTCAGCGACCTCGACGGCCTCTGGTACCGCTCCTCGATGGACTCCGGCGACCCCGCGATCTGCCTGTGGGACCCGCCGGCGGGCGCCGCGCTGCCCATCGCACCGGACGTGCTGCTGCCGCTGGACCACCCGGGCCTGGACGTCCCGCTCGGCCGGGTCTGCGAAGAGCTGAACTACACGCTGCTCAACTGAGCCGCCGGCACCGGGACGACCGCCCGCGGGTCCGGGCCGTCGACGAGGTGGGTCGCGGGCGGCGCGGGCGGCCGGAGCCGCGGCGTGGTGCGGGTCGGCCACAGGCCGTGCTCCCGGCACCACGCCACCCGTCTCGGCGATCCCGTCGACCGGTGGCAGCGCTTGGCGTCGAGCGGGTTCCTCGGCTCGGTGTTGCTCCGCCTCCTGGCCCAGCGCCGCGGCCACCCACGCGCCGAGCTCGTGCCGGGTACGCGGGTGCCGTCGACGTCGAAGCAGACCAGGCCGCCGGTCACAGGTGGCGGGACCACCACTCGAGGATCGCTTCGAACCGCTGGACCCGGTGCCGCGGGCGGCCCGACCGGCTCAGCTCGTGGCCCTCGCCCGGGAACAGCAGCATCTCGGCCGGCGCGCCCGCTCGGCGCAGGGCCACGAACATGCGCTCCGCCTGCTCCAGCGGGCAGCGCCAGTCCTGCTCCGAGTGCACCACCGCGAACGGGATCTCGATCTGCGCCGCGTAGGAAAGCGGCGACCGGTCGCGCTGGACCTCCGGTGACGAGCCGATGTAGGCGTCGACGAAGAAGTAGCCGATGTCGGAGCTGCCGACCATCGAATCCCACGCGTTGACCGCCCGCTCGCTCCACGCCGCCTTGAAGCGCTCGCCGTGGTGGGCCGCCAGCCAGCTCGTCATGAACCCGCCGTACGAGCCGCCCATGATGCCGACGCGGGAGGCGTCCAGGTCCGGTCGCTCCAATGCCTTGTCGAGCAGCGCCAGGACGTCGTCGACGTCGACCGTGCCGAAGCCGTGCGTGATCGCGTGCCCGTGTGCCTGCCCGTAGCCCGCCGACCCGCGCGGGTTGCCGACGACCACCGCGTAGCCCGCCGACGCGTACACCTGCGCCTCGTCGAACAACGCCCACTCCTGCTGGGTGAACGGGCCGCCGTGCACCACGCGCAGCACCGGGTGCGGGCCCTCGCCTTCGGGCAGCACCAGCCAGCCGTGCACCGGGTAGCCGTCCGGCGCGGTGGTCTCCAGCTCGATCATCGGCCGGATACCCTTTTCCCGCAACGGCTTCGAGTAGTCGGTGAGCACCTGCGGACCGTCGTCGCCGAGCAGCACCACCTCGCCCGACGTCGACGGCGTGGCGATCACCGCCGCCAGCACCGCGCCGTCCAGCGTGAACGACCGCACCGCGGCCTGCTCCGCGTAGACCACCGGCAGGTCCGCCAAGGGGGCTTCGACGGCGTCGGCGGCGACCGCCCGCAGCTCCACCGCGCCACGGTTGCGGACGGCCACGAGCACCTCGTCCCCGCGCGGGGCCGGCGGGCCGGCCGCGGCCTCGCAGTCCACCGTCTCGGCGTCGGTCAGCCGTCGGGCCTTCACCGGGCCGGCGCCGAATTCCGGCGTCGCCGCGTAAAGCCCGGTCGGCGAAGCTTCGTGGTGTTCCTCGAAGGACTGTCCGAAGTAGAACAGCGTGCCGTCGGCGCCGAACGCCGGCTGCTCCGAGTACCCCGCGCCGCGCACGACGACCTCGGGCTCGCCGCCCGTGGCCGGGATCGCGCAGATGTCGCGGTGGTCGCTCTCGGCCGCACCCCAGTCCGGCGGTGCGGTGAAGACCACGCGCGTGCCGTCCGGCGTCCACACCGGGTGGGCCGCGTCGAACCCGTCGCCGGTCAGCGGCTCGAGCTCCCCGGGCTCGAACGCGTCGAGGACGAACAGCCGCTGCATGCGGTCGCGCAGGAACCCGACGTCGTCGATCCGGTAGTCCATCCGCGTGATCCGGCGCGGGGCCTCGGCGGCCGGCTCCGGCGTCTCACCGTCGGCGTCCGGGGTGCCGTAGCGGCCGGCCTCGGGCACGCGGGCGGTGAAGGCGATCCGCCGCGAATCCGGTGCCCACACCGGTTCCCCGGCCCCGAGGGCCAGCGACGTCAGCCGGCGGGCCTCCCCGCCGTCCGCGGGCATCACGTGCAGCTGCGGGCTGCCGTCGGCGCCCGGCCCCTCCCCCGCGCGGAGGAACGCCACCCAGCGCCCGTCCGGGGAAATCGCCGGGGCCGAGTCGCGCGGACCGTGGGTCCACGCGGCCTCCCCGCCGTCGAGCGAGACGCGCCGCACGGCACTGTGCGTCGCGTTCGCCTGCAGATCCGGTCTCTTCAACGCCGTGAGCAGCAGGTTCCCGCGCAGCGCGGGACGGCCGGGGACGACGAGGGCTTCGATGTCGGCAGGGCGCACGCACCGACGGTACCCGAAATCCTTAGCGAGGCGAACGATTTTCGCCGGACGTCAGGCGGCGACCTGCTTGCGCTCGTCGCGCCGGGCCTTCGCCAGGCTCGTCACCGTGGTCACGGTGAGCACGACGACGATCACGCCGAGGGAGACCCAGTTGTTGATGTCCAGCCAGTCCGGGACGACGTGGTACTCGTGCAGCGCGTGCAGGAACAGCTTCGCCCCGATGAAGGCGAGGATCACCGCGAGGCCGTAGCTGAGGTAGACGAGCTTCGTCACCAGGCCGCCGAGCAGGAAGTACAGCTGCCGCAGGCCCATCAGCGCGAACGCGTTGGCCGTGAAGACGAGGAACGCCTCCTGCGTGATGCCGAAGATCGCCGGGATCGAGTCGACGGCGAACAGCAGGTCGGCCGAACCGATGGCCACGATCACCAGCAGCATCGGCGTGATCATCCGCTTGCCGTTGATCTTCACCGTGTAGTGGTGGCCGTGGTAGTCGTCGGTCACCGCGGCGAACCGGCGGACCTGCCGGGTCACGGCGTTCTCGTGGTACTCCTCTTCCTCGCCCTTGCCGCGCAGCATGCTGATCGCCGTCCAGATCAGCACCGCGCCGAAGAGGAAGAACACCCAGACGAACTGGGCGATCAGCGCGGCACCGATGGCGATGAAGACGCTGCGCATGGCGAGCGCGAGCAGGATGCCGACCAGCAGCACGCGGTGCTGGTGGATGGCGGGCACCTTGAACGAGCCCATGATGATCATGAAGATGAACAGGTTGTCGACGCTCAGCGAGTACTCGGTGATGTACCCGGTGAAGAACTCGACGCCCGGGTCGTGCCCGGCGAAGATCCACACGCCGATGCCGAAGGCGATCGCGCACGAGACGTAGAAGACGACCCAGCGAGCGGCTTCCCCCGTGGTCACTTCGTGCGGCTTGCGATCGACGATGACCAGGTCCAGCGCGATCAGCGCGAGCAGGCCACCGATCGTGGCGATCCACAGCCACAGGGGGACAGTCATGGAACTCGAACCTCCGGATAGTGCGCAGCAGCAACTAACCGGAGGTCTCTCCCGCCGGTGGAAACCACCGGCCGACGGTGCCGGGGGCGCAGGGCCACCGTGCTGACGACACCGCCGCGAAGGAATACTCCCCTCACAGCGCGTCCAGTTTGCCGGTTCTTCTCCGCGAAAGCCAGCCGGGATCGCGCACGTCACCGGGTTGGGTCTGTAATTCCGGTCACTTCGGTCCACCAGGTGGTCGGCGAACGTGTGATCACTGTGAGCCGCGGAGGGCACTCTCAGGAAACTTCACCTACGGTCACGTCGTGCCCCGACTCCCGCTCCCGCGCACCCGCCGCGCCCGGCTCACGGCGCTCGGTGCCGTCGTGGTGGTGCTCGCCGCCGTGACCGTCCTCTGGGCGACGCGCGACACGGCCCCACCCGCCGTGCCGGCCCAGGACGCCATGGTCGACCTGCCCGCTGCCCCCGGCTCGGCCGAGCGGGTCGAGATCGACACGACCACCTACCTCCCCGCGACCGTGCCTGCGCCCGCGGTGCTGCTCGCGCACGGCTTCGGCGGGGACAAGAACAGCGTCGCCGACGACGCCCGCGAGCTCGCGCGGAAGGGTTTCGTCGTGCTGACGTGGTCCGCGCGCGGGTTCGGCAGGAGCACCGGCAAGATCGGGCTGAACGACCCGGACGGCGAGGTCGCCGACGCGAGCCGCCTGATCGACCGGCTCGTCGCCCAGCACCAGGTGACCCTCGACGCCAAGGGCGACCCGAAGGTCGCCGTCACCGGGGGCTCCTACGGCGGCGCGCTGTCGCTGCTGCTGGCCGGCACGGACAAGCGCGTCGACGCGATCGCGCCGATGATCACCTACAACGACCTGGCCCAGGGTCTGGTCCCGAACGCGGCGGCCGCCGCGGCCACGGCTCCGGGCACCCCGGCCGCCGGGGCCTTCTCCCCCGACGGCGTCTTCAAGAAGAGCTGGGCCGGCATTTTCTTCTCGGCCGGTTCGGGCGCCGCGGCGAGCGGCTCGCCGTCCGCCGAAGCGCCGGAGGCGGGGCAGGAGACCGACACCGGATCCACCGGCGCCGCGGGGACCGCGGCGGCCGCCCTGCCTGCCGCGCCGCCGGGCGTGGGCGGCCCGCGCGCCGGAACCGCCGATCCGTGCGGCCGGTTCACCGCTGCGGTCTGCCGCGCCTACACCGAACTCGGCACCACCGGGCGGGCGAGCCAGGCGAGCGTCGACCTGCTGCGCCGCGTTTCCCCCGCGTCCGTGACGAGCAAGATCACCGTGCCGACGCTCCTGGTGCAGGGCGAGAGCGACACGCTGTTCGGCCTCGACCAGTCCGACGCGAACGCCCGGCAGATCACCGCGGCGGGCGGCAAGGTCAGGACGATCTGGTACACCGGCGGCCACGACGGCGGCAAGCCCGGCCCGCAGCTGCGCGCCAAGATCGCCGACTTCCTGAAGACGGCGCTGGACGGCGGCGACCCGGGCACCGGGTTCGGCTACGACGTCCAGGGCACGTTGCGCGCCAACGGCACGCCGTCGGTCCGCACGGTCAACGCCGCCGCCTACCCGGGGCTGACCGGGCCCGCGACCGAACGGCGGCTGCTGGCGTTGCGGGGGCCGGCGCAGCCGGTGGTGCGCCCGGCCGGGGCGAACCCGTCGGCGGTGAGCGGGATCCCCGGGCTCAACGGCGTCGCGAGCAGCACGTCCCGGCTCGGCGCCTTGTTCAGCAACGACCCGCCCGGCCAGGCCGCGCAGTTCACCACCGCCGCCTTCGACAGCCAGGTCGTCGTCAGCGGCTCGTCCACCGTGCGGCTGCAGGTCGCCGCGGACCCGGCGCACCCGCAGCCGGACGCGGTGCTGTTCGCGAAGCTCTACGACGTCGGGCCGGACGGCTCCCGCGTCCTGCCGGCCAACGCCATCGCGCCGTTCCGGGTCAGCGGGCTGCCGGCCGACGGCACCCCGGTCGACGTCACCGTGACGCTGCCCGGCATCGTCCGGCCGATCGAGGGCGGCCACTCGCTGCGGCTGGTCGTCGGCACCACCGACCAGGCGTTCGCCGCTCCCGTCGCGCCCGCGGTGTTCCGCGTCGGGCTGGCCGGCGGCACCGCGCTGGCCGTGCCGGTCGTGCCCGGGACGTCGGTCGGTTCCCCGGCGCCGGTCGGGCAGCTGGTCGGCATCGGCGTGACGCTCGCGATCGGGCTCGCCGCCGTGCTCTTCGCGGCCCTGCGCCGCCGCCGCGCCACCGACGTCGACCCCGAGCTCGCCGGCACCCCGCTGGTCATCGAAGGGCTGCGCAAGCAGTACGCGGGCGGGTTCGTCGCGGTGAAGGACCTCTCCTTCCGCGTCGAACCGGGGCAGGTGCTCGGCCTGCTCGGGCCCAACGGCGCCGGCAAGACGACCACGCTGCGCATGCTGATGGGCCTGATCACGCCGACCGCGGGCCACATCCGCGTGTTCGGGCACAAGATCGCCCCCGGCGCGCCGGTGCTGTCGCGGATCGGCTCGTTCGTCGAGGGATCGGGCTTCCTGCCGCACCTGTCCGGCCGGGCGAACCTCGAGCTCTACTGGGCCTCGACCGGGCGGCCGGCGGAGAAGGCGCACTTCGCGGAGGCGCTGGAGATCGCCGGGCTCGGCAACGCGGTCGAGCGCCGCGTGCGGACCTACAGCCAGGGCATGCGGCAGCGGCTGGCGATCGCGCAGGCGATGCTCGGCCTGCCGGAGCTGATGGTGCTCGACGAACCGACCAATGGGCTCGACCCGCCCCAGATCCACCAGATGCGCGAGGTGCTGAAGCGGTACGCCGCGACCGGCCGCACGGTCGTGGTGTCCAGCCACCTGCTGGCCGAGGTCGAGCAGACCTGCACGCACGTCGTGGTCATGCACCGCGGCTCGCTGGTGGCGGCGGGCGAGGTCGGCGAGCTGGCCGCGGCCGGCGGCGAAGCGACGTTCCGGGTCGACGATCCGGCGGCGGCCGCGGCGGCGCTGAAGGCGCTCGGCGGGGTCACCGACGTCGACGTCGATGGTGAGCTGGTCCACGCGAACCTCGGCGAGCTGCCGCGGGCCGAGGGCGTGGCCGCGCTGGTGCGCGCCGGTGTCGCGGTGGAGCAGGCCGGGCCTCGGCGCCGGCTGGAAGACGCGTTCCTGCAACTGGTCGGAGAAGAGTCGTGACCGCCGACGTACTTCCTCCCGCGGAGGCGAAATGAGCACCGAAGGTGTGCACACCGATCCACACGCGCTGGACGAGCTGAGCGACCTCGCGTCGGCCGAGCACGCCGGTGTCGGGCCGGACGGCGCCGTCGAGGGCTACTCGGCGCGGCGCACGCTGCGGCTCGGCGTCGAGCTGCGCCGCCAGCTCAAGCGGCGGCGCACGCAGTTCCTGCTCGGGTTCGTCGCGCTCCTGCCGTTCATCCTGGTGATCGCGTTCCAGCTCGGGCAGTCGAGCCCGAACCGGCGCAGCGGCGGGTTCGTCGACCTGGCCACGGCGTCCGCGCCGAACTTCGTCGTGCTGGCGCTGTTCGTGTCCGGGACGTTCCTGCTGCCGATGATCGTCGCGCTGTTCTTCGGCGACACCATCGCGAGCGAGGCGTCGTGGTCGAGCCTGAAGTACCTGCTGGCGGTCCCGGTGCCGCGGCAGCGGGTGCTGCGGCAGAAGGCGATCGTCTCCGGGCTGCTGTCGGCGTTCGCGCTGGTGCTGCTGCCCTTGGTGTCGCTCGGCGTCGGGGTGCTCTGGTACGGCGCGGGCGACGCGATCAGCCCGACCGGCGACGCGGTGTCCTTCGGCGACAGCCTGCTGGCCATCGCCCTGTCCACTGTGTACATCATCCTGCAGCTGGCCTGGGTGGCCGGGCTCGCGCTCGCGCTGAGCGTCTCGACCGACGCCCCGCTCGGCGCGGTCGGCGGCGCGGTGCTGGTGGCGATCCTGTCGCAGATCCTCGACCAGATCACGGCGCTGGAGGGCCTGCGCAACTACCTGCCGACGCACTACGCGTTCTCCTGGATGGACCTCATTTCGACCGACGTCGACTGGACCAACCTGGCGAGCGGCATGCTGTCGGCGGCGATCTACGGGACGGTGTTCTTCCTCTTCGCCGGGCGGCGGTTCGCGCGCAAGGACATCACGAGCTGAACCCGGTACGGTCGGGCTCGTGCCGATCACGCTGGAGAACCACCAGGACGTCGCCGTGCTCCGGATCGACCACGGCGGCGGCAACACCCTCGACACGGACTCGTGCCGGGAGCTGGTGCGGCGGCTGGAGGAGGCCGAGCAGGCCCGCGCCGTCGTGCTCACCGGCACCGGCCGCGTCTTCTGCGCGGGCGTCGACCTCAAGCGGATCGACGAGGGCGGCGCGCCGTACGTCGCGGAGTTCCTGCCGCTGCTGTCCGACGCGCTGCTGGCGGTGTTCGGCTGCCCGCGTCCGGTGGTCGCCGCGCTGAACGGGCACGCCGTCGCCGGCGGCGCGGTGCTCGCCGCGGCGTGCGACCACCGCGTGCTGGGCGCCGGCACCATCGGCGTGACCGAGCTGCTGGTCGGGGTGCCGTTCCCGCTCGCCGCGCTGGAAATCCTGCGCTGCGCCTACGGGACGACGCGGTTGCCGTCGCTCACCTACTCGGGGGAGACCTGGGGCGGCGCGGAAGCCGTGGCGCGCGGACTGGCGGACGAGCAGGCACCGCCGGAGGACGTGCTCGAGCGGGCCGTCGCCGTCGCGACCCGGCTCGGCGCCCTGCCCGCCGCGCCGTTCGCCCACACCAAGGCCCAGATCCGGCAGCCCTTCCACGAGCGGATCGCCGAATACCGCCACTCGGACGACCCGCACGTGGAGCGGCAGTGGCAGTCCGCCGAAGCGCTCGCCGCGGTCAAGTCCTATGTGGACCGTGTGCTCCGTTAGCCGGCGCGCACGCCGCTTTCGGCGAGCGCTTTGATGCCCTCGACCGTCTTCTGCATGTTGGCCTGCAGCTCGCCGAGCCGCATCGCGACGATCTCGTCTTCGTGCTCGGGCATCGAGCCGATGATCGCCGTCAGGTTGGACGGGCCGGGGCCGATCTGGGCCCACTGGCGCAGGACCGTGCCGTCGCCGTCCGGGACGAGCTCGAAGCGCCACGACGCGGCCGGGTTCGTCACGTCCATCACCGCCCACGCGAACAGCCGCCCCGGCTCGTAGCCGGTGACGGTCGAGAGCGTCTCCCACTCGCCGGCGACCGGGTGGGAGTTGCGGCCGCGGAACTGCGCGCCGAGGCCCGGCTCGGCGCGGTCGACCCAGCCGCCGCCCTGGAACTCGGTGGAGAACCGGGCCGGCAGGTCGACGTCCAGCAGCCAGGACCAGACCTCGGCCGGCCGGGCGGCGATGCGGACCTCGACCTGGGTCGTCGGGCAGTCGGAAACCTTCATGGCGGACCCCTCGCTCGATGACGGTGCCTACCATTCCGGACCGTAACCGGCCCCGATCAGGCGGACAACTCGCACGATGCGCGCGGCTGCGCACCCCGGAAGACGCCGCCCCCGGGCGCCGCGCCACCCGCCGAAAGTCGGTTCCTGACCGATTCTGCGCCCGGACAGCCGATTGCCGACCCCGGCCGGTTCTGTGAGGGTCCACGGAAGGTTCGTGAGCCGGGAGGGTGCTCGATGCGCAAGATGTTCACGGTGGGGGCGGTCCTGCTCGCGCTGGCCGGCCTGGCGCCGGCGGCCGCGGCGGCGCCCGACATCAAGGCGGAACTGCAGCGGATCCCGGGGCTGACGATCGTCTCGGAGGACCCGGCACCGGCCGGCTTCCGGTTCTTCAAGCTCACCTACACCCAGCCGGCCGACCACCGGCACCCCGAAGCGGGCACGTTCCAGCAGCGGTTCACCCTGCTGCACCGCGACTTCGCCGCCCCGACGGTCGCCTACACCAGCGGCTACAACGTCAGCGGCTCGCCGAACCGCGCGGAGCCGACGCAGATCGTCGACGGCAACCAGCTGTCGATGGAGTACCGCTACTTCACGCCGTCCCGGCCGGAGCCGGAGAACTGGGCGAAGCAGCTGACGATCTGGCAGGCCGCGGCGGACGAGCACCGCGCGGTGCAGGCGTTCAAGGCGGTCTACCCGGGCAAGTGGCTGGCCACCGGCGGCAGCAAGGGCGGCATGACCGCGACGTACTTCCGCCGGTTCTTCCCCGACGACGTCGACGCGACGATCCCGTACGTCGCACCGAACGACGTCATCGACCCGATCGACGTCTACAACCGGTTCCTGTCCCGCGTGGGCAACGACCCGGCGTGCCGGGACGCGTTGAAGGCGATCCAGCGCGACGCGCTGAAGCGGCGTGACGAGCTGGGCGCGATCGCCGCGGCGGACGCGGCGCAGCGCGGGCTGACGTTCTCGATCGTCGGGTCGGCCGACAAGTCCCTCGAGATTTCGGTGATCGACTCGTACTTCGCGTTCTGGCAGTACCAGAAGCAGTCCGACTGCGCGACGGTGCCGCACCCGGGCGCGCCCGCGGCGGACGTCTACGCCTGGTACGAAAAGGTGGAGAGCCTCAACACGTACTCCGACCAGGACCTGGCGCCCTACATCCCGTACTACTACCAGGCGGCGGTCCAGCTGGGTTCGCCCGAGGCGTACGACAGCTACCTGCGCGACCTGCTGCGCTACCCGGGAGCGGACCAGCCGAAGACGTTCGTGCCGTCGTCGATCCGCCTGCCGCGCTTCGACTACCTGGCGATGCCGGACATCGACTTCTGGGTCAAGACCCGCGGCACCCGCCTGCTGTTCGTGTACGGGTCGAACGACCCGTGGGGCGCGGAGCCGTTCGAGCTGGGCCCCGGCAGCCGTGATGCGTACCGGTACTACGTCCAGGGTGGCAACCACGGGTCGAAGATCGCCCAGCTGGCCCCGGCGCAAGCCGCGGAGGCCACGGCGACGGTCCGGCGCTGGGCGGGCCTGCCGCCGGTTTCGCCGCTGGCCGCGCGCTCCGCGCCGGCCGGGTTCCCGGACTTCGACGCGGACTTGAGTCCTCGAACGAAGCTGTGACTTTCCTCAGGCCGGGCGTACGCTCACCAGACGTCGACGGCCCGGCCTGAGGAGGCGCGCATGCCTCGTCCCGTCCACTTCGAGATCCACGCGGGCGACCCCGAACGCGCGGTGGCGTTCTACACGGCGGTGTTCGGCTGGAAGTTCGAGCGCTGGGGTGATGTCCCGTACTGGATGATCACCACGGGCGAGGGTGACGGCATCGACGGGGGGCTGCTGCCTCGCCAGGGCCCGGCGCCGGAAGCGTCGGCGCCGGTCCACGGTTACGTCAACACGATCGACGTGGGCGACTTGGATGCGGCGCTGGGCGAGGTCAACCGGGCGGGTGGGACGCTCGCGTTGCCGAAGAACCCGGTTCCGGGGGTGGGGTGGCTGGCGTACTGCAAGGACACCGAGGGGAATGTTTTCGGGATGCTGCAGGCGGATGAGAACGCTCCTGCCCCGGAGTGACGCGGCCGCTCGGCTCTGGGTGATGGTCGGCTGGGCATGGGTCCTGGTGAACCGCCGGTGGGGAGGCCCTTCATCCCGATCGCCCATTGTGACTACGGCCGGTGGTACCGCGTCAAGGCGGGAAAGCGTGCCTTGACCCGGTACCACCGGCCGTGTTGGGGCTTCGGATCGGGATGCAGGGCGGGGTCTGGCTGCCGGTCCCCCCGTGCGTATCTTTTCCCCTGGATCGGCATGGCCGAACAACGCCTCTGGGGCGGCCCTGCCCGGGAGGTCGGCTTCTCAATCTGATTCCGGCCGCCGACAACCTCCGGCCCCGGCCCGTCGGCAACTCCCGGCCCGGCCCGGCCACTACTTGATGCCGGCCGCGTCCATTCCCCTCAGCTCCTTCTTCAGGTCCGAAATCTCGTCGCGCAGCCTCGCCGCCAGCTCGAACTGCAGGTCGCGTGCCGCCTGCATCATCTGGTCGGTCATCTGCTGGATCAGGTCCGCCAGCTGGGCGCGGGGCATCGCCGACACGTCCTTGTCGACCAGCATCCCGGAGCTCCGCACGCGATCGCCCTGCTCGGGCTTCTTGCCGCGCGAGGAATTGCGGCCCGAGCCGCCCACCGAAACCTGCTCGGTGTCCTCGGCCTCGCTGTACACCCGGTCCAGGATGTCCGCGATCTTCTTGCGCAGCGGCTGGGGGTCGACGCCCCGTTCCTTGTTGTAGGCGACCTGCTTTTCGCGGCGGCGGTCGGTCTCGTCGATCGCGTGCCGCATCGAGTCGGTGATCTTGTCCGCGTACATGTGGACCTCACCCGAGACGTTTCGCGCCGCGCGGCCGATCGTCTGGATCAGGGACGTCCCGCTGCGGAGGAAGCCCTCCTTGTCCGCGTCGAGGATCGCCACCAGCGACACCTCCGGCAGGTCGAGGCCCTCGCGCAGGAGGTTGATGCCGACCAGCACGTCGAAGTCGCCCGCCCGCAGCTGCCGCAGCAGCTCCACGCGCCGCAGCGTGTCGACCTCCGAGTGCAGGTAGCGCACCCGGATGCCCAGCTCCAGCAGGTAGTCGGTGAGGTCCTCGGCCATCTTCTTCGTCAGCGTCGTGACCAGGACGCGCTCGTCCTTGTCCGCCCGCTCCCGGATTTCGTGCACGAGGTCGTCGATCTGGCCCTCCGTGGGCTTCACGACCACCTTCGGGTCGACCAGGCCGGTCGGCCGGATGACCTGCTCGACGAACTCGCCGCCCGCCTGCCCCATCTCGTACGGCCCCGGTGTCGCCGACAGGTACACCGTCTGGCCGATCCGGTCGGAGAACTCCTCCCAGGTCAGCGGCCGGTTGTCGACCGCGCTCGGCAGCCGGAAGCCGTACTCGACCAGGTTGCGCTTGCGCGACATGTCGCCTTCGTACATGCCGCCGATCTGCGGGACGGTCTGGTGCGACTCGTCGATCACCAGCAGGAAGTCGTCCGGGAAGTAGTCGATCAGCGTCGCCGGCGCCGAGCCCGGCCCGCGGCCGTCGATGTGCCGCGAGTAGTTCTCGATGCCGGAGCAGAACCCGACCTGGCGCATCATCTCGATGTCGTAGGTGGTCCGCATCCGCAGCCGCTGCGCCTCCAGCAGCTTGCCCTGCCGCTCGAGCTCGGCGAGCCGCTCCTCGAGCTCCTTCTCGATCCCCTGGATCGCCTTTTCCATCCGCTCCGGGCCGGCGACGTAGTGCGTCGCCGGGAAGATCCGGACCTCGTCGACCTCCTTGACGATGTCCCCGGTCAGCGGGTGCAGGTAGTACAGCTTCTCGATCTCGTCGCCGAAGAACTCGACGCGGATCGCGAGTTCCTCGTACGCCGGGATGATCTCGACCGTGTCGCCCCGCGCGCGGAACGTGCCGCGCGCGAAGGCGATGTCGTTGCGCGTGTACTGCACGTCGACCAGCGCCCGCAGGAAGACGTCCCGGTCGAGCTGCATGCCGACCGCGAGCTTCGAGGACCGGTCGAGGTAGGACTGCGGCGTGCCCAGGCCGTAGATGCAGGACACACTGGCGACCACGATGACGTCCCGCCGCGAAAGGAGGTTCATCGTCGCCGAGTGCCGCAGCCGCTCGACGTCGTCGTTGATCGACGAGTCCTTCTCGATGTAGGTGTCCGTCTGCGCGATGTACGCCTCGGGCTGGTAGTAGTCGTAGTAGCTGACGAAGTACTCGACCGCGTTGTGCGGGAAGAGTTCGCGCAGCTCGTTCGCCAGCTGGGCGGCGAGGGTCTTGTTCGGGGCCATGACCAGCGTCGGCCGCTGGACGCGCTCGATGAGCCACGCCGTCGTCGCCGACTTGCCGGTGCCGGTGGCGCCGAGCAGCACGACGTCCTTCTCGCCCGCCCTGATCCGGCGTTCGAGCTCGTCGATGGCCGCCGGCTGGTCACCGGCGGGCTGGTAGTCACTGACCACCTCGAACCGGCCGCCGGTCCGCGGGATCTCCGAGACGGGCCGGAAGTCGGACTGGGCGAGCACGGGGTGTTCGGTTGCGAAAGCCACGTGGACCAGAGTAGGCCGACCCACCGACAATTTCCGTCGGGCCTGGTCAGCGGGGGCGGAACACCGTGACGGAGGTGACACCGCGGCCGTCGGCGACGCAGTGCAGGACCGCGCCGGGAACGGGGTCGTCGCCGAAGCACGAGACCAGTACCCGGTCGGGGCCGGTCGCCTGGACCTCGGTGCGTGGGAACTCCGCCAGCACCTCGGCGACCTCGCCCTCCGGCGCCGCGAGGTGCGCGAGGACGACTTCGCGCGGCGAGGGCGGCGGCGGGATCGGCAGGCCGTGGCCTTCGAAGAGGCGGTTCAGCTGGTCGGCGGCGGAAACCGCGCGCGGGAACCCGGCGAACGCGGCCGTCTGGACGACGACTTCGCCGACCTCCGCCGGCGCGAGCCCGGCGGCCAGGCCGGTGCGGAGGTGCACGCTCAGCGGCGGGCCGACCATGCCGGCGGCGACGATCGCGGCGAGCGTGGCGGCTTCGCGGGTGCGGGGGTCGAGTGCCGGGCGTTCGTGCAGGTGGCCGTAGACGGTGCCGACGGCCAGCTCGCCCAGCGCCGGGACGGTGGCGAAGAGCGCGTCGAGGCGCGCCTTCCCGCCTTCGACGAGCCCGGCGAAGTTGTCGCGGCCTCGGTCGTGGAGGTCGGCCATCGGGTCGGTCATGGTTCTCCCCTCAGCAGCTGCAGTCGCAGCAGCTGCAACAGTCGCAACATTCGCAACAGCTGCCGTCGCAGTCGCATCCCCAGGCGTCGATCGGTTTCCCGCTGAAGGGGCCAGGATACGGATCGCGGCAGCAGAACTGGCAGGTGCAGCACATGTAGGGGATGAGGGCGCAGCCGAGGAAGGCGTTGCGCTTCTTCGGCGGGACGGCGAACTTCGGGTACCAGAGGCCGCCGCCCTTGCCGTCGTACGGGCCGGACTTGCCGCGTTTGCCGGGACCATTGGGGTCTTTGGGGTCCTTGGGACCTCCCGGGCCGCCTGGTCCACCGCCGCCGGGTCCACCCGGGCCACCGCCGCCCGGGCCATCCGGACCTCCGGGACCCCCGCCGCCCGGGCCAGTCGGGCCTCCCGGACCGCGGCCGCCGGGTGCTCCGGGCGGCGGGACCAGTCCTGGCGGCGGAAAGCCGTGCGGCTGCGGAGTGCCGTTCCAGCCGGGCGGGACCTGGTGCGGGTGCTGCTGCGGCGCCGGCCCGCGCCCGATCCACCCGGGCGGCTGCTGGTGGGGATGCTGCGGCGGGGTCGGTCCCGGCCCGATCCACCCCGGCGGCGGCTGCTGCCCGGCGGCGGCCTCCGGCCAAGAGCCATGCTCGAGCGACGGGCCTCCCGCGGCCGACCCACCCTCACCGGGAGAGAAGGCGCTCCCGGGCTGCGAGCCGTGGTCCAAGCCACGCTCGAGCGAGGAGCATTCCGTGGCCGAGGAGTGGCCGAAGGCCGGACGTTCCCCGAAGCCGGGGTCGGAGCCGGGGCCGTGACCGGGGCTGGATCCGGGGCCGGGGGACGTGCCGTGGCTGTGGGCGGAGCCGTGGCTGTGGCCGTGGCCGTGGCCGTGGCTGTGGCCGTGGGCGTGGGCGTGGGCGTGGGCGTGACCGTGGCCGAACGCTCGCCGCACCGCTTGGCGCAGCTCGTGGACCAGCAACGCGTGGACCAGCGCCGGCTCGGCGAACTCCGCCTCGCGCAACGCCAGCTCCACCCCCAGCACCGCGTCGTCGCACAGGCGGCGGGCCTCCGCCATCCCCGTTCCCGTGGCCAGCAACGGGTTCCACACCCCCGCCGCCGCGTCGGCCGCGTGGTCTTCGACCGCGTCCAGCAGGTGCGCCACCCGGCCGAACAGGCGGCCCGCCTCGGCCAGCGGTGCCGCGTTGGCCGGCCGCCCGGCCAGCTCCGCCGTGCGCGCGAACGCCGCGGCCGTCGCCCGCTCCGCGGGTTCCGTCGCGGCCAGCGGCGAGTCGCCGAGCCGGACCGACGACTCCAGCGACGCCTGGCCCTCGACCGCTTCCGTCAGCACCGTCGTGTCGAAGCCCACCTGGCCGCCCGTGCGCCGGCCCTGCGCACTCCAGCGGGCCGCGACCCGCCGGGCGGCCGCCGCCACCGGGCGCCTGCCGAACGCGCCGTCGCCGTCCTCGACGTGGTCGCCGACCTTCGCCGCGGCCAGCACCAGTGACACCGCCGCCGCCAGCTGGGCGCCTTCGCCGCGGGCCACCGACGCCGTCCGCATCCCCCGCAGCGGGCAGGGCCCTGCCGCGCGCCGGCCGTCCGCACGCGGTGCCTGTGCCTCGACCAGCACCGAGATGATGAGCCCGTCGTAGTTGGTCACCACGCGGGCGAACTGGCCGTGTTCGTCGCGCAGCGTGAGGCACAGGCCGCACAGGTGCGCCATCCAGTCCGCGTGCAGGCCTTCCGCCAGCCGGTGCCGGCAGGGCCTGATGATCCCGAACATTCCCCAGCTCCCCCTCGACTCCCCGGTGCTCGGCGCACCTTAGCCCGAACGCGTGACACGGGAGGCGGGTGTACGCAATTCGTGACCGGCCCGGCAGGATGACCGGCATGGCCGCACTGCACCCCCCGAAGGTCGAGGTCTTCGACCCCGCCGAGCGCGCGAACATCGACCCGAAGGGCATCCGGCGGGAGGTCGAGGAGTTCCGCGAGGAGCCCTTCGGCCTGTACCTCGCCCGCCCGACGCCGGGCCGCGCCCAGTTCCACTACCTCGAGTCGTGGCTGGTGCCCGGGCTCGGGCTGCGCTTCACCGACTTCTGGTTCTCCCCCGGCCACGAACGGGACCAGGACTTCTACCTCGACGTCGTCCGCGTCCACCGCGACGGCCCCCGCTGGGTCGCCACCGACCTGTACGTCGACATCGTCCTCATGGACAAGCTGTCCCTCCGCGTGCTCGACACCGACGAGCTCCTGCAGGCCCTCGAAGCCGGCCTGCTCACCGCCGAAGAGGCCGAGTACGCGCTGAAGACGACCTACACCGCCGTCGAGGGGCTGGCCGCGCACGGCTACGACCTCACCGCCTGGCTGGCCACCCGGGACATCGCCCTGACCTGGCGGCGCCACCCCTGACCCCAGCGGCGCCGGTCCCGGGCCGGGCACCCGGGTCGGCATCCGCCACGCGAGCGAGCTCACCGGCCGGCGGGCCGACATCCGGGCGCAGCCCAGGAACCCGCGAGCCTAGGGCGTCCAGCCGGTGGCCGCCGCCCACTTCTCCGCGCGGGCGAACACACCGTTGACCCACTCCTGCTTCTCGTCGGCGTACGCCTCGACCGTGGGGTCGGCGGCGTGCGCCTCGGCCAGCCGCAGCTTCACGTCGCGGTAGTCGTCGCGCTCGGCCGGGCTCGCGCGCAGGAAATCGCGGAACAGCAGGGCGAGGCGCCACGCGGGTGTCTCCACCGAGCGGACGTGCAGGTTCACCGGCCGCTTCGGGTCGGCGCCGACGTGCAGGCGCTTGGGCCACGTCCCCGTGCCGTCCTGGGCGTCGTCGCCCCACTCGCCCGCCAGCGGCGGGAACCCGGCGTCGGCCAGCAGTTCGCCCAGCCGGTCCGCGTCGTCCAAAGTGGACACCGTGAGCTGGAGGTCGAGGACGTCCTTGGCCGGCAGGCCCGGCACCGCCGTCGAGCCGATGTGGTCGGCGCGGAGCGCGAGCTCCCCCGCCACGGCGCGGACCCGGGCCAGCACCCGCTCGGCCTGCGCCGGCCACGTGAGGTCGTACTCGACGATCTTCGGCGCCATCGGCGGCCGCGGGCGGCGCAGCCGGACGTTGGCCTCGAACGGCACCAGCCGGTCCGCCCACAGCGCGTCGACCTCGGCGAGCACGGCGTCCTCGGCGCCCCCGTTGTCCAGCCAGACGTCGGCGACGGCACGGCGCTGCTCGGTGCTCGCCTGCGCGCGGATCCGCGCCCGCGCGTCCTCCTCGGCCATCCCGCGCGCCGACACGAGCCGCCGCACCCGCACCTCGACCGGCGCGTCGACGACCACGACCAGGTGGTAGGCCGTCGCCAGGCCGTTCTCGACCAGCAGGGGGATGTCGTGGACGATGACCGCGTCCGGCTTCGCGGCCGCCATCAGCTCCCCGGTGCGGGCGCCGACCAGGGGGTGCACGATCGCGTTGAGCCGGTGCCGCGACTCGTCGTCGCCGAACGCCTTCGCGGCGAGCACCGGCCGGTCGAGCGAGCCGTCCGCCGCGAGGATCTCCGGACCGAACTCCGCGACCAGCCGGGCGAGGCCCTCGGTCCCGGGCTCGACCACCTCGCGGGCGATCCGGTCCGAGTCCACCAGCACCGCGCCGTGTTCGGCGAGCCGGTTCGCCACGGTCGACTTCCCGGCCCCGATCCCACCCGTCAACCCCACACGCAACATGCCGATCACCCTAGTCAGGCGGCGGCCGCACCCTCGGCGGACACCTCCGGTCGGATCTGCGCCATTTGCGTGACACGTGGGAAATTCCCGTAACACCCGGCTGGTTCGGTCGACTTCCCCGGCAGGCGCGCCGCCTCGGCGCGGCATCGAGGGGGGATCGTGAGAGGAACGAAGATCCGCAGGTCGGCGGCCGTCCTGCTGGGCGCGGCCGCGGTGTCGGTGGCGGTGGCCGCGCCGGAAGCGACGGCGGCACCGGCGGCGAACGTGGCCGCGGCACCGGTGCGCTGCCTTTCCGGCGTCCACCGGGCGCAGGTCCGGTGCCTGCCGGCGGTGACGCGGCGGCGGTGCGTCGTGCAGCACGTGTGGATCCCGTTCACCACGCTCTGCCTGAACAACTGAGGATGCGCAAGCGGATCGTGACGCGTGACTCAACCGATATCCGGACACGCCGGGTTGCTTCCCCACCGGCCTCGCCGCCGATGCGTACCGTGCGCGCGACAGCGTCGCCCACGCGGAGGAACGATGGCGGACAGCAAGCACGCCGGGAGGCACCGGCTCGGCACGCCGGGGCTGGTGCACTGCGTTGTCCACCGCCCGGTGGCCGAGGCGCTGGCCGAGTACCAGCGGACGTGGCTGAGCACGCTGCTGGTCCCGGCCAAACACAGCTTCGCCGGCCTCCGCCGGAAGGCCCGCGCCGCGGCGCTGGAGCGCATCTGGGTGCCTTCGGTCAGCCCGGCACGCCCGGCCGCGGTCACCGTGCGCGCCGCCTGAGCCGTAGCCGCCGAGGCTTCGCCAGCCGGACACCGACAAGCGGGGAGCCGGCGGCCGGTTTCGCGGGCCTCGGTCGCGACCTCGACGACAGCGCGCGGTGTACGGGCACTTGCCGGTGACCGGCACCGGTCATCGTGGCGCTCGATCTCGCGGGTGATCCGGGTGCCGGTACCGGGGTGATCCCCGCCGGAAGTCCGCTCGGGTCGCGGGCGGCGGCCGATCCGGACATCCGGCGCATTCCCAAGACGCGGCGGATATCGTATCTTCTGCTGCGAGTGGGTCACCGGGACGCCGCCTGCGCCCGGCTGCCGCAAAGGGGGTACGCCGTGGCTACCAGGCACTTGCCGATGCGCCCGGCCGACCAGGGCGGCCGCGAGCGCTACCTCGACGCGGCGCTGTCGGTGCTCGTGGACCGCGGGGTCCCGGGCCTGACCGTGCGGGGCGTGGCCGAGGCGGCCGGCGCGTCGACGATCGCGGTCTACGCCCGCTTCGGCGGCCGTGCGGGCCTGCTCGACGCCCTGTACGAGCGCACTTTCGACTCGTTGCGCGAGTTGCTGGAGGGCTTGCCGCCGTCGAGCGAGGACGGCGTCGCGGACCTGCTGCACCTGGCGCTGGAGTACCGGCGCTTCGCCCGCGAAAGCCCGACCCGCTACGCGCTGATGTTCGAGCGCCCGGTGCCGGGGTTCGACCCGGACCCGGCGTTGCGGTCGGCGGTGCTGCGGACGACGTTCTCCCTGTTCATCGGCCGGGTCCAGCGGGTCTGCCCACCGGGCACGGACGCCCGTTCCGCGGCGTACCGCCTGTGGACGGCGATCCACGGCCTGGTGGGCGCGGAACTGCTGATGGCCTCGCGGCGGCCGCTGCCGGACTGGTTCATCCCGCCGACGGACGAGGCGAACGAGACGATGTTCCGGGACGGCGTCGCGGCCATGATGACCGGCCTCGGCCTGCGCAATCGCTGACCCCGCTCCCACTCTCGAGCATCACCGAAAACCCCGGCGCGCTGACCGGACAACGAAGAACCCCCGGTCCACAGGGACCGGGGGCTCTCGTTCAGCTCAGCGAGCTACAGCTCACGCACCACCGGAGAGCTTCTCGCGGAGCGCCGCGAGCTGCTCGTCGGAGGCGAGGGTGCCGCCGCTGCTCTTGGAGTCGGCCGGGGCCGAGCCCGAGGTGTAGCTTTCCGCGCCACCCTCGATGCCGGTCGCCGCGTCCGCCGCCGCTTCGGCGTCGGCCTCGACGGCCTTCTGGACCTGCTTCATGTGGGCCTCGTAACGAGTGTGCGCCTCGGCGTACTGGCGCTCCCACTCCTCACGCTGCTTGTCGAAGCCTTCCTGCCACTCCTGGGTGTCCGGGTCGAAGCCTTCGGGGTAGATGTAGTTGCCCTCGGCGTCGTACTCGGCGGCCATGCCGTACTGGGTCGGGTCGAACTCGGTGTCCGGCGTGACACCCTCGTTCGCCTGCTTCAGCGACAGCGAGATGCGACGGCGCTCGAGGTCGATGTCGATGACCTTGACCATCACGTCGCCGTTGACCTGGACGACCTGCTCCGGGATCTCGACGTGGCGCTCGGCCAGCTCCGAGATGTGCACCAGGCCCTCGATGCCCTCCTCGACGCGCACGAACGCACCGAACGGGACGAGCTTGGTGACCTTGCCCGGCACGATCTGGCCGATCGCGTGGGTGCGGGCGAACTGGCGCCACGGGTCTTCCTGGGTCGCCTTCAGCGACAGCGAGACGCGCTCGCGGTCCATGTCGACGTCCAGGACCTCGACCGTGACCTCCTGGCCGACCTCGACGACCTCGGACGGGTGGTCGATGTGCTTCCAGGACAGCTCGGAGACGTGCACCAGGCCGTCGACGCCACCCAGGTCCACGAAGGCACCGAAGTTGACGATGGACGACACGACGCCCTTGCGGACCTGGCCCTTGGCGAGCGCGTTGAGGAACTCGCTGCGCACCTCGGACTGGGTCTGCTCCAGGTAGGCGCGGCGGGACAGGACCACGTTGTTGCGGTTCTTGTCCAGCTCGATGATCTTCGCCTCGAGCTCGCGGCCGACGTACGGCTGCAGGTCGCGGACGCGGCGCATCTCGACCAGGGACGCGGGGAGGAAGCCGCGCAGGCCGATGTCCAGGATGAGGCCGCCCTTGACGACCTCGATGACGGTGCCCTTGACGGGCTCGTCCTTCTCCTTGAGCTCCTCGATCGTGCCCCAGGCGCGCTCGTACTGCGCGCGCTTCTTGGACAGGATCAGACGGCCTTCCTTGTCCTCCTTCTGGAGGACCAGGGCTTCGACCTCATCGCCGACGGTGACAACCTCAGCCGGGTCGACATCGTGCTTGATGGAGAGCTCACGCGAGGGGATGACACCCTCGGTCTTGTAGCCGATGTCGAGCAGGACCTCGTCGCGGTCGACCTTGACGATCGTGCCTTCGACGATGTCGCCATCGTTGAAGTACTTGATCGTCTTGTCGATCGCCGCGAGGAAGTCTTCCTCCGACCCGATGTCGTTGATGGCGACCTGCTGGGGCCCGGTGGGGGCGGTCGGGGCGGTGGCGGTGTCGGTGGTCATTAGGCGGGTTGCTCCGGTGGATGGGAATCGAGGGTTGGCAGTTGTCGGCGCGATGGGCGGCATACGACGACCCTGCAAGCAAACGTCCACCAGTGAACGACCGCGGCATGACCCCGCATACGGTGCGCGACCCGAGTCCCAACCAGAAGCTGAGCGGAAGGCAGCGCGAACCCACTGCGCTAACACTTATCCTACGCGGCAGCCGCTAGGCGGCACAATCAGGGTCCCCCTGGCTCGCTAAGGTCCTCGCGGAAGCAAACCGCACGCACGAGGACGCAGGTGGAGCAGGTAGCGGCCACCGGGACCGGAGACCCCATCATGCCACCGGAGCAGGCGCCCGCGCCGGGGCGCCACGGCGCCGCCGAGCACCGGCTGGGCACCACCGCCGTCGCCTACCGCGAGGTCGGCGGGGCCGAAGCCGCCGCGGCCAACCTCGCCTGGTGGGACGCCGACGCCGACGACTACCAGGCCGAGCACGGCGGGTTCCTCGGCGACGCCGACTTCGTCTGGTGCCCGGAAGGCGTCCGGGAGGCCGAGGCACGGCTGCTCGGCGACGTCCGGGGCCGGCGCGTGCTGGAGGTCGGCTGCGGGCAGGCCGCGTGCGCGCGCTGGCTGGCGGCCGGGGGCGCGCACGCCGTCGCGACCGACCTCTCGGCCGGCATGCTGCGCCACGCCCGCGCGGGCAACGCCCGCACGGGGCTCGACGTCCCGCTCGTGCAGGCCAACGCCGAGCAGCTGCCGCTGGCGTCGGGCAGCTTCGACGCGGCCTGCTCGGCGTTCGGCGCGATCCCGTTCGTGGCTTCGGTGGACGCCGTCTTCGCCGAGGTGCACCGGGTGCTGCGGCCGGGCGCACCGTGGGTGTTCTCGGTGACGCACCCGATGCGGTGGATCTTTCCCGACGACCCGGGCCCGCAGGGGCTCACCGTCACCCAGCCGTACTTCGACCGCACGCCGTACGTCGAGGTCGACGACGAGGGCACCGCCACCTACGTCGAGTACCACCACACGCTCGGCGACTACGTGCGCGCGCTGGCCGGGGCCGGGTTCACCCTCACCGACCTGGTCGAGCCGGAGTGGCCCGAGGGGCACACGCGGGTGTGGGGCCAGTGGAGCCCGCTGCGGGGCAAGCTCTTCCCCGGCACCGCGATCTTCCGCACGCACCGCTCGTGACCACGCTGGAAGCGGAGCAGAACGCGCGGTTCGCCGCGCTCGACCCGCTGCTCCCGCCGATCGCCGCCCCGCCGTCGCCGTCGAGCGAGCCGCTGGCCGTGACGGTGGGCGGGCGCCGGGCCGGCGGCCTGCTGACGCACGTCGTGCACGCCAAGGGGTCGTGGCCCTCGCTCTGGGGGCCGTCGGAGATCCGGGACCTGACCGCGGTGCCGGGCGACAGCGGCGCCGCGGGGCTGGCCGCCCTGCTGGGCGCGTGGCGCGACCGGCTGCGCGGGACGCCGGCCGGCCCGGACTCGGGCTGCTCGGTGACCTGGCCGAGCCGCGACGCCGAAGCCGCCGCCGTGCTGCTGGCCCACGGGTTCGCGCCGATGACCTGCCTGGCCGTGCGCGCGCCGGACCCGCCCGCCGGGCCGGGACCGGCGCGGGTGACCGTCCGCCGCGCCGGCGAGGGCGACGTCGAAGCGCTGACCGAACTGCGGCTGGCCGAGTGGCGTTACACCTCACTGGTCGGCACCGCCGTGCCGCGGCCGGGCGCCCGCGCGCTGCTGCGCGCGGAGGTCGTCCGCTCCCTGCGCTTCAGCGGGCTGGTCTGGCTGGCCGAAGACGACGGCGTGCCGGCGGGCATGGCGTCCTGCGCCCTGGCCGTGCCCACGCCGGGCGACACGATCCACGGCCGGCTGCTGCCGGGTCGCTGGGGGTACGTCGACACGCTGTCGGTCGCGCCCGCGGCCCGCGGCGGCGGGGTGGGGCGGGCGCTGATGGCGGTCGCGCACGGCGAACTGCTGCGGCACGACGTGCGCGGGACCTTCCTCTTCTACCACCCGGCCAACCCGCTTTCCCCGGTGTTCTGGCACCGGCAGGGCTATCGTCCACTGTGGACCATGTGGCTCCGGCGCCCCGCCTGGGCCTGACGGCACGACCCCGAGGGGGAACCGTGGACATCGCCGAACCGCTGCTCGCGGCGCACCGGGCGCGCTTCGCCGCCGTCGACGCGCTGCTGCCGTCGGCCGCGCCACCGGCCGGTGGCGAGCGGCTGGACGCGGCGACCGCGGACGGCACCCAGGTCACCGGGGTGGTGCAGCGGCAGCGGCTCGCACCCGGCGACGTCCCGATGCTGTGGTCGGCGGCCGACACCTGGCAGCTCTTCCCGTACTTCGGCGCGACCGGCACCGAGGGCGTGGACCTGCTGCTGCGGGCGCTCAAGGGCCGCCTCTCCGCGGAAGCGATCGGCGACGACTCGGCGTGCGTGGTCGTCTGGCCCAGCCGGGACGCCGAGGCGATCCGCGCCTTCCTCGACCACGGGCTCGTCCCGCTGTCGGCGGTCGGCGTGCGCACCGCTCCCCCGCCCGGGCCCGAGCCGGGGGTTTCGGTCCGCCGCGCCGGTCCCGGCGACTTCGACGCGGCCCTCGAGCTCGCGACGGCGACGTTCGACTACACCGGGCTCGTCGCCGCTCCGCGCCGGGCCAACACGGCCGAGCTGCTGGCGCCGTCCCTGCGGGACGCACTGGCCGCGGACGAGCCCGCCGTCTGGCTGGCCGAGAGCGGCGGCGGACTGCGCGCCTTCGCGCACTGCGCGTGGGTCGACGCGGTGCCGGGCAGCGAAGCGGGCGAGCTGCTGCCGGCCGGGCGCTGGGGGTACGTGAACAACGTCGTGACCGCTCCGGGCGAGCGCGGCAGCGGGTTCGGCCGGGCGCTGATGGCGCACGTGCACCGGGAACTGCACCTCGGCGGCGCGACGCGCACGTACCTGTACTACAACCCGACCAACCCGCTCTCTTCGGTGTTCTGGCACCGGCAGGGCTATCGTCCACTGTGGACGACGTGGGAAGTGCGCCCGGCGTCGGCGCTGCGGTGAGCCCCGGCGGGGCACTTTCCCGGGGAAGTGCCTTGGGCGTGTCCGTGAACCACCCACAAGTGTGACGTGCGTCCGGTGATCTTGCCGCCGGTCCGGGCCGGGACTAGCTTTTGAACTGACCGGTCAGTTCAAAAGTTCCCGAAGCAGGAGAAACCGTGCAGGTCCGAGCCGATCGGGTGTCCCTCGAAGGGCACCACGGCACCTTGTTACCGCCCACCTCGCTGACCTTCGGCGAGGGCGACCTGGCGATCGTGCACGGCGAACCCGGCGTCGGCGTCACGGCGTTCGGCCTCGCGCTGGCGGGACGGCTCAAGCCGACCACCGGCACGGTGCACGCCGAGGGCGTCGACACGCCGCTGACCGAGCTCGTCGCCGTCGTCGACGCCCCCGGCGTCAGCGAACCCGACGACGCGCTGCCCCTGCGCGTGGTCGTCGGCGAGGAACTGGCGCTGGCGCACCGCCCGGCGGGCAAGGAGGACGTCGCCCGCTGGCTCGGCGAGCACGACGCCGCGCCCTTCGCCGGCACGCGGTTCGAGAACCTCGCCCCGGCGGTGCGCACGCGGCTGCTGACCGAGCTGGCCGCCGAGCGCAAGGGCGTGCGCGTGCTCGTCCTCGACACGCCCGACCGGCACACCAGCGACGTCGGCAGCTGGGTCGCGACGGCCCGTGCGCAGGCCACGCGCGGTCTGGCCGTGGTCGTGCTGGCCGCGACGACGCCGGCGGCCGCGCTGCCGGTCACACCGGCGCTCCTGGGCTCGGCCGGGCAGCCCGAACCGGAGCACTGTGCTCCCCCCGAAGTTCCCCCCGAAGCTGCACCCGAACCGACCGAAGAGCTCCCCGAGAGCACTGACGGAGTCCCCGAATGAACGCCTTCCGGATCGCGCGCAACGAGCTGCGCCGCCTCTCCACCGGCACGCTGCCGAAGCTCGCGCTGGTCGCGCTCGTGCTGGTGCCGCTGCTCTACGCGTCCTTCTACCTCTACGCGAACTACGACCCGTACGGCCGCCTCGACAAGCTGCCCGCCGCGGTCTTCACCAGCGACGCCGGCGCTAAGGATTCCAGCGGTCACGAGCGCAACGTCGGCCGCGAGGTGACCGACGAGCTGGTCAAGTCCGGCACCTTCCAGTGGCACCAGGTGTCCGAGCAGGAGGCCCGCGACGGCGTCCGCGACGACAGGTACTCGTTCGCGATCGGCATCCCGAGCGGCTTCTCGGCCGCGCTGCTGTCGGTCGGCAACTTCCAGCCGCAGCAGGCGACGATCACGCTGACCACGAACGACGCCAACAACTACCTGTCCGGCACGATCGCCAAGCAGGTCGCCGAGCAGGTCCGCAAGACGATCGCGGAGAAGGTCGGCAGCGAAGCCGCGGACCGGTTCCTGGTCGGCTTCTCGACCATCTACGCCAAGATCCAGGAAGCCTCGAACGGCGCCTCGCAGCTGGCCGACGGCGCCACGCAGCTCAAGACCGGGCAGCAGAAGCTGGCCGACGGCGCCGCGAAGCTCGCGGACGGCTCGTCGACGCTGGCGACCGGTCTCGGCACGCTCAAGAGCGCCACCGCCGACCTGCCGTCCCAGACGCAGAAGCTGGCCAACGGCGCCTCACAGGTGGCCACCGGCGACCAGAAGGTCGCCGACGCGGCTTCGGTCGCCGCGACGGCGTCGTCCGACATCCAGGGCAAGCTCGACTCCTACCGCAGCCAGCTCCAGACGGACCTGCGCACCGCGGGCGTGCCGGAGACCCAGATCGAGGCGATCCTGGCGAAGGCCGACCAGCTGCATTCTCCCGTCGACCAGGCCAACAGCAAGATCCAGCAGGCCAACGGCGACCTCGCGAAGCTGGCCGACGGTGCCCGCCAGGTGTCCGACGGCGCGGCCAAGCTCGCCGCGGCGTCCCCGCAACTGGCGAGCGGCATCGCCCAGGCCTCGGACGGTGCGAACCAGCTGAAGGACGGCGCTTCGCAGCTCAGCGACGGCGAGAAGACCGCGGTCAACGGCACGAACCAGCTCGCGGACGGCGCGGTGAAGCTGCGCGACGGGCTCGCGGCCGGGCTCCAGCAGATCCCGAACCCGGACGACCCGACCCGGAACGCGACGGCCAACACGATCGCCGACCCGGTCGCGGTGAACGCCAACGGCGAGGCGTCGGCGGGGACCTACGGCGCCGGTCTCGCGCCGTTCTTCATCTCGCTGGCCACCTGGATCGGCGCGTTCGTGCTGTTTTTGATCCTGCGTCCGCTCTCGACGCGCGCGCTGACCGCGGGCGCGGCCCCCTTCCGCGTGGCGGTCGGCGGCTGGCTGTCCTCGGCGCTGCTGGGCATCGCGCAGGTGATCGTCCTGTTCGGCGCGGTCACGTGGCTGGTCGGCATCCACATCGCCCACCCGCTCGCAGCGATCGGGTTCGCGGCGCTCGTGTCGCTGACGTTCACGTCGGTGGTGCACGCGCTCAACGCCTTCTTCGGCGCGGTCGGCAAGTTCCTCGGCCTGGTGCTGCTGGTGCTGCAGCTGGTGAGCGCGGGCGGCACGTTCCCCTGGCAGACGATCCCGGACGCGCTGTACCCGCTGCACGTGGTGCTGCCGATGGGCTACGCGATCGACGGCTTCCGCCACCTCTTCTACAGCGGCGCCTCGACCGGGCGGCTGCTCGGCGACATCGGCGTGCTGCTGGCCTACCTGGCCGGCGGGATCCTGGTGTCCACTTTGGCCGCGCGCAAGCGTCGCGTTTGGACGGTGTCCGCGCTCAAGCCCGAGCTGAGCCTGTGAGCGGCGCGACGAAGCAGAAGCTCTTCGAGGCGACGCTGGAGCTCTCGAAGAGCCGGGGCCTGGTGGGCCTGACGGTCGACGACATCGCGGCCGCGGCCGGCGTCGCGAAGGGCACGGTGTACTACAACTTCGGCTCGAAGGACGGCCTGGTCGACGCGCTCCTGCGCTACGGCGTGGACATGCTGGCCGTCCGCCTGCGCGACGCCGTCTCCGACGCGGACCCGCTCGACGTGATCGAGGCGCAGGTGGACACGACGCTGGAGTTCATCGCCCGGTACCCGGGGTTTTCGCAGATCCTGGTGAGCGAGCTGTGGCGGACGCCGGGCCAGTGGCACGGCACGCTTTCGCTGCTGCGCGAGGAAATCATCTCCATCGTGAAGCAGCAGCTGTCCCGGCTCGACGCGGCGGGCCGGCTGCCGGACGGGGTGGAGATCCCGACGGCGGCGGCCGGGTTGTTCGGCACGATGCTGGTGGTGGCGCTGGACTGGCAGGTGTTCGGGCCGCAGCGCACCCGGGCGGAGGTGCGGGGCGCGGTCATGGTGCTGATCCGGGGCCTTGGCCGCCGCTAGCCGGCGGCTTCCGCGCGGTAGCGGCCCGGGGTCTGGCCGACGAGGGCGGTGAAGGCGTCGATGAAGCTGCCCAGGTTCGCCCAGCCGAGCCGGGTCGCCGTGTGGGTGACCGAGGTGCCGTCGCCGAGTTCGAGCACGGCCCGCTGGACGCGCAACAGCGTGCGCCACTGGGGGAAGCTCATCGCCAGTTCGCTGCCGAACAGCCGGCTGAGGGTCCGTTCGCTCGCGCCGGTCCGGTGCCCGAGTTCCGCCAGGGTCGCCGGGCTCGCCGGGTCGGCGTGCAGCAGGTCGGTGACGGCCTTGAGGCGCGGGTCGCCCGGTTCCGGCAGGCGCAGGGGTTCCTGCGGCGCGCGGGCGAGCTCGGAGAAGACGACCTCGAGCAGCAGCCGGGCGCGGGCCGGGTCGTGCTCGCCGGTCATCGCCAGGAAGGCCTCGCGCAGCAGGGCGCTGGCCACGAACACCGAGGGCTCCGCGGGCAGCGGCGCGGGCGTCGGGACCTCCAGCAGCCGGATGTCGGTCACGCCGTGCGCGCGGCTGCGGTGGACGTGCCCCGGCGGCACCCAGGTGATGCGGTTCGCCGGCGCCACCCAGGTGCCGGCCCGCGTCGTGGTGACGAGCGCGCCCGAAGCGGCGTACCGGAGCTGGCCGAAGTCGTGGGTGTGCGGGGCGACGTCCTCGCCGTGGGCGAGGGGTCCGCAGGCGCCGGTCATGACCGCCACCGTACGGTGGCGGGTTTTCGGAGTTTTCGGGCGGGCTACCGGTGGTACGCCCGGCCCGCGTCGATCATCGTCATGGGCATGCGAATCATCACCCAGCACAGCTACGGCGGCCCGGATGTCCTCACGGTCGAGGACGCACCCGAGCCGCGGCCGCGGCCGACCGAAGTCCTCGTCCGGGTCGAGGCGATCGGGCTCAACCCCCTCGAACCCCGCCTGCGCGCGGGCGAATTCCCGCTGCTCGGTCCGCCGCCGTTCGTCCTCGGCTGGGACATCAGCGGCGTGGTCGAGACGGCGCAGACGTGGCGCTTCCGGCCCGGCGACGAGGTGTTCGGCATGCCGCTGTTCCCGCGGGCGGCCAACGGGTACGCGGAGTTCGTGGCCGCACCGGCGTTGCACCTGGTGCGCAAACCGGCGTCGCTGTCCCACGTCGAGGCCGCGGCGTTGCCGGTCGTCGGCCTGACGGCGTGGCAGGGGCTCGTCGACCTCGGCGGGGTGCGGGCGGGCGACCGGGTGCTGGTCCACGGCGGTGGCGGCGGGGTCGGCCACGTGGCGATCCAGCTCGCGAAGTCGCTGGGCGCGCACGTGATCACGACGGCCGCCGATGCGTTCGGCCTCGGCGCCGACGAGGTCATCGACTACCGGGCGGTCGACTTCACGGAGGTGGTGAGCGACGTCGATCTGGTGCTCGACACGCTGGGCGGCGACACGGCCGCGCGCTCGCTGTCGGTGCTCCGCCCCGGCGGCCACCTCGTGACGGCGGTGGCCGAGGAGGACGAGGAGCTGATCGCGAAGTTCGAGGCGGCCGGGATGCGGTTCAGCGGCATCGCGGTCGAGCCCGATCCGGTGGCCCTGCGGGGGCTGGTGGCGCTGGTGGAACGCGGCGAGTTGCGGGTGCGCGTGCAGGAGACTTTCCCGTTCGAGCGGATCGCGGACGCGCATCGGGTGATCGAAGGCGGTCACCTGCGCGGGAAGGTGGTGCTGACGGTTTGATCCGTTCGCCGGGCCGCGGAGGGCGCGTCCCCGTTTCCTACGCTACCGGTCGGCACCGGCAATTCCGGCGCCCGACCGCCGGCGCCCGGGGCTCCGGCACCCGAGCCGTAAGCCCGATCAGCCGCGGTCCTCGATGCGGGCCCGCACCGCCGCCGCGTAGGTGTCGACCGCCGTGGCCGCTGCCGTCAGCTCGCAGGGGCCGTCGATCAGCAGCCGCTTCGCCGGGATGTACGCCTGCTCGATCTCCGGGTCGCCCACCAGCCCGTGCTCGCGGGCCAGCTCCACGTCGCCCGCCAGGCGGGCGCGGAGTTCCTCGCGGCGGGCGACCAGGCCGTCGAGGACCGCCCGCTGGCGGCGGCCGTCCTCCACCGCCGGGGCCACCGCGTGCTCGTGCCCGTCGATGTGGCGCTCGACCCACTCCGCGTCGCCGTCCACCTCGGCCGACCGCAGCTGCTTCAGCGCACCCTTCAGCCGCTGCGCCCGGGCGGGGAGCATCGCCACGCCCGTGAACCGCGTCGCCACGCGGAGCTGGTACGCCTCGATCTCCGCCAGCTCCGCCACCGCCTGGGTGAGCACCTCCAGGCGGCCGGCGAGGTCGTCCGGGGCCGGGCGGGCCTGGCCCGTGCTCGCCCGGACCGCCGCCACCCCCGGCGACGACTCCTCGCGGAACCCCAGCAGCAGGCGCAGACCGAGCTCGGCCGCGCGGCCGGCGAGCGGGGCCAGCACCTCGCCGACCAGCCGGTCGGGCTCGGCCGAGTCGTCGATCGCGTCGACGACCAGGGTGCGCCCGGCGACGCCGTTCGTGAGCCGGTCGGCGATGCGGTGGCGGACCGCGTCCGCCGTGCGGCCGGTCGCGTCGACCGCGAGGTCCACGCTGCCCGGCGGCGGCACCTCGCCGAGCGTCGGCGGCAGGCCGGGCACGCCGAGGGAACGTTCCCGGTCGGCGAGCACGATCCCGAACCGCAGCGCCGCGGCGACGGGTGAGCCGGCCTCGCCGGTGTCGACGACCCAGACCGTGCCCGGCTCGGCGTTGGCGAACCAGCCGGCGACCCGCTGCACGAAGGAGACGTCCACGGCCTCGCCGACCGGGCGCGAAAAGCTCGCGTCCACCGCCGGGCTGCCGGACGTCCAGATGCTGAGCTGGGGCAGGTGACCCAGCATCGTCTCGACGGGCACCATCCACGTGCCGGTGTCCTTGCCGACGACCATCCCGACGACGTGGCCGGTCGCCTCGTCCAGCACCGCCGTGCCGCCGAAGCCCGGGCCGAGCGGTTCGGCTTCCGCCGTGCGGAACAGGCGGACCCACTCGCCGCCGGTCTGCTCCGGGGCGCCGAGCCGCGCGTGCGTCCAGCGGCCGACCGAGCCGGGCGGGAACCCGAACGCGCGGACGAGCTGGTGCTCGCCGAGGGGCATGCGGTGCAGGGGCGCGCGGAACACGCGGGATTCGGGACGTTCCAGGCGCAGCAGCGCGAGATCGCCGTGGCCGCCGCCGTCCGAGGGCACCCAGCAGCCTTCGACGACGCTCGCGGCGCCGGGCATGGCCTCGGCCAGGCCGACGAAGTCGACGCTCAACGCGGCGCGCGGGCCGCCCGCGGTCTCGACGACGTGCGCGCTCGTGAGCACGTGGTACTCGTCCAGTACCGTGCCCGCACCGCACACCCGGCCGAGTTCGTCGTGCAACCGGACCCGCCAGCGTCGTCGCTCACGCTCGAACCCCATTCGGCGGACCCTACGCCGTGATCGCCACGCGGTGGCGCCGACCTCCCTACCCAGCGGTAATGCCTCACCCGAACGGAGTCCTCCGTTCGGCGCAACGCCGGATCACACTCGCCCGAACACGCGG
The DNA here is from genome assembly GCF_046548775.1 of Amycolatopsis sp. cmx-4-61. Lineage (NCBI taxonomy): Bacteria > Bacillati > Actinomycetota > Actinomycetes > Pseudonocardiales > Pseudonocardiaceae > Amycolatopsis > Amycolatopsis sp. cmx-4-61. The sequence continues at coordinate 24,732 of NZ_JAEBEI010000023.1, read as the reverse complement.
CTGCCGGGGGCGGCCGGGTCGTCGCCGGCCCAGAACTCGAACCAGTGCCCGGTGAACTCCTCGCGGGAGAGGCGGCCGTCGCCGTCGGTGTCGAGGAGGGCGAAGACGTCCTCGGACGGCGTGCCGACGCCGTTCCAGGCCGCGATGAGACGGTCGTACTCGGCGGCGGAGATGACGCCGTCGCCGTTTTCGTCGACGGCTTCGAACATCGCCTCGGCCGTGCCGGTGACCGCGCCCGGCATCCGCGGGAGTTCGTCGACGACCCGGAGGACCTGCTCGAGGCTCACCTTGCCGCCACCGCCCGCGGCGTCGTCCAAGGTGCCCCACCAGCCCATCATGATGCCGGTGAGCCGCTGCCCGTCGGGGGTGCTCGCGTCGGTGCCGCGGAGGTCGAGCCAGCGCGCGGTGAGCGCCCGGAAGTCGGCCTCCGTCAGGTAGCCGTCGCCGTCGTGGTCCATGGCGCCGAAGACGCCGGAGATCTTGCGCCGCTGGAAGTCACTGGCCATGGCGCCCAGCATCGTCGCGGCGGGTGGTGCCCGACGACGTCCGCCCGAGTACTTCCGCGTCACGACCCGGTGATCCGGGCCGTGACGCGGAGTGAGCTCAACCGCTTGAGGGGGTCCGGTGGCGAAGCCCCGGATGTCTCAGTGCGCGGCTTCGTTCCACGACCGGCCGTAGCCGACCGACACCTCGAGCGGCACGGCCAGGGCGTACGCCGAACCCATGCCTTCGCGGACGAGCTTCTCCAGCTGTTCCTTCTCGCCGTCCGCGACCTCGAGCACCAGTTCGTCGTGCACCTGCAGCAGGATCCGGCTCTTCAGCTTCGCCTCGACCAGCGCGCGGTGGACGTTGAGCATCGCGACCTTGATGATGTCGGCCGCGCTGCCCTGGATCGGGGCGTTCAGCGCCATCCGCTCGGCCATCTCGCGGCGCTGGCGGTTGTCGCTGTTGAGGTCCGGCAGGTAGCGGCGGCGCCCGAAGATCGTCTCCGTGTACCCGCACTTCGCCGCTTCGCCGACCACCGAGTGGAGGTAGTCGCTGATGCCGCCGAAGCGGGCGAAGTACGCCTCCATCTGCTCCTTGGCTTCCTCGGTGGAAATCCGCAGCTGCTGCGAAAGCCCGTACGCCGACAGCCCGTACGCGAGCCCGTACGACATCGCCTTGACGCGGTAGCGCAGCTCCGGCGTGATCTCCTCCGGCGGCATGGAGAACGCCCGCGACGCGACGAACGTGTGCAGGTCCTCGCCGGAGTTGAACGCCTCGATGAGGCCCTCGTCCTTCGAGAGGTGCGCCATGATCCGCATTTCGATCTGGCTGTAGTCCGCCGTCATCAGCTCGCCGAAGCCGTCGCCGACGACGAAGGCGTCGCGGATCCGGCGGCCTTCTTCGGTGCGGACGGGGATGTTCTGCAGGTTCGGTTCGGTGGACGACAGCCGCCCGGTGGCCGCGATGGTCTGCAGCAGCGTGGTGTGGATGCGCCCGTCGTCGGCGACGGACTTGATGAGGCCCTCGACCGTCGTGCGCAGCTTCGTCGCGTCCCGGTGCTCGAGCATGTGCTGCAGGAAGGGGTGCTCGGTCTTCTCGAACAGGCCCTGCAGCGCCTCGGCGTCGGTCGTGTAGCCGGTCTTGGTGCGCTTGGTCTTCGGCATGCCGAGCTCGTCGAACAGCACGACCTGCAGCTGCTTCGGCGAGCCGAGGTTGATCTGCTTGCCGATCACCGCGTACGCCTCTTCGGCGGCCTGCGTGACCCGCGAAAGGTAGTGCGCCTCCAGCGAAGTCAGCTGCTCGAGGTCCACGGCGACGCCGGCGATCTCGACCTCCGTGATCACCTCGAGCAGCGGCAGCTCCAGCTCGGCGAGCAGCTTCGCGCCGCCGATCTGCTCGAGTTCCTTCTCGAGCGCGCCGGCCAGCTCGAAGATCGCGCGCGCCTTGACCAGCTCGTCCTGGATCTCCTTCTGCTCCAGGCCTTCCGCGCCGCCGTCGAGCAGTGACAGCTGGCCGTCGCCGCCGTCGGTCTCCGAACGCAGCTCGCGGTGCAGGTAGCGCAGGGCGAGGTCGTCCAGCTCGAACGTGCGCTGGCCGGGCCGCACCAGGTAGGCGGCCAGCGCGGTGTCCATGGCCAGCCCGGACACCACCCAGCCGCGGCCGCGGATCGCGTGCAGCGGGACCTTGAGGTCGTGGCCGGTCTTGCGGATCGCCGGGTCGGCGAGCCACGCCGCGAGCGCCGCGTCGTCGGCCTGGTCCATGGCCGTGACGTCGACATACGCGCCTTCGCCGTCAGCCGTCGCGAAGGCGATCGCGCGCAGGTCGGACCGGACGGACGCGCCCACGGTCCGGAACGACAGCGCCACCGGCTCCCCCGCGCTCGCGTGCGTGCTCAGCCACGCGCCCAGCGCACCCGGGGCGAGCGCGGACCCCGAGACCTCGAAGCCCTCGTCGGCCTCCGGCTCGGCGCTCTGCAGCGTCGCGAACAGCCGGTCGCGCAGGACGCGGAACTCCAGCTCGTCGAACAGCCGGTGCACCGCGTCGCGATCCCACGGGCGCAGCTCCAGCCCGGACGGCGCGACCTCGAGCTCGACGTCCCGGATCAGCTCGGTCAGCTGCCGGTTGAGCTGGACCGAGGACAGGTGCGCCCGCAGCGCGTCGCCGACCTTGCCCTTGACCTCGTCGACGCGGTCGATCAGGTCGTCGAGCGAACCGAACTGCCTGATCCACTTGGCCGCGGTCTTCTCGCCGACTCCGGGGATGCTCGGCAGGTTGTCCGACGGGTCGCCGCGCAGCGCGGCGAAGTCCGGGTACTGCCGCGGGGTGAGCCCGTACTTCTCCTCGACGGCGTCCGGGGTGAACCGGGTCATCTCCGAGACGCCGCGCTTGGGGTACAGCACGGTGACCTGCTCGGTGACCAGCTGCAGCGCATCGCGGTCGCCGGTACAGATGAGGACGTCGAAGCCGTCCGCCGTCGCCTGCGTCGTGAGCGTGGCGATGATGTCGTCGGCCTCGAAGTTCTCCTTGACCAGCGAGGGGATCCCGAGCACCTCGAGGACTTCCTTGACCAGGTCCACCTGGCCGCGGAACTCGTCCGGCGTCGTGCTGCGGTTCGCCTTGTAATCGGCGTAGGTCTCGGAGCGGAACGTCTTGCGCGAGAGGTCGAACGCCACCGCCAGGTGGGTCGGCGCTTCGTCGCGCAGGAGGTTGATGAGCATCGAGGTGAAGCCGAAGACGGCGTTCGTGACCTGACCGGTCTTCGTCTTGAAGTTCTCCGCGGGCAGGGCGAAGAACGCGCGGTAGGCCATGGAATGGCCGTCGATCAGCAGCAGCTTCGGCCGCTCGGCGAGGCTGGTGGATCCTGTGGCGTTGGCAACGGTCGTCTTCTCACTCGGGCTCACGGGCCCGAGTCTAGGCTGAGGGTCCGACACTCTTACGTGTCGCATAGGAAGAGGAGCACTGCGTGACCGAACGCGCCGCCCACATCGACGTGGACCGGTTGTCGGGCATCGACCCGACGGCGGCGGACCAGCAGCTGAACGACAAGGTCGGCATGAAGCTGCTCGAAGCGACGGCCGAACGCGTCGTCGGCACGATCCCGGTCGAGGGCAACCTCCAGCCGTACGGCCTGCTGCACGGGGGCGCCAACGCCGTGCTCGCCGAAGCACTGGGCTCGACGGTCGCCGCGCTGAACGCGGGCCCGGGCCGCGCGGCGATGGGGCTGGAGCTGTCCTGCACGCACCACCGGGCCGTCCGCTCGGGCACGGTCACCGGCGTGGCGACGCCGCTGCACGTCGGCCGCGGGACGATCACCGCGGAGATCGTGCTCACCGACGACGAGGGCCGCCGCACCTGCACCGCGCGGCTCACCTGCGTGGTCCGGGACCGCCCGCCGGGCGTCTGAGCCCCGTGGACCTCGACGTCGCCCAGGTCCGGGCGTTCGTGGTGACGGCGGACCAGCGCCACTTCGGACGGGCCGCCCAGGCGCTGTTCCTCACCCAGCAGGCGTTGTCGAAGCGGATCCGGAAGCTCGAAGACGCCCTCGCCACGCCGTTGTTCCTGCGCACGAACCGCTCGGTGGAGCTGACCGCCGACGGCGAGCGGTTTCTTCCGCACGCGCGCGAGCTGGTGCGGGTCGCCGACGCCGCGGTGGCCGCGATGGGCGCCGAGGACCGGCCGCTACGCGTCGACCTGATCGACCACCGGCTCTCCCCGATGTTCGTGCTCCGCCGGCTCGCCGCGCACGAGCCGGGGCTGCGCATCGACCGGGTCGCCGGCCGGGGCTTCGCGAACGCGATCGACCCGCTGCTGTCCGGGGAACTCGACGCCGCCTTCGGCCGCGTGTCCGGCTGCGGGCGGCCCCTGCCGGACGAGCTGGAACACCGGCCGGTCCGGCTCGAGCCGCTGGTCGCCCTGCTCGCGCCGGAGCACCCGCTGGCCACGCAGGACGTGCTGCGCCTCGACGAGCTGCGCGCCGACGGGATCTGGCTGCCCGGCCTCGGCGGCCCCGCCGAGTGGCTGTCCTACCTGCAGGAGCTGTGCGAGGCGTTCGGCGTGCCGATCGACGACTCCGGCGTCAGCTACGACCTGCGGCACACGCTCGAGCAGACGCGGTACGGCAAGCGGCGCGTCACCCTGGCCGGCGCCGACATGGAGCTGGCCCCGGACCTGAACCTGACGGTGCTGCCGTTCGAGCCGTCCCCGCTGTTCCCCTGGTCGCTGGTCTGGCGGCGCGGCAAGGCGCACCCGGCGCTGCGGCGGCTGCTGGCCCTGGCCGGGCGCACCAGCCGCGAAGAGGAGTGGTGCGCCTACGACCCCGAGCACGCCTGGCTGCCGGCGGGCGACGTCAGCCTCGCAACTGCCGGGCGAACCACTCGGTGAAGGCGGCGTCGACGCGCGCGGCGGCCGGCGTCCCCGGCGGGAACTCGTGGGCCATGCCCTCGACGGTCACCAGCTCGGTCCCCAGCTTCGCCTGCAGCGCCGCCGCGGGCTCGCGCACGGCGACGTCGTCGTCCGCCCCGGTGACCAGCAGCAGGGGCGCGGACAGCTCGGCGGCCCGGTCCACGTAGTCGTACCGCGCCGCGACCGCGCGGGACCGCCCGGTCCACGAGTAGCTGACGCCGAAGCGCCGCTCGTTGGCCGCGATCATCGGCGCGAGCTGGACGACCGGGCTGGCCACCGCCGCGGCGGCGATGTCCGTGTCGCCTCGGGCCAGCACCTCCAGCGCCACGATCGCCCCGGCCGAGCCGCCGAACACCCCGAGCGGTCCGGTCGCCCCGGGCAGCCGGTCGCGCAGCTCGGCCAGCGCGGCCGGGAACTCGCTCGCCGCCTGCTCGGTCACCGGCCCGAACACGTTCAGCACGGCGTCCTCACTCGCCCGCCGGAAGACCTCCTCCGGCCCGCCCTCGGGCAGCCGTGCACCGGAGAGCGGGAGCCCGAAGTACACCCGCCACGCCGGCAGGCCCGCCATCGGAACGGCCTCCGCCATCGCCCGTTCACCGGCCGGCGCGTCCATCAGGTGCCAGCCCGCCACCAGCGCGGCCGGCGCGGCCGGGTCCGCCGGCGGCACCGCCAGGAACGGCACGCCCGCCGCGACACCCTCGACCGTCTCGCTCATCCGTTTCTCCCTGTCTCTCGGCTGAGCCCAGCCAACCGCCGGGGCGGGGCGCGGGTCCAACAGCCGTTCCGGCGGCCACGACAACCGCCGGTTGTGACAAGCCGGAGGAGCCTTTCGGGCAGACCTGAGGGGGTTGGTCCGTTCGGCGGGCCGAACCGGACGTAAGGTGCATCCCTACGGCGGTGCCCGCCCGGCCGGACCCCCGCAAGGGTGAACAGCGGCTCGCCGGGAAACCGGCCACCGACCGGGCGCCGAAATGGGCGATGACATACCGGTGAAACACGGCTGTCACCCATTCGCAGAACGAGCGCCGATACTTAGCATCGCTGCGTGACCAGCGGCAGCCCAGCACGAAACGTTCTTGGCCTATTCGTGCAATTCGTGTCGGTTGCGATCGTCACGATGTGGACACAGAGTAGCGAGGGCGCCTGTGCACAAGACGGCCGAGAGGGATATCTTCCTGCCCTAACCTAGCCCCTGTGTCGGGGGCAACGCCTACCGGCGGCTGGTTGGTCATGGGAGGTAGTCGGTGTCAGGAGTGCGTTTTGGACGGGTTCTCGCCCTCGCAGCGGCGACGTCGCTCGCGCTGGCGGGCTGCGCCGGTGGCGGCTCGTCCAGCAACAGTGGTGACGGCAGCACGCTGAAGATCGGGTTCATGGGCGACCTCACCGGGGAGAACTCCGGGATCGTGATCCCGCCCAACAACGGCGCCAAGCTCGCCATCGACGAGTACAACGCCACGAACCCCAAGGTGAAGCTCGAGCTGAAGAACTACGACAGCCAGGGCAAGCCGGAGCAGGCCACCTCGCTGGTGCAGACCGCGATCGGGACGGACAAGATCACCGCCCTGATCGGCCCCGCGTTCTCCGGTGAGTCGAAGGCCGTCGGCGGCGTCCTCGAGCAGGGCAAGATCCCGAGTGTCTCGCCGTCGGCGACCAACCCGGGTCTGGCGAACAACGGCTGGAAGTACTGGCACCGCGTCGTCGCGAACGACAACGACCAGGGCCCGGCCATCGCGAACTTCCTCATCACGGCGAAGTCGCCGAAGAACGCGTACGTCATCTCGGACGACCAGGAGTACAGCGTCGGCCTGGCGGACGCCTTCGAGAAGACCTTCAAGGAAAAGGGCGTCACGACCGAGCGCGACAAGTTCGCCAAGGACGCGTCGGACTACTCCTCGACCGTCCAGAAGGTCAAGGCCGCGAACCCCGACGTCATCGCGTTCGGCGGGTACTACGCCCAGGGTGGCCGCCTGCTCAAGCAGCTCCGCGACGGTGGCGTGAAGGCCATCTTCGCCACCGGTGACGGCTCGCTCGACCCGCAGCTGGTCTCCGGTGCCGGCACCGCGGCGGCCGAAGGCGCCGTCATCGGCTGCCCGTGCAACATCCCGGACGCGGGCGCCCAGAACGAGTTCGCCACGAAGTACAAGGCCAAGTTCAACGTCGACCCGGCGATCTACGCCACCGAGGGCTACGACGCCGCGACCGCCCTCATCAACGCGGTCAAGGCCGGCAACACCACCGGTGAGAAGATCAACGACTTCCTGAAGACGGAAGACTTCAAGGGCGCGTCGAAGCAGGTCAAGTTCAAGGAGAACGGCGAGCCGCAGACGAACGCGATCTACGTGTACCAGGTCGTCGGCGGGGTCATCAAGAACCTCGGCGCCTCGACCGAAGCCAAGATCAACGGCTGACGGAGCTAGAGAACACCTAACGGGAGCGGGGGCGCTGTGGACGACCACAGCACCTCCGCTCCCCGCCAATGTGGCGACCATCCTCGCCCCGTCAGGTAAGGCAACTACGTCATGTTCCAAGATCTGCAGAGCCAGTTTCTGGGCAGCACCATCGGCGGCCTGGTAGCCGGCTCCATCTACGCCCTCATCGCCCTCGGCTACACGATGGTCTACGGCGTGCTGAGGCTGATCAACTTCGCGCACTCCGAAATCTTCATGATCGGGACGATGACGTCCCTGTTCATCCTCGTCACGATCGCCCCGACCGCGCCGTTCACGATCTTCTCGATGATCGGCATCCTGCTGCTGCTGATCGTCGCGTCCGCGCTGGTCTCCGGCGGCTCGGCGATCGTGCTGGAGCAGCTCGCCTACCGCCCGCTGCGGAAGAAGGGCGCGACCCGGCTCGCCGCCCTCATCTCGGCGATCGGTGCCTCGCTGTTCCTGCAGGAGGCGTTCGGCCTCAAGATCATCCCGTGGCTCTTCGACAAGCCGGGCCGCGTGCAGCAGTCCGCGCCGCGGTTCGTCCCGCACGAGGAGCTGTTCCGCATCGGCAACGGCGTCGTGCGCACCGACCACGTCTTCGTGATCGTCGGCGCGGTCATCGTGATGGTCGTGCTGGACCAGCTGGTCAGCCGCACCCGGATCGGCCGCGGCATCCGCGCCACGGCGCAGGACCCCGAGGCCGCCGTGCTGATGGGTGTCAGCATCGACCGGATCGTCCGCATCACGTTCCTGCTCGGCGGAGCCATGGCCGGCGTCGCCGCCGCCCTGTTCGTCATGGAGTACGAGAACACCGACTACCGCATCGGCTTCCTGCTCGGCATCAAGGCGTTCACCGCCGCGGTGCTCGGCGGTATCGGCAACCTGCGCGGCGCCCTGCTCGGCGGGATCGTGCTGGGCCTGGTCGAGAACTGGAGCTCCATCTTCCTCGGCTCGGCCTGGAAGGACGTCACCGCGTTCGTCGTCCTGGTGCTGGTCCTGATGTTCCGGCCCACCGGCATCCTCGGTGAATCGCTGCAACGGGCACGCGCATGAAGGGCGAAGAAGTGGCTACCAGCAACGGAAAGCCCGCCCGCGGCGGGTTCCACCCCATCGACGGGATGCGGGACTGGTGGGCGGAGGCTCCCCAGTGGCAGCGCTACGGCGTCTACCTCGCCCTGATCGTGTTCGCGCTGATCCTGCCCGCGCCCTGGGTCGGATCGTTCATGTCGCCGGACTCGGACTGGACGACGGTGCTGATCTTCCCGGTCGGCACGTACATCCTCCTGGCCGTCGGCCTCAACATCGTCGTCGGCCACGCCGGCCTGCTGGACCTCGGCTTCGTCGCGTTCTTCGCGATCGGCGCCTACACGTGGGCGTCGATCGGCACGTCGTACGGGTGGTCGTACTGGCCGACGGTGGTGCTCGGCATCTTCCTGGCCTCGATATCGGGCGTCATCCTCGGCGCACCGACGCTGCGGTTGCGCGGTGACTACCTCGCCATCGTGACGCTGGGCTTCGGGGAGATCGTCCGGATCACCGCGAACAACACCGACGCCATCGGCGGGGCGCGCGGCATCACGAACGTCCCGCACCCGGAGCCGATCTTCGGGATGGAGTTCTTCCTCGACCCGGCGCCGTACTACTACCTGATGCTGTTCGCGATCGTCCTCGTCATCACCTTCTCGGTGCGGCTGAACAAGAGCCGGGTCGGGCGGGCGTGGGCGGCGATCCGCGAGGACGAGGACGCGGCCGAGCTGATGGGCGTGCCGACGTTCAAGTTCAAGCTGCTCGCCTTCGCGATCGGCGCGATGATCGGCGGGTTCGCCGGCACGATCTACGCCAGCAAGGCCGTGTTCATCGAGCCGAACAACTTCCCGTTCATCCTGTCGGCGACGATCCTGGCCGCGGTCGTGCTCGGCGGCTCCGGCAACCTGCCCGGCGTCATCCTGGGCGCGTTCGTGATCGCCTGGCTGCCCGAGCGGTTCCGGTTCCTGTCCGAGTACCGCATCCTCATCTTCGGCTTCGTGCTGGTCCTGATGATGGCCCTGCGGCCGGAGGGCCTGCTGCCGTCCCGGCAGCGCAAGGCCGAACTACGGGAAGGAACCGGCGGCATGGGCGCCATGGGTGCCGAAGTGGCCGGGCCCGACTCCGAGGCTTCGGCGGAGGTCGTCAAGTGAACACCATGCTCGAAATCGACAACGTGACCATGCGCTTCGGCGGCGTGACCGCCCTGCGCGAGGTCAACATCAGCATCAACCAGGGCGAGATCTTCGCCCTGATCGGGCCGAACGGCGCGGGCAAGACGACGGTGTTCAACGTGATCACCGGCGTCTACCACCCGACCGAGGGCCAGGTCCGCTTCGACGGCGACCGCATCGACGGGATGAAGCGCTTCAAGGTCACCAAGCGCGGCATCGCCCGGACGTTCCAGAACATCCGGCTGTTCCACAACATGACGGCGCTGGAGAACGTCATGGTGGGCGTCGACGCGCACCACAAGACGGGCGCGATCGGCGCGACGCTCGGCCTGCCGTGGCACCGCAAGGAAGAGAAGCACGGCCGCGAGGTGGCCCGGGAACTGCTCGACTTCGTCGGCATCGGCCGGGTCGAGCACAGCATCGCGAAGAACCTCTCCTACGGCGACCAGCGCCGGCTGGAGATCGCGCGGGCGCTGGCCACGGACCCGAAGCTGCTGCTGCTCGACGAACCGGCGGCGGGCATGAACCCGGCGGAGAAGAACGCCCTCCAGGCGCTGATCCGCAAGATCCGGGACGACGGCCGCACCGTGCTGCTGATCGAGCACGACATGGGCCTGGTCATGCACATCAGCGACCGGCTGGCGGTGCTCGACTTCGGGCAGAAGATCGCAGAAGGGCTCCCCCACGAGGTGCAGAACAACCAGAAGGTGATCGAGGCGTACCTGGGGGTGTCCGAAGATGCTTCTTGAGGTCGAGGACATCAACGTCCACTACGGCAAGATCGCGGCCCTCAAGGGCATGAGCATCCAGGTCGGCGAGGGTGAGATCGTCTCCCTCATCGGGGCCAACGGCGCCGGCAAGACCACGACGCTCAAGACGATCTCCGGGCTGCGGCCGCTGACCAGCGGCCGGATCCTGTTCAACGGCCAGGACATCTCGAAGACCCCGGGGCACAAGCGCGTGCTGCTCGGGATCGGCCAGGCGCCGGAGGGCCGGGGCGTGTTCCCCGGCATGACGGTGCAGGAGAACCTCCTGATGGGTGCCTACACCCGCAAGGACGACCTGAAGGCCGACCTCGACGAGGTCTACGAGCTGTTCCCGCGGCTGAACGAGCGCAAGACGCAGTTCGGCGGCACGATGTCGGGCGGCGAGCAGCAGATGATCGCCATCGGCCGCGCGCTGATGACGAAGCCGAAGGTGCTGCTGCTCGACGAGCCGTCGATGGGCCTGGCGCCGATGCTGATCGCGCAGATCTTCGACATCATCCGGGAGATCAACAAGCGCGGCACGACGGTGCTGCTGGTGGAGCAGAACGCCCAGCAGGCGCTGAAGCTGTCGGACCGGGCGTACGTGCTCGAGACGGGCCGCGTGGTTCAGAGCGCCCGCGGGTCCGAACTGCTGGACGACCCGAAGGTGCGGGCCGCCTACCTCGGTGGCGACCTCGGGGTCTGATTTTTTCCCGAAGGGGCCCGGCCTTCTCGGCCGGGCCCCTTTTCACAGCTTGATGTCGGTGCCGTTGAGGTTCTTCATGTCGGTGATCGTGGGCCCGCCGAAGGCTTTGAGCGCGGCCGGCTTCCGGTCCTTGGCGATGTCCCAGTAGAGGTCGAACTCGACGCGCACGCCGTGGCCCAGGTCGAACTGGGCGGGCTGGCGCTTGATCAGCATGGCCTGCTCGTCGGGCGCGTGGGTGGCGCCCTGGTCGTCGACGAGCAGCTGCCGTTTCGCGTCGAACAGGACGCTCGAGGTGCCGGTGTTGGTGACCACCAGCCGCAGGCGCACGTACTGGCCCTTGGGCAGCATCTCGGCGTGGCTGCCGGTGATGTTGGGCAGCCCGGCGGCGAGGCCGAGCAGGGTGAACTCGGTGTCGCCGTTCTTGACGGGCGGCACCTTCAGTGCGGTCTCGTCGGGCCGGACCGGCCGCGGCGGCAGCTCGTAGGTGGGGGGCGCGGGCGTGCTCGGGGCGGCTGCTTGGCAGCCTGCTGCGCTGATGAGGACGACGACGGCCAGCAGGCGGAGTTTCACCTGCGTGATTCTGCCTGCCGGCCGTCGTGTCGGCTAGTTCCCGATGCTCTCGACGACGGCCTCGGCGACGGCCTTCATGGTGGTCCGGCGGTCCATGGCGGTGCGTTGGATCCACCGGAAGGCGTCGGGCTCGGTGAGGCCCTGCCGGCTCATGAGCAGGCCCTTGGCCCGGTCGATGACCTTCCGCGTCTCGAGCCGGTCGGTGAGCCCGGCCACCTCGGCCTCGAGGGCCTGCAGCTCGGAGAACCGGCTGACGGCGAGCTCGATGGCGGGCACGAGGTCCCGCTTGGCGAAGGGCTTGACGAGGTAGGCCATGGTCCCGGCATCCCGGGCGCGTTCGACGAGGTCCCGCTGGCTGAAGGCGGTGAGGATGACCACCGGGGCGATCCGGTCCCCGGTGATCTTCGAAGCGGCCTCGATGCCGTCCAGCTTGGGCATCTTGACGTCGAGGATCACGAGGTCGGGCTTCAGGTCGGTGGCGAGGGCGATGGCCTGCTCGCCGTCCCCGGCCTCCCCGACCACTTCATAGCCCTCTTCCCGCAGCATTTCGACGAGATCGAGCCGAATGAGAGCTTCGTCTTCCGCGACGAGCACCCGACGCTGCGGCACGGTGACGGCACCGTTGGCCTCGGTAGCCTGATCGGTCACCGGGGTCCTCCTGAAGACTCGGCGTGGCGTTGACGTCTCGCGGCGTTCCGCGAACCTGAAGCCTACCGGGAACGATCCAGATGCAGAGATGGCGTTCACCACGTAGTGGCGGGCGCGACACTCCGCCCCCGGGGAGGGTCGGGGTCCGGTGATCCCGTAGAGTCACCACGTCACGCCCCCGTAGCCCAACTGGCAGAGGCAACGGATTCAAAACCCGTCCAGTGTGAGTTCGAATCTCACCGGGGGCACCCGCAGCAATCACACCAGCGTCGACCTGCGGCTTCGCCACCCTGACGACTTCCGCGTCCGCTGCGGCGGTGGCCACCTCTTCGATCCTGTCGCCGGGCAGTGTGATGTCGATCATGGCGTGATCCGTTTCGTGGTCGATGCTGACGTGGAGTTTCGTGAGCTCGTAGAGCCGGACCTGGAGTTCGGCCGGCGCGCGGTGAAGGTTGACCGCCAGGTGCGGCAGCAGGTCGAGAACGTCGAGGTCCTCGCGGGTGGCTGTGGTCGGCGTCCGCTGATCGTCCTGGTCAAGTTGGGCGATCTGGTCAAGCAGGTGCCGCCGTTCGACCCCGAGCTCGTTGTAGCGGTCCTTCAGCCCTTGGGTGAAGGGATCGCTGGGGTCGGCGTCCTCGGCTTGGCTGAGGATGTTGCTCTGCTTGCGCGCGAAGTCCGCGGCTCGCTTCTCCAGCCGCGCCCGACGCTCGCGCCGTTCGGTGCGTTCCCGATCGTCGGCCTGATCCAGCTGCGGGGCGAGCAGGTCGATCCGGCGGTGGCCGAACAAATACTCGGCATACACGTGGTTGACCGCGGCGAGGATGGCGTCCTCACGCATGTACACCGTCTGGGGATGGTCAGCGAACTTGTCCAGCCGGCCGCGGTTGTTGTTCTTCGGCCAACAGCGGTAGTAGTTGTGCCCGCGGTGGTGATGGCCGAGCATTCGGCGGCCGCAGCGGCAGACGACCCGGCCGCGGAGCAGGTACGCCCGCTTGGTGTTCGGATGCGGATTGAGGTCGCTTCCGTCCCGCGAGCCGCGTTTGGCCAGTCGGCGCTCGACGAGCTCGTCGTACATCCACTTCGGAATCAACGGCTCGTGCGCCGGCTCGACGGACCAGACCCACATCTCCGGCGGGTTGACCACGCCGGTGCCGCCCCGGCTGCGGCGGGCGCGGCGGTTGTAGACCTGGTAGCCGGTGTACTTCGGATTCTTCAGCACGTCGGCCACAGCGGACTTCGACCACGCTCCCCTGGCACGCCGACCACCGGGCGGTTCCGGCGGTGGATGAGCTTCCAGGTCCGCGTTCAACCGCTCGGCGATCGTGTCGAAACCCAGTTGCTCGTGATAACGCCACTGGGCCATCAACGTGACCGTCGCGGCCCGGTGGCCGTCCGGCTCCAAGCGGGTCTTCGTGATCCCCTTCTCCGCCTTGACTGGGTTCGGGTGCCGGTACTTCTTCGCCCGGTAGCCGTACAGCGGCTTGCCGATGTTGTAGCCCTCGCGGGCGTGCGTGCACGTGCCGCCCCAGGACTGCTCCAGCATGTTGAGCACTTCGTACTCGGCCACCGACTGGTTGATCCGCCGTTGCAGGATCTGCTGGGCACGGCCACCGGTGAGCATGATCGGCTCATTCGAGGCGAACACCGTCACGCCGACGTCTTCCAGCCGACGCTCGACACTCAACGTCTCGTACATCCTGCGCGCGAGCCGGGACATCGACTCGCACATCACGACGTCGAACCGACGGCCTGGCTTGGCCGCTTCGGCCAGCAGGTCGCCGATCCCACCGTCGCGAGCGATCGGGATGTCGAAGCGCTCGTAGTTCGACTTCCGGCTCCGCTTGTCCAGCTCCATACGTCCGGACTCGACGTCATAAAAGTGCGCGACGATCACCCAGGATTCCGGCAGTGCGACCTTTGACCGCTCCAGCTGCCGCAGCAAGGACTGCCGCGGATCCTGGTGCTCCTCGGTCGATGTCCGGCCCACCCAAGCAACCCGGACTTCCTTCGCGCGCAATGCCAGCGGCAACCCGAACGGGGAGACCGCCAAGTCGGACATGCCGGTGTGCCCGACCCGTGCGGCGACGGCAGGAGATGGAGGATTGACAGCCTCGGTCATGCGGCACGCCCCTGCGAGTCGTCTATGGATTCGGCGCCAAGCTCGCGATCTTCGCGCGCCCAAGCAAGCAGACCTCTCAGCACGGTTGTGAGTTCGCCTGCAAGCCAGACCGCCTCAGCACCGCGCGCCTCGTGGACAGCAGTGCTGAACTCCCACTGTCGTTGCGCTTCGATGGCTGCCGCGCGCCGACCATGCGGGAACTGGATGACGTCCTCCGCGCCTGCCATGCGGTCACCTCCCCCGACCCTCGTGCTCGCTCGGACCTTGGCGATCTCGGCCAGCTGTACCAGCTGAAACAGCTGGCACACAAGACGAATCACCCCGCACGCGCGAGCCTGAAGCAGCTGTCTACTTTCCGGAGCAGATCTCCCACCGAGTTCGGTGGACGTTGTCGACGCCCCGCGAGGAGCGCGGCCGAGACGCCGTTGTCCAGCCCGGGCGGGGGCGGAGATCGGCAACGGGGAGCAGGCCCGCGGCACGCAAACTCGCGCCGCTCTCCCCCGCTTGCGTGTAGCTGACAAGGCGCACGTACCCCATGGCTCGCGCCGCGCGCCAGACCGCGCCGTACAGCTTCGAGTTCGCGTTCGGCTCGCCGACGGTGCAGCTGCGCGTGACCTCGAGCGTGACGCCGTCATCAAGGCACCGAGCGACAGGACGACCGGCGGTCGCCACACCGACCAGTTCGTCCCCACGCGCGACGCCGATCGCGAACTTCATTCCGCGGGGTGGTCGGTGGTGCCGGTGGTGCGCGTCGATGAACTCGCACGCCTGCCGGAAAGTCACGGGAACGATCGTCAAGCGCACCGCGGCTCATCCCCCGTCCGGGGCTGGGCACGCTGGAACACGCGCTCGTCAACCAGCGGCTCGTGCACCTTCGGCGCCGAAGTCACCCACTGCTCGACGGGAGCCGGACGGCCGGCGACGGTGCGCGCCCAGACCTGGCGCCCGGTGTACTTGACGTTGGCGACGATCCGCTGGACGGCCTTGGCGGTCCACCGACCGCCGGGCACCGGAGGCGGGTACTGGCGCAGATCCCCGTTGAGCCGGACGGCGATGGCAACGAACGCCAGTCCGTCGTCGGCGCGCCACCTGAAGATCTGCTTCACGACCGCGGCGGTCTGCCAGTCCGGGACGAGAACCGCCCGCAGCTTGCCGCGTCCGGCTGGCTCGGTCACGCGGATGCGCAGGGCACGGTAGCCGTAGGGCGGCGGCCCGAGCTGATAGCCGGCGCGGACGACTTCGGCCATCGCCGCGCGGGCGCGGCGGGTGGTCTCTGCATGCTGGGCATCGAGGAGCTGCTCGTCACGAGACTGGACTTCGGAGCCGACGAGAGACCGGCCTGTCCACAGGGTTGTCCATAGCTTGGACAGCCATCGTGGGCACGTCATGCCGCTCGCCCCCAGCCGGGGCTTGCAACGGTTTTGGCGGGCAGCCGGCCAACGTCCACGGCCGCGAGTTCGGCATCGTGAACGAGCTGAAAAACGAGCACTTCGAGGTGGGCGACGACAGCGGTTTGCGCTCGGTCCACGGCACGGCGTTCGGCGAGGGAGGCGTGGGTCACGAGGCGGCTGCCGCGCAGTTCGGCTGTCAGGGCGACGCACCGCTCGATCGGCGCCAGCCCGGCCGAGACGCCGGCCGCGATGAGCGGCGTAGTCAGGTCGGCCAGGGAACCGTCGGCGCGGCGGCGGGGACGCGAGACGACGGCGATGTACCCGCCGGAACGCAGCAGGTTCTCGCAGTGAATCAGCGTCGTGGCGAGTTCGGCGACGGCAACTTCCACAGCTGCCGAGTCCGTACCGGTCGTGCGGTCCGGCGCGGTACGCAGGCTGGTCAGGATGAGTCCGACTCGTCCGAGCAGCCCGGCGGCCCGGACAGTCGAGAGCACCTTCGGCCGGGCGTCGAGGACCGAGCCGTCGCACCAAGCGCCCCCAGCCTTGGCCGCGGTGACGTTGGCGCGAGCCAGCTTCCACCATCGGCTGTGGGCGGTCAGTCCGAGCGCATGCCGTCCGGCGCGCAGCGCTTCGGCGAGCACAGTGCCCGCGCCGCAATCCGGGTCCAACACGAGGTCGCCGGGACGCGAGTACGCGGCGATCGCGTGCGCAGCGACTGCCGGTGGAATTCGCTCGGTGTCGGTCTCGGTGCCGGGCGCATAGCCCGCGTCGCGGAGCTGCGTGAGCGGGTCACGCTGACCGGTCGGCCAGACCGACAGCGATGCCATAGAGCGCTCATTCATCGGAGGTATCCCCCGCCATCGGTCCCGGACATCGACGTCGGCCGGCGGGTGAACACGAGGAGGTCGTCGTGCACGGGGAGATGCCGGACGGGCGCCGCGAAGATCTGCGCGGCCGCCGCCGCCACGGCGAGCGCGCCGTCCCGCACCGGAACGCGCAGCAGGGCGACGCGGTCGAGGTAGCGCAGTCCCACGTGGTGCGCGGCGCGCACGAGCGAACCGGCCGGGTCCATGAGGCGACCTGGCTCGCGATGACCGTGTGTGATCACCGCAAGTGTGCCTGTTGAGGTGAGCAGATCGGCCCAGTCGGCCGGACGGAACCAGTCGAGGACGCTCGGTTCGGTCGCGGTGATGACCAGGTCGTAGCGGTCCGGACCGGACGTTGACGTGACCGGGTCCCGCCCGCGACCGTGCCCTGCGAACTCGTCAGGGACGGGACCACGGGCGAGCGGTCCGGGTCCGGACTCGGACTCGTCCGGCGCGGCGCCGTGCTGTTCGCCAACCGGCCCCGGGGCGGCGACAGCAGTCTGCGTCCGGACGCCGCGACCGAGCCGGACGACGGTCCAGCCTGCCTCGTGCAACCCGGCATACGGTCCGGGCAGAGACCGGCCGTGGGGACCACGCGCCGACCGCGAGGCAGACGGTGAGAGATAGGGCGCGGGCTCGACGAGGAGCACCCGTTGGCCCGGCCGGGTGTAGGTCGTGACGATCTTGATGATCGCGGTGAGGAGCCAGCCGGCGAGCAGTCCGGTACCCGCGAGGAGGTCGTCCTGAGCGCACGGCCAGACGGTGCTCGGCCGAGCTGGACGGGGATTGCGCAGGTTGACCCGGTGCCTTGTGCGCTGCCTCCGCGGATGCGGGATCGGGATGGTCGGCGGGTCGGAGACGCAGTGCTCGTCCGAGCTGCAGTCTGACGGGTCATCGTGGTGTGACGAGGTCATCGCGGTTTTCCTCCGAGCGGTGGGCGCCATGCGTTCTGACACCCCTCAACTCCGTATTTCGACCGCAGTTTGGACATGCGCCATCGAACTTCTTTTCGCATGCCGATTGACGCGGAAGGAAACCACCGAAAGAGCTACTAGCGCAGTGCTAGAACTATAACGCCATGTCAGACGGCGTAGCGCGCCGTTTGAACTCTTCAATTCCAAGCGGAATGTTGATCTTGACGACCGAGCTGGTCAGCACCAGATAGTAGACCGCTATTAGCCGCCGAAAAATCTGCCGAAGACGCCTAGCAGCGAACTGGTATTTCCGTGGTACGAGGCCTGGCTTCATGACGTCGTTCCTGTTCGCATCGACGCCGTGGGAGCTAAGACATGGCTACACAAACCGCTTTTTGCCGCCGTCGCAGCCTGGCAGCACCGAACTCCTTGGATATCGCCCGCGACACGTTCACCTTGCTGGTGACGGGGCCGCAGCCACTCTCCCTGAACGGCAGGTTGTTCACCGGCCTCCCGGACGAGGAAATCCCGCTGGACGAGGTCCGCGACCGGCTGCTGGCGCGCCGGTGCCCGCAGGCGACACGAGATGCGGTCTGGGCGCACCTGGTGTTGCGCTCCCGGACCGAAGGGGCGACCTGGACCGTCGCCGCGGTCGGCGTCGCACTGCCCGCGCTGACCTCCGTCGCGGCCATCCTGTCCAACCGGTTCGCCGGCGATCCGGCCGACGTCCACGCAGAGGTCCTCCGCGGCTTCCTGACAGCGTTGCCGACCATCAATCTGCGCCCGCCGCGGATCATGTTGCGGCTGCGATGGGCCGCGTACCGGTCCGGCTACGACGCTCTCGCCGAGGCGTTGGCGAGTCCGACTCCGGTCGCGCCGGGATTCCGATCGACGCCGCCGCACGCGCCGTGGGGTCACCCGGATCTCGTTCTCGCCCGTGCCGTCGCGGACGGAGTCCTGACCGAGACCGAAGCCGCGCTGATCGGTGCGACCCGGTTGGAAGAGGTGTCGGTCGCGGACTGGGCCGCGCGGCACCAGGCCGGCGAGTGGGCGATCTACAAGGCACGCAAACGCGCTGAGCTCCGGCTCGCCGCGTACTTGCGCGAAGGCGCCGTCGAGACCGATCCGACCGACCCCTTGGTCGACCAGGTGGCGACCGCGGTGGCCCTGGCCTCACGCGCTCGCGAGACGCCCCATTTGTTACCTTCCGTGTTCGCCGCAGACGGCGACGCGAAGCGGAAAGTTCGACGCCGCGTGTCCAAAACGGACGCGGATTCCGGAGTTCAGGGCTGCGGGACGAACCCGCGCTCAGCTCGAACTTCGGAGGTGACCCAATGCGCGTGATCGATGCCGAGAGCGGGCCGCGTAGTGCTCGTCTCGACGGCGACCCGCAGCCGCCGGACCAGACCGCCGATGCGAGTTCAACGCCGTCCATTGCTCCGATCATTAGGCCAGGCGACTCGATTCCGGCTCGTCGCCGGCGATGGTCGCACGTGGTGCTGGTGGTCGAGTTGTCGGCCATCGCGTTGCTGGCCTCGGCGTCGGCGGGACACGCCGACACGATCGTCGTCGCTCTCGCCGGCTCGGTCACCGCCGTGCTGGACAACGTCCGCAACTGGATCATGGGCATCCTGGCCGGCCTCGCCACGGTCTTCCTGTCCATCGGCGGCGTCCGCTACGTGATGGGCGGCGGCGACCCCGGCGAGGTCGAGAAGGCCAAGACGGCTTTCAAGTCCGCGGGGTGGGGCTACGGCTTGGCGGCGCTCGCGCCCCTGGTCGTGGAGATCCTCAAAGGGATCGTGGGGGCCTGACCGATGGCCGTCAGCACCCTGCCCACGGTTCGCCCGTACCGCCGGTCCGGCAACCCGTCCGAGACCGTTGCCGCGGCGGATCGACCGATGCTCGCCCCTGTCAGCGACGCCGGCCAGCAGGTCTCCATCCGACGACGGCGCCGGCGAGCGGGCTGGCTGCTGGTGCTGACCGTCGTACTCCTGGCCGGCATCCTCGCCGTCAACGCGTGGGCCTCGCCAGCCGCGCCTCGGCAGCCGCCGGCGGACCCGCCGCTGCCTCCCCCGACCGCGCTGCCCACGCCCACGCCGTGCAGCTTCCCCGGCCAGCTCGGCTGCACCTCGCCGACGCCGAGCACAACGCCGAGCAAGCCGTGCACGGGCGAGGACTGCATTCCGCAGCCGACTCCGCCGGCGCCGAGCACGAACCCGCAGCAGCCGGGCACCGGCAGCGGTGACGGCGACTCGGACTGCGGCATCACCGACGTCGGCGCGTGCATCACCGAGGCCATCAACTCGGCGTTCCGCAGTGTCGTCGACGACGCGCTGGATCCGATCCTCGAGCTGATGGGGCACACCGCACTGTCCACGCCGACAATCAGCGACCTGCCCGGCATCGGCGAGCTCTGGAACAGCTCCTGGGAGATCGTGGTCGCCGCCTACGGGCTGCTCATCCTGCTCGGCGGCATCCTGCTGATGGGCCACGAGACGGTCCAGACGCGCTACTCGATCAAGGAGATCGGGCCGCGCATCCCGATCGCGTTCATTGCCTCGGCGCTCTCGCTTTTCTTCGCCGACAAGCTCATCCGGCTGGCCAACGGCCTGACCCTGGGTGTCCTCAGAGACGGAGTCAACGCGCCCTCGCTGGGCAACACCCTGCAGGAGGCCGTCCAAGGCATCCAGACCGGCGGGCTCTTCATCATCCTGGTCGCGCTCGTGCTGGTGGTGCTCGGCCTCGGTCTCTTGGTCGTCTACGTCGTCCGAATCGTCATCACCCTCGTCCTGATCATCAGCGCGCCGTTCTTCCTGATGTGCCACGGGCTGCCCCACACCGAGCCGCTGGCGCACTGGTGGTGGAAGGCGATCACCGTGACGACAGGGGTTCAGTTCGCCCAGGCGCTGGTGCTGATCACCGCGGTACACACGTTCCTGTCCGGCGGCGTGCACCTGTTCGGCTCGACGCTGTCCGCGCTCGGCACGCTGATCGCCGCGATCGCCTTGTTCTTCGTCCTGTTCAAGATCCCGTTCTGGATGCTGAAGGCCGTCAAGGTCGGCTCCGGCCGTTCCTTCCTCGGAGGTTTGGCGCGCGCGTACATCGCGGCGAAAACCTTCGGCATGGTCGCCGGCAAGACCGGTGCGTTCGGCAAGGCCGGCGCCGCCGGTGCGACGAAGAACGCCGGTCGCGGCGGCGGCGCGGCGGCCGATCCACCGTGGCCGGCACAGGCGCGTTTTGCGCCCAACCCCGAAACGGTCAACCGGCGGCTCAAGGCCGCCCACGACGCCGAGCGTTCCCGCGCGGCTCAGCGGCCGTCGCTGCCCTCGCAAGCGCCGCAGTTCCTGCAGCCCTCGCCCCAAGACAGCACCCACGACCCCGCCGTGATCCCGGCGAACCAGGAGTCGACCATGCCCGAATTCAGTTCGGCGCCGACGCCTGTCTCGCCCACGCCACAACGAAGGCCACGGTCGGCAACTCCGCATTTTCAAGCCGCCGGCGGCCCGCGTCGACGCGGCGCCACATCGCCATCGGCTCGCCCGATCCGCACGGCATCGGTGCCGCCGCAACTGCAGTTCCGACCGGCGACGCCGCCTGCACCACAACCGCTCCTAGCCAAACCGACCTCCGCACCTGCCGCGCCGGCATTCCGGCAAGCGACGCCAGAGCCCCGCCTCGGTGATGCCTATCGCCGCACCCAGTCCGTCCCGCCGCCGATGTTCCGCGCGCCGAAGCCAGCTCCAGGAGGTGAAGCGAAATGAACCAGCCCGTCCGGATTCCCGCCGATGTCGACCGCGAAGACCGGGTGATCGGTCCGCTCACCGCTCGGCAACTGCTCATCCTGAGCGTCACCGGAATCGTGCTGTACGGGACGTACACGGTCACTCGCGCGTTCGTCCCGCTGGCGGTGTTCCTCGTCGTCGCCATACCGATCGGCGTCGCCGCCGCGTTCCTCGCTCTGGGTCAACGCGACGGCATCTCCCTCGACCGGCTCGTGCTGGCGGCGCTGCGCCAGCGGATGAGCCCGCAGCACCGGGTTGCCGCGCCGGAAGGCGTCCGGCCCACACCCGAGTGGATCGGGCAGGCCGCGAGCACAACCAGTTCTTCGGCGTCGGCGGTCTCACCGGCCGCGCTGCGGCTGCCCGCCGAAGGGATCACCGACACCGGCGTCATCGATCTCGGCAAGGACGGCGCCGCCGTGGTCGCGGTCTGCTCCACGATCAACTTCGGGCTGCGCACGCCTGCCGAGCAGGAGGCGCTCGTCGTCTCCTTCGGCCGGTACCTGCACTCGCTGACCGCGCCGGTCCAGGTGCTCGTCCGGGCGGAACGGCTGGACCTGTCGGGGCAGATCGCGGAACTTCGCGAACAGGCCGGTGGGCTGCCGCACCCCGCGCTGGAACGGGCTGCGCGTGAGCACGCCGAGTACCTCGACCAGCTCGGCCGCGCGACCGACCTGCTTCGGCGCCAGGTCCTGCTGATCCTGCGAGAGCCGCTACGAAGCAGCGGCCCGACCGACGGGCTGGGTGGTGCCTCGCCGCTGGCCGCCTTGTCGGCGCGACGCAGGGCTGCGAGGCAGGCTGCGTCGATCGACGACGCCGCCCGACGCGCCGCCGAAGCGCGGTTGGTGCGCCGGCTGGGCGAGGCAGTGGAGCTGCTGTCGCCGTCCGGGATCGTGGTCACCCCGTTGGATGCCGGCCAGGCCACCGCGGTCCTCGCCGCAGCCTGCAACCCCGACAGCTTGATCCCGCCGAACTCCGACCTCGCCGGCTCCGACGAGGTCATCACCACAGCCCCAGACGAGAGCTGGAACGACACCGCGTTCGGCCGCACCGCGTTCGCCACCGAAGACGCATTCGGCGCCGCCGAGCCCAGGTGGGAGGACGACGAAGACCCCGACGACTACGACGACGTCGCGAGGAGGGACCGCCGATGAAGAGGACCAGGCACCGCGACGCCGCAAGCAGGCAGGCACCCGTCGGGCAGGCCGGCGCGTTCACCCCGGACGCCATCTCCGTGCGTCCCCGAGCGCTCGAAGTCGGAGGCGAATGGGTCGCGTCGTTCGCCGTCACCGGCTACCCGCGCGAGGTTCATCCCGGCTGGCTGCAGCCCCTGCTGACCTACCCCGGGCGGGTCGACGTCTCGCTGCATATCGAGCCGATCGACCCCGTCACCGCGGCCAACCGGCTGAAGAAGCAGCTGTCGAAGCTGGAGTCGGGTCGCCGGCATACGAGCGACAAGGGACGGCTGATCGACCCCCAGGTCGAAGCAGCCACCGAGGACGCCTACGACCTGTCCGCGCGAGTCGCCCGCGGCGAGGGCAAGCTCTACCGGCTCGGGCTCTACCTCACCGTGCACGCCGCGACCGAAGAAGCGCTCGGCGACGAGGTAGCCGCAATCCGGTCACTGGCGGCATCGCTCCTGCTGGACTGCAAACCCACCACCTACCGGAGCCTGCAGGGCTGGATCACCAGCCTTCCGATGGGCCTGGACCTGGTCGGCATGCGCCGCACCTTCGACACCAGCGCGCTGTCCGCGGCGTTTCCGTTCACCTCGCCGGACCTGCCCCCGCCGGACCCGACCTCGGTCGGTGCGCCGAGCGGGGTGCTCTACGGGTTCAACGTCGGCAGCCAGGGCCTGGTGCACCACGACCGGTTCGCCCTCGACAACCACAACAGCGTGATCCTCGGCCGGTCCGGCGCCGGCAAGTCATACCTGGTGAAGCTGGAGCTCCTGCGCAGCCTGTACCGCGGCATCGAGATCCACGTCATCGACCCGGAAGACGAGTACGCCCGTCTGGCCGCCGCGGTCGGTGGCACCTACGTCCACCTCGGCGCCGAGCAGATCCGCCTCAACCCGCTCGACCTGCCGATCCACACCCGCCCGGATGGGCGCCGCACCGCTCCCCGAGACGCGCTCATCCGCCGGTCGCTGTTCCTGCACACCGTCATCTCGGTTCTGCTCGGCAACGAGCTCGCCGGGACCGAACGGGCCGTGCTGGACCGGGCGATCACGGCGACGTACCAGCGCGTCGGGATCACCTCGGATGCGCGGACCTGGACCCGACCCGCGCCGCTGCTGGTCGACCTGGCCGAGGCCCTCTCCGACACCGGCGATCCAGCCGGAGCCGAACTCGCGGCGCGGCTGCATCCGTACATCACGGGCGCGTTTTCCGGCCTGTTCTCGGGGCCGACAACGACGCGCCCGCAAGGTCACCTAGTGGTGTTCTCGCTGCGCGACCTCGCCGACGAGCTCAAGCCGATCGGCACCCTGCTGACCCTCGACGCGGTGTGGCGGCAGGTCTCCAACCCGGCTATCCGTAAACCGCGCCTGGTCGTGGTCGACGAAGCCTGGCTGCTTATGAAGGAGGCCGCGGGCGCGGAGTTCCTGTTCCGGATGGCCAAGGCCAGCCGGAAACACTGGGCCGGCCTCACCGTGGCCACCCAGGACACCGCGGACGTCCTGGGCTCGGACCTCGGCAAGGCGGTCGTCGCGAACGCGGCCACCCAGATCCTCCTCCGGCAGGCCTCGCAGGCGATCGACGAGATCACCCGCGCCTTCGACCTGTCCATGGGCGAACGCCAGTTCCTCCTGTCCGCCGACCGCGGCCAAGGACTGCTCAGCACCGGCACTCAGCGAGTGGCGTTCCAGTCCATCGCGTCACCTGTCGAACACCACCTCGTGACGTCGAATCCCGCGGAGATCGCGGAGTACGCCGACGCCTCGCCCGAAGTCGAAAGCTCCTTCGTCGAACTCGACGCCGCCTGACATTCGTATGCACCGAGGGGATATCCATGTCTGCTTCAGCTGCTCGCCGTCCTGCCAGGTTGCTGACCCAGAACAGTGAGATGCGCCAGATCGGCGTCTGGAACTGGTCGCTGCCGGCATGGGCCGGGCGACTTGCCGATGGCCGCACCTACAACACATGCCCGAGCGCCGGGGTCTGCGCGGAAGCCTGCTACGCCCGGCACGGCACGTACACCTGGCCCGTCGTCCGTGCCAAGCACCAGGCGAACCTGATGTACGTCCTCGACGACCTGGACGGTTGGCGAACCGCGATGGTCGACGAACTCGGCGCGGCCAAGTTCCGCGGTAGCTGGATCAGGATTCACGACAGCGGCGATTTCTTCTCCGTTCTCTGGGGGGCGTCAGCCTGTGGTGTGACGTTGCGTCGGTCGTCGGTGTGGCGTCCCATGCGACGGTTCTCTGGGGGTGTAGCTCTGTGGCTCTTTGTTGCCGAACAACGAGGAGCCGAGACACA
>NZ_JAEBEI010000022.1:0-135126 GCF_046548775.1 Amycolatopsis sp. cmx-4-61 | reverse complement strand
CAACGACCGCGCGAACACCTCCGGCTGGCGCGCCATGGCTCACCTCCACCGGCCAGCCTCGCGATCACCAGCTCGGATGTCCACGCGACACGGTTACCACGTCAACGTTCCTTGCCGAGGCACTAGGACACCTGCCGTGGCCGTCGCCTCCCGTGGGCGCCGGGCACGACACTCCTGCCGTACACCGACGGTCTGGTCGAACGTCGTGACCGGTCCCATCCAGGACGGCATCACCCGCGGCGGCCGTTGCGCTCTCGCGCAAGCTGATGCCCGATCCGGACGCAGCAAGCTCGCACGTCCCGGTGGGTATGACGACATGGCGATCGTGCCGTACCGGCGGCCGCGGAAGGCGTCGGCATGGCCGAGGAATGCCTGCGGTGTGCGGTCAAGAGGGGGTCGTCCGGACCGTTCAGCAGCGACCACTCCGCCAACTCCAACGTCTCGGTGCCGACCGCGTTCTCCACCAGCCAATATGCCGCGTCGGCGCGCTCCCGGAGACCGCCGAGCGAGGCCGTGACCTGCTCCCCGTCGAGGTTCTGCCCGGCCTCGAACCTGCTGAGTACTTCCTGGGGTGTCGCCACCACGGTCTTGCGGCTGCTTTCGAGCACCCACCGGTAGATCTCGGGCGTCTGTGTCTTCAGCACGGCCAGTGCCGCTCGGGCCGCGTCGGGATCGTGATGCACGACGGAATGGCACACCGTGAGTGCCATGAGCTTCCAGGTCGACTGTTCGCCTTGGTGTTGCACATATCCGTGAAATGCTTGCCACGGCGCCGTCGCCGGGCTTCTCAAGGAGTTCGGCGAGCGAGTCGCACGGATCATTCATCCGGAGGAAGCCGGTTACGGCACGAGGAAGGAGTGCGCCGTGGCGAGATGGGTGGACGACCTTTGCGAGCGCACCTTGGCCGGCGTCGACCTGGTGCACGAGGCGGTGGCAGGGCGGGACGAGCAGGTGGCTCGCTATCAATACGAGCCGGAAGCACCGGTCGAGTTCAAGAAACTGGTCCATCCGAATCAGGATGGAAGACGCATTATCCGTGTGGGTGGAGCACCATCCACATGGCCGTGATTTGGTCGGCGAAGTCGAGGGTATTGATGTCGTGTCCAATCCGTTTCGCTAACTCATGCATGGTTTGACTTGTCGTAATCGCGTCCATCCGGAAGTAGCGCGCGGCATCCTCGGGGTCTTTCGGCAGCCTGCTGACGTCCGTCTCATTATGAAGGATCCGCACTAGTTGCAGCTCGAATGGCTTCAGCGTATTCCCAAGTTCTGTTATGTCAACTTGGACGTCAGGATGTCCGAGCGCCCATTGTGTTGCCGAGGGGCGGTTCATCGACTTGCGCCCAGGCAGGAGCGACCGGAAATCTTGGGGAATCTTGAGCTGCCCGGATGTCGCCATTTCATACACGACCGCGATCCTCTCAATCGGGTTTCCCCTTGGAAGTCCGAGCGGCTTGCCAAGTTTCGACATTATTTGCATCACAGTGGATTCTTCGAATTGGTAGCGCTTCGCGGCTTCCGCGGCGGTCCGCGGGAGCGGTGTCGAGCCTTGGCTGATCGCGTTGATAAGCCTCCATGCGCTGGTAATTTTGGTGATCTGGTGCTCTCGGTCACTCACTTGTTGCGGGGTGAGAATGGGATGCGTTTTGGTGGCGGTTCGCGTGGCGGTGGCGGTGGCGGGTTGGTCGATCGAGTCGAAGACGTTTTCGATGGCGTGTTGCCCCTGGAATTCGGATGGGTGGTCGTCATCTTCGCGGGTGCGTTTGCGGGTTGGTGCAAGTGGCTGGGATTGCGGGAGTGGCCGGCTGCGCCGGTATAGTTCGTGGATGGCGCCGGCGGTTGTGGGGTTGTCCAGGTTGAGGTTGCGGTGTGCCCATGATTTCAGGGCGTCGGCGATGTCGGTAGTGGTGACCGCGCCGCCACCGAGTGCGGTGATCTCGGCCAGGACCGCGTCGAGGACCCCGGAACTGAGGACGTCGACCGGTCCTTTGGGGGTGAGCACGGCGGCGGCGGCGGCTTCGAGCCAGGTGTCGGGGATTGCGGTGGTGGTGTTGGCCGGGACGGTGCGGGGGGTGGTGACTTCTGTTCGGGTTTGGGCATCAGCGTGGGGTTGTGGTGGTGGCGCGGCCTGGACCTGCTGCTGGTGTAGCGCCTGTCGGCGTAGGTCCCTCAGGGCGTCGAGCAGCCCGTCGGGGTCGACGGTGCCGGTCGCCGTGGCGAGCGCCGCCAGCACGTTGTGCGCGTGGGCGGCGTTGGTCAGTCCGGTCGCCACCAGGCTCGCCGCGGCGGTGGCGACCTGACCCTCGCGGGGCATCCGGTCAATCGTGTTGTACAGGTGGTCCCTGACGCGGAGCAGGTCCACTGCCCCCGGCTCGGTGGTCCCCGCGGCCGGTGCCGGAGGCTCGGCGGCCGGCGCCGGAGGCTCGGCGGTCATCAACAAGCCGTAGAGGTAGATCTTTGCCTGATCGAGGTTCGTGAATGCGTTTCTGCTGGCCCACTCGGCAAACGCCGCTCTGGGATCGGCGATAGTTTCCAGCAGCATCAGCTCGGTGTCGATGCGAGTCACCATGTCGCGTTCGGAGGGTAACGACGTGTTGCCGTACACTTTGTGGATTTCCCTCTGCAGTTCCGCGAACCACGGGTAGTCACGGTAGAAGTTCTCTGCGCTGGTCATAACCCGATCGTGCAACGGTGCCGCACCTGCCACAAGAGCCACCGGCGCGGCCGGACCCGGCATTGCCTTTAAGACTGCACCGGCGAACCTCCTCGAGCTTCTACCCGGCCGGCACGGACGCCCGAAGCGGGGTCGCCGGACCGCAGTGGGCTTGTTCGTGCTGTGAGCGAGCGATTGATCAGCGGCTTCAGGCGAGCGCCCACGACCGGGTCTGCCCAAGATTTCTGCAAGACTGACGTCCCGTCCGAACGAGAGAACCCCGGCAACCCTGGTTGCCGGGGTTCTCTCGTGTTCAGGTCACTCTGTCCTTGTCGCCGCCTCGGGCGGGTGGTGGCCATGGAGGCGTCCGTTCCGGCGGGCCAGCGTGGCCCGCACGATGCGTGCTGCTCTTCCTTGGCGCGAGTGGGTCGTCGACGGCAAGGGTCGGCGTGGCGGGGTGGGATGATCGCACCGGGGCGCAGACACCGCCTCAGCGGGGCGCCGAGAAGCTGTGAGGGCCATCACCTCTCCGCGTACCCTCACCCGGTCGCCGGGGAGGCGGGGAGGCGGGGAGGCGGGGAGGGACCTTCGGCCATCGCGGAACCACCCGGGTTTCGGCCAGGTTCGGGGTTTGGCCAGCGGTGGGCGCCGGGGGTCCCTGAGCGTGTTTCCCTGGTCAGAGAATGGACTTTTGCCCAGGGACTTGTCAGGGAGAAGTCCCTGAGTCCCTGCCGTCTGCGTCCCCGTCGTCGTCGCGTCGACGAGTACGGCGGCGATGTCTTTCGGCGCGAATGACCTGGTTTCCGTCCGACTTGACCGGGGCGACCCTGTACAGCGAGGGCAGTTCAGGTCCCGGAACGTCCACTCCCGTACTCACCGGTGTGGTGCCGGGCCGGCGTTGCCGTCACGACGACACCCGCCGGCGCGGGACCGTGCGGTTACGCGGCTGGGGCCTCGTGTCGTCGATCAGTCGACCGTCGCGCACGGGACTGACGTCGTGGACGTCCCGACCGCACCCATGCCGGGTGATCTCGACCCGGGCGTCCGTGAGTCCGGCGTCGTTCAGGCAGTCGGCGAACAACTTCCGCCCGGCCGGTCGCTCGCCACGCGACGCCACCGGTTTCGAGTCCGCGGGTTCGTGGACCGGTGCGTGCGGTTGGTGAACCGGCAACCAGGCGCACATGAGCCGGGAGGAACTGACCGTTGGCCGGGGGCGGTTGCGCGGACTCACGACCGATCGTCCATGAGCCGCGGTTCAAGACGTCCGGGCTTGCGGCCGACGAGCACCGCCGGAGCGAGAAGTCGACTACATCCAAGGTCTGCTTTGCCCGTGGCAACCGCTGAGTGACCGGGTACCAGAAGTTCGGCATCCTCGCGACCCGCCGCGGTGCGGCTGCTCCTTCGGATGAGCGATCGGGACGAGCGCCTACCCCTTGGGGCAGGATTCATTGTCTTTCGCGTCCAGTCAGTCGACGCTGGGGACACCCGCCACGCCTCGGGGGGGTTCCATGGTGGCTGTTGGAGTGCTCATGCTGAATGTGAACTGGAACGAGTACGAGATTGTGCTCAGCTCCGTACAGGATAACCGGGACGGCTGGACTGAAGTCCTGAGAGAAAACACCTATGCGAAGATGTCCGCGTTCTTCGCCGCGGCGAAATGCGCCGACCAGTTCGAAGCGCTCATCAAGGAGCTTGCCGAACTGAGGGACGGCACCGCCGTCATACCCGACAATTCCCCAGAGTTGAAGCGCCTCCAGTGGGCGCTCTCCTCGAAGCCTGGCCGGTTCGGCGGCGTGGAATGCTTTGTGCATCGAGAGCTCGATGGCAGCTTGTACGCCGCGAATGACCGGTTTCCCGCTGAGTGGCAAGTCCTGCAGCCCGCGCCGGGAGCGCAGAACTCCGCAGTCGGCGGTGGTCCACCGCAGCGCCGCTTCACTTGGAAAAAAGGCGGACCTGTCTACCTTTATGCCGACACCGCGTGGCGCCAGGTGGACGGAAGCGTCTCCGAGCCGCGGATAGGCGTCGACTTCAGGCAACTCACGGAAGACCAGCAGGAGCTGATCACGCCGGTCACGCTCGCAAGCTACCGGCAGGAGTTGACCAATTCCCAGAGAGGTGCCGCCGACGAGGGGCAGCCTTCGGATACGGAAGATATTCGTCGCTACTACGACTATTACATGACAAAATACCGTACTCCCGAATTCGGCTCCGGAACCGCGAAACCGCGCATCCTCAAGGACGTTCGGCTGGGCGCGGACGGGGCGTACGAGCTCATCACGCAGGAGATGTACGACGAACTGCACCTCAGGCGCTTCAACGCGACGTACACGCAGCTGTACAAAAAGTTCGAATGGGTGGATGCCCGTGACGCAACGCCGAAAATCGGAGAATTGCGCAGCAAAGACGGCAATGATACCCGGAATTTTGTCCGGATAACACAGAGCATGATCGATGCCCGAAAATCAGAGCGCAAGAACGCCCTGGAAAAAGCGAAACTGCACGTCGCGAAAAACCTCATGCTCGACCTGGTCGAGGTGCGGGGCTCCTGGGGTCGGGGACAAGTTCCGGTCAGGCACATCGTCGTGTCCGACCTGGAAAAAGCGGACCGTGCGGGGAACCTCGGTCTGTCCCCCCTCATAGAGGGGATTGTCGCCTTCTGTCACGGGGAGCCAGGAACCTTCATGAAGACCCGCGACCCGGCGGCCGGGATCAGGTTCAAGCTCGAGTTGAACGTGGACTTGACCGCCCGGCACACAGAGAACTTCCTCCGCTATCAACCCACCATCGACTGGACGCTCGACTGGCGGGTCTCCCCCGAAACCTTCACCGCGGGCAACGTCGATGCCGTCGCAGGCCTCGCTGCCGGGAATGAAATCGTCTTCGCCGCCTTCGGCGACCTGGTGTTGCTGGGCTCCGCCGCGTTGAACAGGCGGCCCTTGACGGCCGTCCGCGATTTCGCTCAGGCTGTCCACGGCCCAGCCGCGGGCCCTACCGTGCATGTCGGCAACGTGCGCAAGACGACTCGCCTCGGGAGAACCATCCTCAAGACCGACGGCGGCAAGGCTGTTCGGGAGGCCCTGAAGAAAGCCGGATGGAAGGGAACCATCGTCGACCTGTGAACCCTCACTGATCGGATCCGGGAGAGCCGGGCGCCCACCTCCATCGGATTCGACCCCGGGACGTCCGACCGGAAGCTCGCAGGTCAGGAACCATGAGTCGATCGCGCCGTTCCAGACCACCGGTTCCCCGCGGTGGCGACCGTGCGAACCGCCGCCGCCCGTCAAGCGTCGAACCCGGTGGTCCCATCGATTACGCGCGGACAGGCTCGTACTCGTGCTCGATGAGGACGCCACCTTCGGCGGCACATCGGCAAGCTCCTCGACCGGCAGTGGACCATGATCAGCGTTGCGGACATCTGGTCAGCCGGTAATCACTCGGGCACCCTGCGTCAGAGTGCTGCTGACCGATCGATCAGCGCCGACCCGGCCGGCCTTCCCTCGCGTGCGTCCGGGTTCCGCCCTGTGACCGGCGCCGACAGGCGAGGACCGTGTCTTTGCGGGCCGGTGGAGCGCGTGGAAATCGCCGCTATTCGCGCCGACGATACGGCCGCCAACCTGGCCAGGTCACTTTTAAGCTCATCCGGTTGCCCCTCGGGCGTCGTCCGAGTGCGGAAACGCATCGGCTGTGGCCCCGCTGGGCCCTATCCTCCAAGGTGTGCAGCGGACTCGCGCGGCAGGCGAAGATATCACCGATTTCGTGGACGGCGAACCTTAGCTGCCCCTTAACGACCCAATAAATTACTATTGATCAGTATGGGTGAGGTGGACTATGCGTGGTGCCGCTGTCTAGGCTCCCGAGCGGTCCCGAGAATCGGGAACGATGTATTCCGACAACTCCGCACCGAGGGAATCCAATGTTCCGATCCGCTCGCCATGTCGCGCCGCAGAAGTCACGGACTCCGGCGCGTCTGCTTCCGCTGTTCGTCGGCGCCACCGCCGGCGCGGTGATCTGCGGCGTGGCGCTCGCGTCGCCCGGCAGCCATGAGGACCAGAGCGAGAGCCCGAACCGCTTGAGCCTGTTCGACACCGGTTCGGTGACCGCCACACCGAGCACCGTGGCGACCACCCCCGCAGGGCCGTCCTCGACGACCGCCACCCCGACGACCACTCACGCGACGACCCCCGCCGCGCGGCCCGTCCAGCCGGCGAGCAAAGCGAAGAAGGCGCAGCCCCCTCCACCCAGCGCGGGCCCGAGTCTGGCCGGTTACGACGCCGGCGCCGATTCCCGCGCGGCCGTCGCCGTGGCCAAGCAACGCGCCGTCGCGAGCGGGAAGAAGGTGCTGCTGGACTTCGGCGCCAACTGGTGCGGCGTGTGCAAGCGGATCGACGGGTTGTTCGGCACGGCCTCGATCTCCAAGACCCTGTCGTCCTCCTACGAGGTGGTGAAGATCGAGATCGGCGCGAACATGGACATGCTGCGCGAACTCAGCAACGAGGGTAGCTATCGGCTGCCGGTGCTGATCGTGCTCGGTCCCGACGGCGGGGTGCTCGTCGACACCGCGAAGGTCGGCCTCCCGGAGACCACCGAGGCGGGGCTCGGCGACTTCCTCCGGAAGTGGGCAGCGTGAGCCGGCTTCCGGTCGTGCTGGTCCTCGGCGGCGTCCTCGCGCTCGTGGTCGGCGCCGTCGCCTGGACCTTCACCCGGCCGGCCGAGGAGAGGACCGTCACCGCCGCCTTCACGGAGAACGGCGTTGCCGTGGAGATCGGGGTGCGGCTCCACGATGGAGCGGGCGTTCTCATCGCCAGGTTCACCCCGCAGGACGCGGGCTTCCACCTCTACAGCGTCGACCTGCCCGACCAGGGAGTCGACGGCGTCGGCCGGCCGACGAAGATCGACCTCGGGGGCGCCTTGACCGCGACGGGGCGGCCCAGCGCGTCGGCGCAGGTCCGTCAGGCCCGGCTGCCGGAGTCGGAACAGCCCGTGCCGGTCTACCCGGACGGACCGGTGACCCTGACCGTGCCCGTCCGCGCGACGGAAACCGGCGGCGCCGTCGCCCGCTTCACGTACGCGGCATGCAGTGAGAACGCCGGCTGCAACCTCCCGGTCGAGAAGAGACCCGTCGGATTCGTCGTGACGGACGACGCCATCATCACGTCCTGACCTCTCGCCGATCCACCCGGAGTCCCTGCCCCATGACCGCCCGTTCCCGATCCAGGCTCGGACGGCTGCTCGCACTTTTCGTCGTCGCGATCACAGCCACAGCCTGCACATCATCCCACCCGAAACCCACCACGTCGGAGTCAGTGCCCCCTGAGGAACGCACTCCGCTGCCCACGATCGTCGGAACCGGCCTGAACCAGGAGCGGATCGACCTGGCCGAGTCGCGCGGCCGGGTGGTCGTGCTGTCGGTGTGGGGTTCCTGGTGCGTCCCGTGCCGCGAGGAGGCCGACGACCTCGAGCGGGTCCACCGGGAAACCGAGGCGGAGGGTGTCACGTTCATCGGCCTGGACACCCACGACCTCGACGTCGACGTCTCCAAGCGGTTCGTCCGCGAGCACGGCGTCACCTTCCCGAGTATCTTCGACCCCGAGGGCGGCCTCGTGCGCGCCTTCCCGCCGGGCACGCTCAACCCACAGACGCTGCCCGCGACCCTGCTGATCGACCGCGCCGGCCGCATCGCGGTCCGGCTGTTGCGGCCGGTGACCGATGCGGAGTTGCGCTCGGCGCTCGACCCGGTGGTGGCGGAACAGCCGTGACCACGACATGGATTGCCACTGCGCCCACGGACGAAGTGGTCCAGAGCGGCAGCTTGCTGCTCGCCGTGCCGGTCGCCCTGCTCGCGGGACTGGTGTCGTTCTTCTCCCCGTGTGTTCTGCCGCTTGTGCCCGGCTACCTGGGGTACGTCTCCAGTTCGTCGATCGCCGAGCTGGAGAGCGCGGGCGATCGGACCCGACTGCGCGTCCTCCTCGGAACCCTGTTGTTCGTCGCGGGATTCAGCGCAGTGTTCATCTCCGGAGGCGCGCTGTTCGGGTATCTCGGTCGCCACCTGCTGAACCACCAGCGGCTCATCGAAGTCGTCGCCGGTATCCTGACCGTCCTCATGGGACTCGCCTTCTTCGGCGTGATGCCCCGGTTGACCCAGCGCGAGTTCCGGTTCCACCACCGGCCGCGGCTCGGTCTGGCCGGCGCACCGCTGCTCGGCGTCGTCTTCGGAGTCGGCTGGACGCCCTGCGTGGGGCCGACGCTCGCCAGCGTGCAGGCGCTGGCGTGGAGCCAGGCGGGTGCCAGCCGCGGCGCACTGCTGATGCTCGTCTACTGCATCGGGTTGGGCACTCCCTTCGTTCTCGCTTCGCTCGCGTTTCAGCGGGCCGTGACCGCCTTCGGCTGGGTGAAGCGACACTACGCCTGGGTCGTCCGCATCGGCGGCGGTCTGCTCGTGGTCGTGGGATTGCTCCTGGCCACGGGAGCGTGGTCGAGCCTCGTCTACGAGTTGCAAGTACGCACCAGTGGATTCGGCACTCCCTTCTGACACCAGCGTACCCAGCATTGCTCCGCCAGAACGGTGTCACATCGGCGTGCCACTAGCACAGGAGGACCGTCCATGCCCCACGAGGGGGCGCTCGGCTGTGAACCTCGTGCCATCCTCGCGACACGCGCGCATCTGTGGATCGCTGCAGGCGTGGACGCGAGGGCGCTCGGACGGGAGTTCGCGTCCGTGGCGGCGCCGGCCGGCACGGAGGTGTGGGTCAGCCACTTCTCGGCCCGGGCGGCCCGCTCGGTCACCGAAGCCGCCGCCCGTCGCGCGGAAGGCGACAGAGCCGCCGCGCGGCGGGCGTACCGCGACGCCGCTTTCTGGTTCTTCCTCGCGAGGTTCCCGGTTCCGCAGTCGGCCGCGGCGCGCGAGGCGTACCTGCGCTCGCTCGACATGGTGCGATCGGCCGCATCGCTGGAAAATCCGGCGCTGCGCGTCGTCGGCGCCCGGCACGGTGACGGGGAGGTGGTCGGCCACCTGCGCCTGCCCGCGCAGGCGAACGGTCGCGCGCCCCTGATCGTGCTGATCGGCTCAGCCGAGACGTACAAGGCCGATGTCGAGCTCGCCCATCTCGCCGACGCCTTCCACGCCGCCGGAGCGGCCACTCTCGCCGTCGACTCGCCCGGCACCGGTGAGTCGACCGTGGCGGCGCGCCCCGGAGCCGAAACCGCGTACGAGGCGTTGCTGAGGCAGATCGAGGACGGGCCGAGCGCGCATCATCTGGACACCAGCGCGATCGGCGTGGTCGGGGTGTCCTTCGGCGCACACTGGTCGTTACGGCTGGCCGCCGGCGTCCCTCACGTGGCCGCGGCCGTCACCATCAACGCCCCGTTGCATCACGCGTTCGCTCCCGACAAGCTCGCCGCACTTTCCCCGCCGGCCCGGGATGCCGTGTCCTCGGCGCTCCGCGTACCCCCCGAAGACGTTCTGGGCCTGCAGCGCAGGCTCGCTGAACTCTCCCTGCTGGCGGGATCGAGCGGAAATCTGCTCTTGTCCGGTCGGCCGAAGCGGATCCTCGCCCTGGCGGGGGGCCATACCGAGTTCGTGCTTGGTTCGGACGACGTCCTGCTGATGGACGTGGGGTGGCCTGCCGACCTGCTGCTGTACGAATCGAGCCGGTATGGGAAGACGACGTGGATCGAATACACCCCCACGATCGTCACATGGCTCCTGCGGCGCCTGGACGAGTGCCGACGTCACCGGCTCACGACACCCAGGCCCCGCCGGTCGGCCGGCGAGGCGGTGCGGTCCCGGCCCTGACGCCCCGCCGCGATGCGCCGCTTCGCCGCACACCGCTGGGCGGCCGGTGCATCCTCGGATTGCACCGACCGCCCAACGGATCCCCTGCGCGCGGACGCCCTCCGCGCGAGGAGCCCGACGACCGGCTCAGGTCGCGTGGTCGGCTTCCTGCGCGTCGAGCGGCGCCTGCTCGGCCTCGTCCTTCACTTTCTCCGGCAGCGGCACAACCCGGACCGCGCGCGGTCCGGGAGGACCTTGCACGATCTCGAACTCCACCCGCTGGCCGGCCACGAGGGAGCGACGCTCGGGAGGCGGTCCCCCCAGCGCCTCGATGTCTCGCGCGTACAGCTCCAGCAGCCGCTGGATCTCCGGGTCCGTCTCGTCCACGGTCGGCTCCTCACTCATTCCGCGCCCAGGGCCCGGAAAGCCTGGTGTCGGGTGCCGGGGTCGGTGTGCTTGGAGAGGCGGACGCGGTCGGCCTGCGGGCCCTTCGGGCCGGAGGTCACGACGAACGTGACCTCCTGGCCCTCCTCGAGCGTCCGAAATCCACTCCCGTCAATGGCCGAATAGTGGACGAAAACGTCCGGCTTGCCCCCTCCGCGGGCGATGAAGCCAAAACCCTTCTCGGCGTTGAACCACTTGACGGTCCCACTTTCCTCTGAAATTACCTTGTGCTTCTCGGTGCTGGCCATCATCGCTCCACATGCGTCGTCGGCAACTGCAGGATTCACGCTACGGTGCCCGGAACTCCGTGGGGCAGTCCGCCGGGACAGCCTTTGAGGCACCTCGGTCAGAATTACGGGCGACTCGTCGAACACCCGGCTGCCTGGGATCTTGCCTGCCATGCGATTCGATTTCGAGTTCCCATGGCGCGACGGCTCGCCGGCCGTCGTCCCGATCGGGTACCAGCACGCCCCTTCGGGTAATGCGGCTGTGTTCGACGTGGTCACTTGCGACGATCGGGAGGTGCGCTTGGCGGTCCTGGGCGGCGTCACTTCGTTAGGTCAACCGCTCGATCCGGGTCTGAGCTCCTTGTCGGTGGTCGCGTAGTCCGCCAGGGCGACCCGGCGCAACTGCCTTCGCGAAGTGATACCGAGTTTGGTGAAGACGTTGCTCAGGTGGTATTCGACCGTCTTTTCACTGACGAAGAGCTTCGCCGCCACCTCGGCGTTCGTGTGGCCCGTCGCGACGAGATCGACGACGGCCCGCTCGCGTTCGGTCAGCTGTTCCAGGACCATGTCCGCGTCGGTGTTGGTGGCGCCGAGGAGCCGCTCACATCGCGTGACGAAAGGCATCGCGTGAAGCCCTTCGAACTTCTTGCGTGCGCTCTCGAGCCAGAGGGCGGCCTTCGTGCTCTGGCGGGAATCGAGGAGCATCCGGCCATAGGCGAGTTCGGCGCGGGCCCGGCTCATCGGCACCTCGTCGTGCTGTGGTGGCAGCGACACGGCGCGCTCGAGGCATTTCCTCGCCTCCGTGCGATCCCCCGCGCATTCGGCGAGCCGCCCGGTCAACCACAGCATCGTCATCTGCAGGTAGGGCATCTGTTCGGCGAGCACGGCCAGTTTCGCGAGTTCACCCCGCGCGCGTTCGACGTCCCCGCTTTCAATCAAGCCCTCCACCATCAGCGGGCGCCACAGGCCCTCGTACGCCATGGCGATGTCGACGTTCATCCGGCGGTCGAGCATCGGGCGCACGTCGTCCAGAGTCGTCACCACGTCGTGGTACGCCCCTTTCGCGCCCGCCACCGCGGCTCGGGCGACGGCGAGGTAGAACCGGCGGTGATCCTCGCTTTCGACCCTGATCCGCTTGAGCTTGGCCGCCAGGTGCTCGACCCTGGCCCAGTTGCCGGTCTCGGTGGCGAGCACGATCGCCAGCACGTGCGCCGCCGCCATCGCGGTCGGCGGAAGCGGGTATTCGGAAGCGCCCAGGGCGACGTCGGCGGTCTCGGTGGCCGTCTGCCAGTGGCCCTGAAGCCGTTGGCATTCCATGAGCACGATGAGCGCGACACGATGCGCCGAGTCGTTGGTGAGGTGGTTGGACACCTCGATCGCGGAGGCGGCCAGCGTCGCCGCCTCGGCGATGTGACCACTGAGCAGGAGGAACAGGGACCGCTCGAAGTCGAACAGGCTGGTGTGGTTCTCGATCGGCAGCCCGGCGATGACCCCGTCCTCCAGCGCGTCGGCCATCGTCAGCGCGTCCTGGGGGCCGTGCAGGAAGAACGTCGCGAGCAGCAGCACCCGGATGGCGCGCACCACGATCACGGGGTGGGTGTGCTGGGCGTCATCGAGGACCACCCGCGCATAGCGCACGGCGTCCCGGGCTTCGCTCCGAATGATGTGGATCTGCGCGAGGACACTCGTGGGCAGCAATGACAGGCGCTGCGGGAACCTGGCCAGGCCCCCGGGCCAGTCCAGGCAATTCTCGACGGCCGCGGCGGCCTCCGCGAGCTGATCGGGGCGACCGGCCAGCACAAGCCCCTCCGCGAAGCTTCGGTAGGCCGACGGCATGGCCGCGGAGACGAGCGCCCGGTACTCTTCGCCGTCGCCATTCCACCACATGTCGAGGATCGCGGCGCTGAGCAGGCGCCGATCGTGCTCGGCTTTGTCGGCGCTGAGGTCGCCCGCGAAGCGCAGGCACTTGATCGCGTAGCCGAAGCCGTCCTCGGCCAGAGCGAGCATCGCCTCGCGCTCCAGCTCGTCGGCCAGTTCGGGGTCGACGCCCACGGCCGCCGCGGCCCGGTGTGTCCAGCGCTCTTCGCTACGCACCCAATCGCCGGCCGCCGTGTGCAGTGCCTGCCTCTGCCGCGGCGTGAGCGACTGGTAGACCGCCGCCTTGAGCAGCGGGTCGTGGACGGCCACGGTGACCGGCTCGTCGGCGGGAGACCAGGTGAGCAACTCCTGCTCCAGCAACAGCGACAGCGCCTCGACGTGGTCGTCGACCTTGGCGACCTGGGTGGCCAGCGTGACCGTGGACCGGCCGCCGAGAACCGACACGACCTCCAGGAGGTGGCGCGCGGCGGGCGGGAGTGGTTGCAGGAGGCGTCTGGTGGCCGCGAGCAGTGGCAGCGGGACCGCGTTCGCACCTGTGCGCCTGGCTGTGTCGGCGCCGTCGATGATCATGCGCGCGAGGCGCATGTTGCCGTGGGAGTACCGCACCAACTGGTCGAGGAGGGCCCGGTCGGGATCCGCCCCGCGCAAGTGCCGCGCCAACCCGAAGAGCTGCTCGCCGCTCAGCGGAAGGAGCCGCGTGGTGCGCACCGGCACGCCGAACGCCCCGAGATCGGCTCGGAATTGCTGCCATCCGGGCAACGGCGGCGGGCCGGCGATCGCAACCGACCGGTGCGACGACCCGATCACGACGGTCAGCAGGCGTGCGTCGGCCAGCCGTCGCAGGGCGTTGCCCACAACCTCGAGCGAGCCGTGGTCAGCCCATTGCACGTCATCCAGCACGACGACGACCGGCCGTCGTTCCTGCGCTTCGTCGATCAGCGCGACGAGCTCGTCGGTGAGGTGAGCCGCTCCGAGGTTGTGGTCCCCGGTCCTGCGATGGCGCCCGTCGGCTCCGCGCAGTTCCGAGCGCAGGTCTCCGGCCAGCGCAAGCCGCCGGCCGCCGTCGTCACGCCGCGCGTCACACCACACCACCGTGTAACCGTCGAGAGGCTCGATCGCCTGCCGGGTCACGGTCGTCTTGCCGGAGCCTGTTTCGCCTTCGACGAACACGAACCCCGCGCGGCCCTCGGCCGAGCGCGCAGCGCAACCGGCGATGACCGAACCGACGTGCTCGCGCCCAGCGACGGCCGGCGGGGCCGGCGGTCTGCTGTCCTGACTGCATTCGGGGCTCGCCTCGGACATTAGCTCACCGGAATCCTCACGACCGTCGCCGGGTTGCGTCACCGGCAACCCGGCGTCCTGGATGTACCGATCGATTGCCGGTCAAATGAGCCCTTCCCGCAGGGCGTAGGCAACCGCGTGCGACCGATTGCGCAGGCAATATCGCGTGGTCACAGCGTGCACGATGTTCTTCACGGTCCGCGAAGAATACGACAGTTCGACGGCGATCTCCTCCGTGTCCAAACCATCGGCGACCAGCCGTAGCACCTGTGACTCGCGCGGGGTCAGCCCGATCGACCTCCCGAGGCGGAGAGCCAGTGAGTGGGAGGACGCCTTCTGAGGGTGCCGGAACACGCGTACCAGCAGGTCCGACGGCAGTTCCGATTCACCCTGCGCAGTCTTCAGGATGACCTGCTCGAGTCGTTCGGGCGTGGCGGTGCGGCGATCCAGGATTCCACCGAGACCGAGTTCCAACGTCGCGCGCAACTGTTCCTCGTCGGGTTCCCGCGGGGTGACCAGGATGAATCGGTGACAGCCGCAGGCCGCGTAGCGCCGCGCGTGCTCCATGGTTTCGTCATCGACTGCGTCCACCGCCAGAATCGTGACCGACTCGCCGTCGACCTGGTCGTTCAGAACCAATGTGAGGTGGTTCGAGCGACTGAGTTGCGCGGTGATACCGAAGCGGGTGACCGGGTCGGACGCGTGGACGAGGACGGGGATGGGAACGTTCATGCCGGTCTCCTTGCTGATGCTTCACACTACGAACACAGGGTGCGCTATCGGCTGGCCGCCCAGACCTAGGGAAGGCCCCTAGTCGCACCCTAGGGTTGCAAGGCCGGTCACACGCTGCGATCGAATGACCGCCATGGTGCGGCCTTGTGGGTGCCCGGCTCGGCTTGACGTCCCACCATCGTGTTGCTCAGACGGATCATCGCGATCACGGCCAACGGACAGTAAATTTTCCCCGTACACCAGCGAGAGAACATCTGGCTGAACCGCCCCGGGTTTGACGGAGGCCTCTCGGGTGAGTGAAGATGTAGATCATGGGGCCGGCCGGAGTCCTCGCTCGAGCTGCGGAAACTTGCTGTCGCATCGGTGTTTGAGCACGTCGGCAGGATGGCTCGCGGTGGGAGGCGATCGTCTCGGTCGCGGCGAAGGTGACGTGTGTCCAGCGAGAGGCCACGCAAGTGGGTGCGCCAGGGCGACGTGGCCGGACGCGGGGAGTTGCGTCGGCCGAATAAGATTTCGCCGGCGTCGGCGGCTTTCTTGGCAAGGGAAAGGTCGCTCCCGTTCACCTATCGATGTCCGGTGGAGCGGCTGATGCGCCGCCGACCGAGCCTGACCGGCGTCGCCCGCAGGAAGACCGTCCGCACTACCATCTCGGACAAGGACGGTGCGCGGGCGGTGTGCGGAACTGGTTATGGCTTGCGGACTTCCCTTGAGGGCGGACCCCGTTCACGTCGCGTCCGCCGTCGACCTGTTCTCCCGCAAGATCGTCGGCTGCCGAGCGAGTATCGTTCCGACGCCGGGAGCCGGCGTGGGTTCAACGTCCTTGTGCGGTCAGCGACCCCGTCTCAGCGGCTGTGCGCAGTCCCGCTCCACAGCAGCGCCTCGCGCAGCGCATCGATCAACGCCTCGTCGTCGGCCTCGGTGGGCTCGTCCCCCATCGGAAGCCACAATTCCTCCGTCACAGCGCCGGCGATGTGACGGGCCAGAGCGAGGCCCGGATACCGCAGAACACTGCGGTGACCAGGCGCGGTGTCGAGCACAACACTGCGGTACGATGCACGCAGGCTGACCCCACGCTGCGGTGATGTGCTCATCCTGTGACACTTTCGTCGAAGATTGTTGCTGATCAGTCGTGGCCGCCGGCGCGGGCGTTACCGCACCTCACCCACGCGAAAACTCCCATGACCGGCGCACATCCCCGTGAATACCGACGCTGGGATGGATGACCGACACTGCAGCCCCGTGGCAGGCCCGCCGAGCCGAGCCCGAGCGGCCCCCGCTGTTCGACGAGATCGTCCGCCGCCACGTGCCGGTGCACCCCATCGGTCGCGCTGGGTGTCCGACGGTCACGTTCCAAGCACCGGGCCGCGTCGGACGTCACGGTAACGCTACCGGCCAAGACGCAATACGGTAACTAATCGTAACGGCCGCTTGCGGACGGGCGCTTGGCTGGAAGCTTGGACCGAGTGCACCGCGTTCGATCGAAGGTGGTTGCCGATGCGCCTATTTCGCTTATGGTATGAACTTCCGGCGAGTACGCTCGCTCGTCTCGCGGCCGTTCCGGCGACGATCGCCGTCGCCGATGCGTTGCTTCTGGCCTGGTCACAGTCTGCGACCGTCGGATTCTGGGTCAGCGCGGTGATCGTCGCGCTCGTGGCCGTCACCGGTGCGGCAGCCGCGTTGCGGCGCGCCAACGACCGTCTCGACACCATCTTGCGTGAAGAGCTGGACGCCGGCTCAGCGGACCGCGACCCGGCCACCCGAAACCGGCGACCTTGACGCGACCCGACTCGGATCGTCCACTTCGCCCGCACTACGTCGTGAGGTCGAGCGTTACCTTGGCTTCGGCGTTCACGCGTCGGCGTTGGTCCGCGTGGCTGCGCTCGGCGGGCAGACCGTCACCGTCCCCGGGCACCGCGGCCGCCGACACCGTGCTGACCCGCTTTGGGGGACATCCACACACAACTGCCAGAAGCAC
Organism: Amycolatopsis sp. cmx-4-61; assembly: GCF_046548775.1. NCBI lineage: Bacteria > Bacillati > Actinomycetota > Actinomycetes > Pseudonocardiales > Pseudonocardiaceae > Amycolatopsis > Amycolatopsis sp. cmx-4-61. The sequence goes on along the minus strand of NZ_JAEBEI010000022.1, from coordinate 118,165 downwards.
GACGTCGGCACCCCGACCCGCGTGCCCAAGCGAGTAGCGTCCCCGGTCGACGCCGATCGGCCGGACTGGCCACAGTGGTGCCGGCACCGTCTCGGAGAACGCTACAGCCGACCGATTCGAAGACGTGGCCGGACGGCTCGCCGCTGCCCACCGCTTTCACCGGCGACACGACTCCGCTCCTGGATCAGGGCACGCGCCCACCCGACCGGATGTGCACCATCGACTGCCTCATCGGACCTTTCTATCGATGACAGTCCGAGTACGGTACGTAACGGAAGCGCCAGGGAATTTCCAGGTACCGCGACAGGTGGTGGCCGTACCACGCGACTTGGAGTCGACGGGTATTCCGGGAGGCCGTGCATTGGCGCACGGTGAACCGGCGATCTCTCGGCGAGCGCGTGCGACCCGTCGTCCGGAACCGGGCGCTGATGGGGCGAGCCGCGCCGGAAAGCGGCAGCAACCACCATCGATGGTTTGGCGTGCCAGGCACCGCGTGTATGTCGCGCAAACCGAATCTTCGACAAGACGCGATCAGCGATGGCTCCTGACGCGGCCTCGTCGATTCACCCGAATTCAGGAGAGAGCATTGACCGGTCCCAAACGCAGTCTGGAATCGTACGAGCAGGAGGTCTACGAAGATGAAAGCGGGCTGCACCTCTTGCCCGGAGGCGAGCCCGTCAACGAGGTGGTGGAGTACGGGAGCTTGACGGAGTTCCTCCGCGTGAGCCCGGCGGGGGCGAGCGACCCGGAGCTGCTGGCGGCGCTGTTGCGGAAGGCCGAGTGGCCGGCCGAGGCGGTGTGGCCGGAGTTGTGGACGCTGACCCGGCAGGGGGTGCTGAGTCCGGACGTGGTTGCGTTGGTGATCGGCGCTCTGTGGACGTCCCAGCCGGATCTGGCTCGCGTAGCGGTCACCGGCGACCCCGACGGGACGGGGGTGCGGGTAGTGGCCAACTTCCCGGCGGTATGGCCGGGACTGGCGCGCTGGGCCGCCGCGGATCCGGTGGCCGCCTCGCGCATCGGAAGGCTGATCGTGCTGGTGGTGGACGCCTACCCGGCAGCGGGCCAGGTGCTCGCTTCGATGGCCGACCTCCCACCGGGGTTGGCGCTGGTGCTGGGCAAGTCGGGGCTGCGCGGACACCCCAGGGCGGTGGAGGTCCTGGTAGCGGCGGCCAAGACCGCTGCGGCCGAGGATGTCGGCGCCGCCTTGACGACGTGGTTGACCGACGACACGGGGGCGACCGAGTTGGTCGGGGCCGTGCTGGCTTCCGTGCCTGACCTCCGCAAGTCCACGGCCATCTTGACGGTTCTGGCTTCCGGTCTGCCACATCCGACGTTGTGCGCGCTGTGGCTGGCGATGTGGAACCACGCGCCGGGTGTCGCGGTTCGGGCGTTGCTGCTCGCGGGACGGTCCCGACCCGAGTGGTCCGCCCAGGCGCTGATCTCGGCGGCGGCCGCGGGAGCTCCGCCGGAGTCGCTGGTCCGGGAGGTCCTCACCTTCGACCCGGAAGCCCGGGCGGTGGCGGCAGCGGTGGTGCTCACCTTCGCCACCCAACCGCAGCGGCTGGCAGGCATGCTCGGCGAACCGCTCGACACGACACCGCAGATGGCCGCGGCGGTGACGGCCGCCACCGAGGCCGAGCCGGCGGCAATGGCCCCGACCATGGCGGCGCTGCTGGCGGACCGCCGGACGGACGCGGTCACGACGATCCTGGCTCGTATCCCGCCCCAGCAGGCCGCCACGGCGTTCACCTCGGCGAATTGGACGCCCCGCGCGATCGTCCGGCTGCTTCCCGGACTCAAGGCCACCGCGCCGGCCGCATTCGCCCACCTGATGTCCACGCTGACACCGGACTCGTTGGCCGCGGTAGGGAGGACCTTGGCGCAGACCGCCCAATGGCGTCGGCTCGCCGTGTTTCTGGACGAGGTCGGGCCTGACGCCGCGGCACTGCTGTTCGTCAGCATCTCCGCCCAGGCCCCGGCCGGCGGGGCGGCGATGCTGGTCGAGGTGCAGCGCAATGAACCGGCCCGCTCCCGGCCACTGCTGGCCCACGCCTTCGCCGCCGCTCCCCGCGCCGCGCGCGACCTGTGCGCGTGGATGACCGAACACGACGATGACGCGACCTCGGCCCTTGCTGCGATCGCCACGACCGACCACGACCTCGCGGTCCAGATCCTCACCGCGTTGACCAACCACAGCCCCGACGGCCGTCTCGTCCGTCGGCTCTACGCCTCGGACATCGGCATCCTCGCCCCGCCGGTGCTGCAGGGGCTGGCCGCCACGCCTCGCATCTATGCGCACCTGATCACCGCGTTCGCGAACGCCGACGACATCGACCTCGCGCTCGCCCTCGTCATCGACCTCACACCCGAACTCGCCGGAGCCGTCCTTGCGGACGCTTTGTTCCACCGCCGGCAACCGATCCTCGACCTCTTCACCGCCGCCGATGCCGAGTTTCTCGCAGACGCCGCCACACAGGTGATCGAGGCAAACCCGCAGTGTACGGGCCGCCTGGTCGATTGGCTGCTCGACCAGCACCGAGCCGACCACGATCTGCTGGCCAGGGTCTTCAGCCCGGCGACGATGGTCGTCGCAGTGCCTCACCTGACCCCCGGCCACGTCAAGCTGGTCTTCAGCGCACCCGGCTCCCTCCTTCGCGACAGGCTCATGGACGCGCTCGTCGTTGCGACGAGCGGCGGGCGCGCGATCAACGCCGCACGAGCCCTGGAGGCCTTGACCCCGGACGAGGTGAGGGAGGCGTTGCTGGCGATGCCTACTGACATCGCGCGGCGCATCCTGGCCAAGCTGCAGGGTCCGCAATTCGAGAACGACGATTTCGTCGTATCGCTCACCAACGTCAAGCCGCAACTGCTGGACGCCGTTCTCGCCGAGCTCACCTGGCAGTCGGCCGCCAATATCCTGACCCGCCTGGGGCCCGAGCTCCGGCAGGCCGTTCCCCGCGAGGCGATCGTCAACCTCTACTCCGCGCTCCGCGTGACTGAACAACAGCAACTTCTCGCCGCCCTGCAGAGTGGCGGAGCCCAGGACATCGTCGAATACATCACGGCACCGCGGTAGCTCGTTTCGACGGTCTTCGGCCCGAGGCTGCCTGCAGTCTCATTGTGATCGAGCGGCCGTGATCACCTTCTCCACCGCCGTAACCTCCGACACAGTCGGTGCGCCGTTTGCCATGCCCGTGCGGACAAACATAAAGGTAGACGTCAAGCGCAGTCCTCACCTTCGGAAGCTCATCAGGTGCACACTAGGTCATGCCATTTTTCACTTTTGACGATGAGAACCAATCCGACTACTTCAAGCTGGCCAATGCGACTCTGGCGAACAACGAAAACGTCACCACCGTCGAGCTGCAAAAGATCCTGGCGGACCATTACGCAGCGGCCCATAACGGGAGCACGGACGGATTTGCGAGAGATTTGACAGAGAACGTCAACAGGGCACTCCAACCGTACGGTTCACCGACTGTGCCGACGGATAGCCCCACACCTGCCGTCGACTGTCTCATACAGGTCCACCTCGGTATGAGACAGTGGGAAGCCTACGCGAATCGAATGGACCCCGTAACAAGGGACCACTACGCCATGGTGCTCGCCCAAGCACCTGACGGCGCACCTGAAGCGTACGAGGCACTCATCGCGACACTGGTCCACCGGGGAGACGTACAGGACAGGTCGGCGGCCGACGTGCTACTGCACGGCATTGCAAAGCGCCACGGCTATTTCACCCGAACCTCTTTCGTCGATGCGTTCCGCGCCGTAGGTGCCAAGCTGCTCACGCAAGAAAGCCATGGCGGCAGCCCAAGCAGTCCGACCGACGCGGACGCGTCGCGCCAGCACTCTTTGTACAACCTCAACGCAATCTTGGCCGAAGAATGGGCGGACAAAATTGGATATCATCTGGTAGACCGGAAGGTTCTCAGAGCTGACCAGCACCCCGTCACCCTCAGTCTTCTGGCACAACTCGTCTTCCAAGGGGACGAGGCCGCGGCCAGACGATACTTCACTCGTGCATCATTAGCCTGCAATCTCGACGAACAGGATCTGGTAAGGAAAATTCTCGAAAAGGCCGAGAACACTTACGGCGAGGCCATCAGGCGTTCGCACGCGGACGAGTACGTCGAAAGTCCGAGCGGCAGCCCGGACGGCACCGGGGCGATACCCGCCGAAACGGTCGCACCGGCGGCGGAGAAGCGCGACATCAGGTCCGTCTTGACGATGGAATGGGCGCGCCAGGTCGGCCACAGCCTAACCACCAGGCACGTCCCGGCGGACCAGACGTACGCGAACATCATCACGATGCTGGCCGAAGCGGCTTTCGGCGGAAACGAGGACTGGGCGAAATTCTACTTCACCGAAGCAGCTGAATCCTGCGACCTGGACGCTCAGGGCTTGGCCAGGGCAATTCGTGATCACTACTTCGAGCAAGTCCGCGCCCGCACCCAACCATCGGCAGATCCAGAAAACCAACTCAATTTCGATGATTTCCTCGGACTGCCCGGCTCGCTTCGAACCGGGGAACATCTAATTTTGAAGGGAGTAGGCCGAGACAAAGCCGCTGGAGCGGCCATACACTTCACTGCCAACTTCGAGCACAAGCCAATTGACGAAGTCCGCAAAAACCTCACTGCAGTGGCGAAAGCATTCGACATGTCCACAGAAGAACTCGCATGGAAGATGCGAGAGCACGTCGCCGAGCTTGCGGACGGCGACAGCGTGTTGAGTGACGAAGAACCTGAAGAAACGATCTCGACGAACGAAGAAGGAAACGAAACCGATCTCGACGCCGAGAACGATCGCGTCCAGCAAAATATCCGTAACTTCATCCTGAACCAAGCCAGGACAGACGCTCCTTACAAAGAAATCAAGGCTCCGATCAGAGTCCTCCTTCACCGTAACGCGGATATGGACGTGGACGACAATCAGGTCCTTGAGTGGATTTTCCAGATCGCGGACGAACGTGGCGCCACGATCGACGAGGGAATGAATGCCCCGGAGGCGTACGGGGCTCTCCGAAAATGGGCGTCCAGGAAGTCCCGCACAGAGCACGGGCCGAGAGGCAGGAAGCGCCCCGCCGAGGAGGGACAAGAAGAAGGGATGCCCGCCCAGTCAGGAAAGAGGCACCTGACCGCCAACGTTCGCGACGCTGACATAACAAGTGACCCTGCCGTCGACGAGTGGATCCGCACCAAGGAATCCACCATCAATCTGCAGGGAGCCCAGAATATACTCAACGATGTTCACAGTGGAAAGACGCTCCTTTCAGCTTGCGCCGAGGCCGTCCCCTCCCTGCATGAAGCGGCCGAACGGTACAAGGTCACCACGCAATTCTCGAATATTCTCAGGGTCGCCGAACTCGTCGATGCCCTGCAGATGCGGGACTACTCGATCGGGCAACGTTATCTCATCCTCAAGCACGTCGTCGCCGCGCGCAACCAGCTCAAGGGTCCGATTTATGCCGTCGACTTCCCGGACTGGCAGACACGAGCTTACACCAAGATCGACTTCTACCAATTTTATGCCTACATGAACACGCTCTCCCCCCAAGTTCAAAGAGTGACTTGGGCGGTACTCAGCGACATCAGCTTCGGCATGAGCTCACTCTCCGAATGCCCGAACTTCTATCGATCAGAGGCGGTCGTCGTTAACGCAATGAGAAACGTCTCCCGACCACTGTGGATGCATCGCGTCGAGTCCCCGGAAGAGCGGATAAAAATTGTTCACTTCTGCATCGCCCGAAACAGTATTCGCGTCCCGGCAGACGTCCGCAACGGTCAGAACAAACGAATGAATATCCGACAGAAACTGTGGTACGCGAAACAACGCAACCTGCCTGTCAGGAAAGAGAACGAAGACTGATGCCGAAGCTCGGGCCCCCTGAAGTGCGGCACGTGCGTGAAGTGCCGGTCCGGGCCGGCTTCACCGCCGCGAGGCCCATGTTGACACGCCACCTCCGCCGTCGAGCCACCGTTGGGAGGCGAGACGGCGGCTCGGGCTTATCTGGGACAAAGAGGGAACCAGGGCGAAATCGACTTTGACCGAAGCCGTCCACCCTGCCGTGCGGAGAGGACGTTTTGCCCGATATCACACCTCCAGGTCAGTGGACTTCCCCGGCGACTCGGGCCCCGGCAGTCACGGACATGGTTGTCCCAACTCGGGCTTCACCCTCGAGCGGCGGTCATTCACCTGCCGCCGGACCCTGTGGATCCACGCAGAGTGACCAGGAACTGTCGCCGGAGAGCAGGCTGCGCGGGGGCGATGATGCCGAGGCGAACGCACGCGGGCCGGCCCGGACGGCACTCCGGAGCTATTCCCTGAGAACGTATCGGAAATGTGGGTGAGGCCGTAGCCGGTGCAGAAGGCCCGCGCGGTGGACGAACCTCGATCGCGGTGCGGGCTTTCTCGTCAGGGAGGGCTTCGGTCCAGCTCAGCCTCGAGTGGCCGTCGACGGTGGAGTGCAGATAGGTGCAGCAGGCACGCCGTCAGCTCGTACCCCGGAACCTCACGGCGGTCCTGTCGCACCGCTGCCCAGCGGACCGGCCCCGAAGTGCGCCAAGCCACGATGCGATGCCCGGTGCACGACGGTGTTCAGGCAATCGGTTCCACTTCCGGCGGTGATCACGTGGGCATCCGAACGTCACGCGCGTGGCGCTCGCCGCGCCTGTCACCCCGGCGAGTTCGACATCGGCATCGATGTTCCCTTTCTGCTGCCCAAAGGGACCTTTACCGATCAAGTGGCCGACGACGAGAATCGTGTCGAGGCGATCGCGGTCCGTGACCGCAGCCGGGAAGGCGGACATCGGGGGACTCGCCGAAGTCGCGGCCTGCGCCCCTTTCGAACCCTGATGAAGTCACGCTTCACGTTCGAGAAGGGCAGTCGACCGCCGTGCTGACCAACGCAGGTCCGGCTCGCGGAGGCCGGTCGGTGGCCCACCCTCGGCCACCAATCGATTACCCGTTGCCGCCGAGCATCGCATCCCGCCAGAACCTTCGATCATCACTATCCACGTTGAGGTGCACATTGACCCTTCCGAACTGCACGTCTTCAGACGAAGGACCGGCGACTGGTGACGAATCGTCGGCTGAGGAGCAGTACGACAGTCTTACGCAGTTCCTCCGCGCTTATCCGGACAGTGCGACGGACGTCGAATTCGTGGCGGAACTGCTTCGAGGGGCCGATTGGCCGGCGGAAGCGATGTGGCCGGAGTTGTGGAGCCTTCTCAACCGGCGGGTACTGACACCGGACGTGGTGGCGAAGGTGATCATGGCGGTCGGCAACGCCCAGCCGCAGCTGGCGCGGCTCGCGGTCGTCGGTGACCCGGGCGATGTCGGACTGAGGATCGTGTCGGATTCCCCCGCGGTGTGGGCGTCGTTGCCCGACTGGGCGGTCTCCGACCAGGCCAGCACCGAACGAATCGGCAGGCTGCTGGCCGCATTGGCGCAGACCCATACCGTGATCGCGGGTCAGGTGATCGCGGCGATGGCGCCGAACCCGCAAAGGATGGCGCTGCTCCTGGGCGCGGCGGCCCTGCCACGCCACCCCCGCGGCACCGAGGCGCTCGCGGGTGCCATCGCGGGGGCCGGGGCTGACGTCATGGGCTTGGCGCTGGCCACGTGGTGCACCGCCGATTCGGCGGCGACCGAGCCCATCGCCTCGGCACTCGCGTTCGCGTCCAGAACCGACGTACGCAAGGCAGCCGAGGTGCTGCTGTCCTTGGCAGCCGTCGCCCCAGCCGGTGCCGCCGCGGTGTGGTTGGCGTGGTGGGCGCGGTCACAGGGGCGTGCCATGCAGACGTTGCTCGTGGTCGCGCCCGCCCAGGCTGCATGGGCGGGCCGGGTGCTGGCCCAGGCCGTGGCGACGGGCGTGTCGGTCGAGGCACTGGTCTCCTGGATCCTGCATTTCGATCCTCAAGGCCTGCCGCTGGCCGCTCGCGTCGTCCTGCACCTGGCGGCCAAGCCCGCAGAGGTGGTCGGCTTGCTCGACGAGCCGCTGGAGCCCACGTCACCCCTGGTTGTCGCCGTGGTGGCCGCGCTGGCTGCCGCTCCGGCGGTGATGGCACCGGTGGTCACCACCATGCTCGACGCTCGGAGGACGGCGGCAGCGGCCGAACTTCTCACCCGGATCGCCCCGCAGGCGGCTGCCGCGGTGCTGGGTTCGGCACAATGGGACCCGGTGTCGTTCGCACGCCTGCTCAGCAGAATTCAGGCTGACCACCCGGCCGCGTTGAACCGGCTCCTCCCCCACCTCACGCCGGCCACGCTCGGCCCCGCTCTGGCACAGAGCAGGCAGTGGCCGCAATTGGCCGTGCTCATCGACAGACTGGGACCTGACGCCGCCGCACTGCTCCTCGCCGCGATCTCCGTCCACGACCCGGCCGGCGCCAATGAGGTCCTCGACTCGCTGACCGGCGCCATGGGCCCCGACGGCACCCGCGACGTACTCGCAGCCGCTTGTCTTCGCCACACCGGCGAAATGCAGCCCGCGGTGACCGTCATGGCGGGCCGAGGTGCCCGCGCCGCACGCGCCCTGCTCGTCGAAACGCTGGTCCGAATCCCGTCGGCCACCGCCGCCGAGCTGTTCGTGGGCACGGTCGCCACGGAGGCCGTTCAGGCGGCCGACGGGCCCGGGGCCATGGACACCTCCGCCGCGTTGCTGATCGCCGTCCACCACGCCGACCCGGCTCGCGCCGCGCACCTTCTCGCCCACACGCTCGGCACCGCCTCCCACCTCGGCCGTGACCTCTGCGTCTGGATGGTGGAACACGGCGCCGACACCACCGCCGCCCTCAGTCACATCGTCGCGGGCGACCACGAATTCACCGCCGCTGTGATCAGCGTGCTGGTCGTCGAGGATCCCGATGGCCACCTGCTCAAGCGGCTGCTGTCGGTCGGCAGCGCCGTCCTGTCCCCTGCGGTTCTGCAGCTCGTCACGGTCGACCCACCCCGACTGGCCAGACTCGTGGCATCGCTCCATACCGGAGGCGGCACCGACCTTGCCCGGTCCATCCTCGCCGGGCTCCCCGCGCCACTGGCCGCCGACGTGGTGATCCGAGCCGACCTGCTCGCTCGAACCGACCTCCTCGACGCCCTGCTGTCCACCGACGGGACGGCGATCCGGCGGATCGCCGCGGCGATCCTGGCCACGAAACCGGATGCGACCAGCACCCTACTGTGGTGGCTTCTCCTCGGTGAGCGCCCGGACAAGCTCGACGTTCTGATGGACGTGCTGAGTCCGCGGGCCATCGCGGGCTCCCTGCCCCACCTCACGCCCGGCGTCACCGCGCAGGTCTTCGGCCACGTGCGGATCCGCGACGCCGCACGTCTCGGCGAAGCATTGACGCTCGCAGTCGATTCCGGCTCGGCCTACAGCGCCTCGAGTGCGTTGATGTCCTTCGTGCCGGACGATGCCGCAGACCTCCTGGCCAAGGCGCACCCCGAAGCGGCGAAACGCATCCTCGACCACTTGAAAGACTCACGTCTGATCCGTGAAAAAGACTTCCTCCGGACGATCGCCGCTCACCGGCCCGAACTGCTCGGGTATGCACTTTCGCAGCTCCCCGGGCACACGGTTGCGCGAACGGTCCTCAACCTCGATGCCGAACTCCTGCAGGCAGTTCCCGAGGGGAACTTCGAACGGATCTACACCCGGCTGGGGGCAAACCACCGGCGAGACCTGTTGGCCGCGCTCGGGACAAAGCGCATGAGCGGTTTGGCGGAGTACCTGCGTTCACTGGCTTGACGGCCGCTCGGGCACGTTGTGCCGGGTACTCCAACGTGCGAATGCCAGCGTGAGCTTCCCCGCGGTTATTCGGACACGCTGGCGGTCAACCTGGCGTGCGCCGGGCGCCGACCCCGGCAGCCTGCGCGCCTGGATCAACGAACCCCGCAGACCACGAGGAGGCAGGACGCGACACACAGAACAGGCATCCGGAACCGTCTCGACACCATTGTCAGGTTCCGCGCGTGCAGTCGGCTGAGCGTGTGTGAAGCTCACGCCATCGCCGGGGCGCTCCGTTGCCTAGGACGATCGAACACATCTCTCAGCTGGTGAGACCCAGCGGCACGTCCGCCCCAGAGGGGGTGTATCGCCACCACCTCCGGGACCGGCGCTCCCGGTGCTACGCAATGGTCCGGATCTTCCCGCTCACCGCTCTCTCTCCAGCGGAACGGTTCAGCGGCCGTCCACGTCCGGTGGCCGGATATGACCTGCGACGGCTCGTCCTGAACCGGCACCGGCCGGGCGGCCGGTGCCGGCGCCGACACTGCCGACGCCACGAACCGCGCACGCACGACGCGGCAGACAACGTCTCGTGGTTGCCCTTTCGGGCACTGCACGCGATGGACGGCAGAGGCAGCGCCTCGCTCACGAATCGGCGCTGGGATGCACTGAGCGGCAGCGAGTCGAAGTGGTTTTCCTGGAGGGTACCGATGAGGGGCGACCACGGACCGGCGATGAAGTGGCACACGCCGGACGTGCGTCTCGGTCGACACGTAGTTGCCCGAAAACTTGGCCTTGCGCCCGGCGCATCGAGGAGGGACTGCGAGCGACAATGATCCTGGTCGATCCAGCCTGCCCCGGGAGTGGCGATGACGATCCCGCACATCTCGACGCCACTGGACCTTACGCCGTTCCCGCCCCTCGCACGAGTCGAACCGATCGAGGACTGGGCGTGCGAGTACGACGTTGATCTCGGAGGCAGCCCGGAGGTGACCGAACCCGCTGCGCGCAACGACCGACGGGATATCCACCTGCTTCGCACTTCGGTCTCCAGACGTTGCACCATCGCGGCAGCGGTCGCCCTGCTCGCGGTGCGAGACCGGGCAGCGCGGAGGAGCGCCGAGTCGGCCGTGCCGGCGGTCGGGTGGCACCCGCGTCCGTTGCTGAGCGCCGCACGTCGATGCACCCCGACCAAGCGCTTGGCGACTTGGCCCCCGACCGAATCACCGCCGAACATCCCGCCACCGTGTGGCGATCCAAACCGCCGCAGCCGCGCACGGAGACCCGTCGGGGACCGTCGGGCCTGATCTCAATCTCGCGTATAAGCAAGATACCGGAAACCGGAGGTAACCGTGCCGGCAATTTATATTCCGACCGAGCCGCGCGACTGGCTGAACTTCGATGTCGAGTTTCTCCTTTTCGACAAGAACAGGCCCAAGATTCTTCGCGAGATCATCGCCAGCGATCCATGGCGCAGACTATGTCTTGCCTGGCTGTACGGCGGTGGCCAGAAGGATATTGTCCGGAGAATGCGGAGTCTGCGTGCAAGGTCTTTGCAAGTTGGCTGGAGACGTGCAGTAGAGCAACTGTCGGACGCCGACAGGGAAGCATGGCCTTCGATACTGGAGGCTTTTTCCGAATTCTGCTTGATGTTGCGCAGGGAGATGCTCGCAAATGCACAACCGCTTTCACCTGTCAACCCGGAGTGGACTCCTCGCGACATAGACCTCGCCTTCCTGTTCGCCGTTCGTTCGTGGCCGGAGAACATGAAGGATTTACTCGCCAAGCAGGGCGCCGACTGGAAGACACTGTTCCAGCAGTGGTATTCGCGCGCCGGTGGCGATCGCGGTTACTTGCAACGACTGTTCGCGCAATACGAGCTGTACAACTGGACGGGAGACGACCCGAATTTCGGCGTCGAGCGTGCCGTCAAAATCCAGCAGGCGTACTGGGACAGGGCGATCAAGCTGTTCCGGCAGTCATGCAATGCGTTGTTGTCGAGCGGGGTGGCCAAGCCCGGGCGGTTGCTCACCTCGAACACGAACACCTGGTTGCCCAGCGGTATCAACCTCGACTTTTTGCTCAAAGAGCGCCCGCCTTCCAGCATCAACAGTCTGATGAAGAGAAGTAATCAAGAGTGGCGTAGTCTGCTCAAGATGTTTCACGAATTTTCTCAAAACCCCGTCGCCAATTTCGATACCGTCGTTGACGGCTGGGACGGGAATCGGCAGCAGAGCGAGGTCGCTATCGACTCAAACGCGGCTCAGTGGTCAACTTTTATGACGTCGTTCGGCACCGCATGCATCGACTTGGCTGGCCGATTGCGAGAGCACCGCAAGGCGTTGATCAAGGCGAATCCGAAGAAGAGCAGCAAGGAAATCGACCGAGAAGCGCATTTTCAGCGAGAAGCCAGGGCTGCGACCAATCAGGCGGTCCGGCAGCGGAGCACGGGAGATCTCAAAGGTATCGTCGAGTTCGAAGCAACCTTGCTGGCCGCCGGCAGCGAAGTCAAGGTGGGCGTCGCCGAAGCTTACCGCAAGTTCAAGCCTCCGGAGCAGTGGCCGGGCGAAAAGGGCTCGGCGAAAGAGGCGTTCGACCGGGCTCGCGCAGTCTTCGACGGACCGGTGAGCCGGTTGAGCTCAGCGGAGGCAGCGGTTCGCGCGGCGACGACAGCGGTACGCATGAAATCGATTCCGCAACCAGATCAGCAACCGGGGGCGCGGGTCGTCCCGGCTTTGACCGATCTTGAGGAAACGGCACTCCATGACTCCTGGGTCGATTACGGGCACGCACTGGCCGACTTGGTACAAGCACCCGCCAAGGCCGCTGAGGTCGTGGTTCAATGGGCGATCAGTGACACCTCCAGAAAAATGACCGACAACTTCGCGGCAGTATCCCCGATCCTCAACGGCACGTTATTGAGCGTTCAAACCGTGTTGTTGGGTTTTCGGGTTTTGAATATCGGCGCCGGCGCAGCGGGAGCTGTTGCATTCGGCATCGGCCCCGCCGTCGCACTTGCGGTCAACTCCGGGATCAGTTTGGTATCGGATCTTTCGGCGTCCGTGCTCAAGACTCTGGCAGTCGCGGAAGATGCGAAAGATCCCGAGAACATTCGTAGACACCTGGGACGCGAGTACGGCAGGAGGGACTCAGCGGGCAATGAAGAGCAGCCAGGCCTTGCCGCTACTGTGGCACAGTCGACGCCTTCGATTATTGGCACAGCTTCGAATATCGCCTCTCAGGCAGTGAAGAGTACGTCCATCAAGACCATGATCGGTCGCACGACGCCGCTCTTCGGTGAGGTGGTCACCGCCGCCGGTTTGGTTGTCGAGTGGCGGGAGCAGATGGACCCGTCAGAGCTGCTGCCTCCAACGGACAAAGCGGGCCGAAAAAAAGTCCTCGATGCTTTCGACGCGGCTTACAAGATGATCAATCAGAATTCCGGGAACGCCGCGCCGCCAAAGGTGTTTATTGGAAACGAGCGCCCTGATGGCAGTTTCAACGTATGGATCGGCGGGACGTCGGGTGTCTTCGAATTGATTCGCACACGCGACCCGGAGACCGGCGCGGTCATCAAAGTCGAAGAAATCCCGCGGTTCCGGCCACTCAGCCCCATCGGACGACAGACGGCCGTCATCAGTGCATTCCGGAGGCAGATGAACGGGTCAGCAGAGCCATACGTGAAGATCGGGGCAGGCCACAGTCTGGTCGGTCAGGACTTGTACCTCATCACCACAGATACCCAACAGCGATTGGCCTGGAATGATCTTCACAATGTTTTGGCGGAGCAGGACAACGGGACGTTCAGGCTTATGTCTTATGCGAAAACGATGAAACAGGACAACGTCCCCGAAAAACTCTTCCTGTTCACCGGATTCGTCCATGCGGACGGCGCCCTGCAATCGACAACTGTTGAAGAAGTCAACCCCGCGCAGCCACCGCCCCAACCGCCTCAAGACCAGCCACAAGCTCCGGATCAAGCCCAAGGGCCAGGCGGGCAAGACTACGCTGGGCAACCCTTGGTAACGCGTCGTCAAGGCTACCAGTTTGATCTCAGCGATGCGCAACCCCTTCCGCCCGATATGACGGAGTGGGAGCAACGAGTCGAGCCTATACTCGAAGCGCGCGGCTGGCCGACACGGGAACGCTTTGTCGTCACGCGCAACGAAAACGGGAGAACCATAATTCGAGACGAGGATGGCGGAAATGCCGTCGAGTTGGCCATCTTGGAGTTCAAAGAGGAAATAACCGGATGGATCCTGCGCCCGGATGGTGAAATTGCTGAGTCCATGTGGGCTAGAATATTGAAATTAATCACTCCCCTCGCCCCTGAAATCAAGACGAATTTGCCCATTCCCGCGGAAACGGAACTGTACCTCGTACGCGAAGATGACAAATCTTTTTACCACTTCGAGGACAGGAACAAAGACTTCCCCATTGTATTCCGGATGTCGGTGGAGAATGATCTACGCCGCTGACTTGTGCTGTATGCAGTGCAGGTAACCGGGCGACATAGCGCGATGGCCTGCGCGGTGCGGTGAGTTTGTGGTTCCCGGTGCTGCTTGAACAAACCGATGCCGCACACGCACCGCGTGACGCTGCTTGCAGATCTCTCCGTCGAGCGCCGGTGGCCGCCCGCGGAGCCTTCGGCCTTGCGGTGGACGGCGTGGTCGCGGGCCGGTCGACGGGCGCGTTGAATCCTCGGTCGCGTAGACAGGCGCGGTTGGCCTTGTCGGCCAGAACCCGGTCCGGGCCGCTCTGTGGACGACCGCCGCCGGGCCGGCGCACCCGGACGGACTCGATCACCGGTGAACCGTGGGCTGCCACCGCGCTGCCCGGCCTCGACCCGCCGCGTGCGGCACTGCTCGCCGGCGAGGTTCAGCTTGCCGGTCCACCCACCTGGCGACCGGCCCCCGCCGCTATCGTCGGGCTCCGTCCCGCCCGCTTGGGTGTCGGGCGGGTTCGACCTGGAAAGCCTCCTTTTCCATGTGTTCGCCCCGTGCTTTGTGCACCGCACAATCGTGGAACCGACGCTGACGTTCCACCCGATCGGCCCCGTCGGCGTCCGCCCCGAGCCGGCGACGCGCCGGAACGCCGACGCACCCCCCGGCGACCTTGCCGGGCGCCGGCCCATCGCCCGCCCCGGGCAGCCGCTCCACCTGTCCGAACGTCCCCTGCACCGGCTCACCTCCAGAACGCACTGAAGGCCACCATAAGGGCACTGGGTGCCGTCATGGTGGCCTTCAGGGGCTTTCGGACCGAAAGGGCTAACTCCCGGCCAGCAAGTTGGCGCACCGGATGAGCCCGATGTGGGAATAGGCCTGCGGGTGATTGCCCAGCGACCGTTCCGCGATCGGGTCGTACTGCTCCGGCAGCAGGCCGGTCGGGCCGGCCGCCGCGACGATCTGGTCGAACAGCTCCTGCGCCTCGGTGCGCCGCCCGGTGAGCAGGTACGCCTCGATCAGCCACGCCGCGCAGATGTGGAAACCGCCTTCGCCGCCGGGCAGGCCGTCGTCGCGGCGGTAACGGTACACAGTGGACCCACTGCGCAGCTCCGCCTCGATCGCGGTCACCGTCTGCTGGAAGCGCTCGTCGGCCGGGTCGATCAGCCCGGTGAGCCCGACGAACAGCGACGCCGCGTCCAGGTCCGTGCCGTCGTAGGCCGTGGTGAAGGCCTGGACTTCGTCGTTCCAGCCGTGCGTGAGGACGTCGTGCTTGATGTCCTCGCGCAGGCCGTGCCAGTTGCCCGGGATCTCCCGGCCGTACTGTTCGCCCAGCTTGATCGCGCGGTCGATGGTCACCCAGCACATGACCCGCGAGTAGACCCGGTGGCGCGGCACGTGCCGCTCCTCCCAGATCCCGTGGTCCGGCTCGTTCCAGCGCCGCGTGACGGCTTCGGCCATCGCGCGGACCATCTGCCAGTCCTCGTCACGCAGCTCGTGGCGCGCCGCCGCGAGCGTCTGCACGAGCTCGACGACCGGGCCGAAGACGTCCAGCTGCACCTGGTGGTTCGCCAGGTTGCCGACCCGGACCGGACGCGAACCGGCGTACCCGGGCAGCGATTCGATGACCGCTTCGGCACCGATCACGCTGCCGGCCAGGGTGTAGAGCGGGTGCAGGCGCTCCGGGCCGGCCAGCGTGGCGAGCACGCCGTGCAGCCACCGCAGGTAGCCCTCGGCCTCCTCGATCGAGCCCAGGTGCACGAGTTCCCGCACGGTCATCGCGGCGTCGCGGATCCAGCAGTAGCGGTAGTCCCAGTTGCGGACGCCGCCGATCTCCTCCGGCAGCGACGACGTCGCCGCGGCCAGCACGCCGCCGGTGTCGGTGTTGACCAGCCCGCGCAGCGTCAGCGCCGAACGCAGCACCAAATCGGTCTGCACCGCCGGCAGCTGCAGCTTCGAGGTCCACTCGCTCCAGTAACGGCCCGCGCGGTCCCGGCGTTCCACTTCGGACAGTTCGTGCGGGCCGAGGTCCGTGGTGCCGCAGCGCAGCTCCAGCACCACCGGCCGGGTCGGCGTCGGCTGCACCAGCGCGGACGCGGTGTCGTGCAGACCGTCGGAGGTGATGGACCACTCCACGCCCGGCGAGTACAGCACGAACGGCTCCGACGTGCCGAGCACCCGCACACCCCCGTCGGTGACCTCCAGCTTCACCGGCACCCCACCGAACTCGGGCCGCGGCGCGAACTTGACGCTCGCCGCCGCCTCACCCGAGATCACCCGCACGAGATCCGTCCGGTGCGGCGCGCTCTCCGGCTCGAGGTAATCGGTGACGAGCAGACGCGACCAGCGCGTCTCGACCGTCATCGTGTTCGGCAGGTAGCGCTGGCCGAGCGGGAGGCCGTTGCGGTGCGGCTTGATGGAGAAGTGGCCCGCTCCCTCGCCGCCGAGCAGGTCGGCGAACACCGCGGGCGCGTCCGGGCCGGGGTGGCAGAGCCAGGTCAGCTTGGCGTCCGGCGTCAGCAGCGCGACCGACCGCTCGTTGGCCAGCATCGACAGCCGCTCGATCGGCGGGGCCGACTCGCCGTAGAGCCAGTTGCGCCGCTCCTCCAGCAGGAAGCCGAGCACCAGCGCCACGTCGACGGTGTCAGGCACGCGGAACGCGGCGAGGGTCTCGCCGTCGCCGACCTTGATGCCCAGGTCCGGGCCGGACAGGCGGGCGAAGGCCTTCTCGTCGGTGACGTCGTCGCCGAGGAAGATCGCGGCCGTGGCGCCCACCTGGTGGCGCAGGATGTCGAGCGCGCGGCCCTTGTCCGTCTGGACGACCGCGAGCTCGACCACCTCCTTGCCGTCGGTGGTCGACACGCCCTCCCAAGTGGACGGTCCGGAGTGGACGGCCGCGAGCACGCGGCGGCCCGCCTCGTGCTCGGCCCGGCGCACGTGCACCGCGATGCTCGCCGGCTTGACCTCCAGCGACACGCCCGGGACGTCCAGCACGAGTTGTTCGAGCTCGGCCTCCAGCCGCCGGTGCAGCTCCCGCGCCTTCTCGTCGAGGGCGTGGATGAAGCCGATGTCGAACTCCGAGCCGTGGCTGCCGACGAGGTTCACCTCGGCCGGCAGCCGCGAGAGCGTGGCCAGGTCGCGCAGCGCGCGGCCGGAGATGACCGCCGTGGTGGTCTCGTGCAGACCGGCGAGCGATCTGAGGGCCCCGACGGACTCGGGCAACGGGCGTGCCTCGTCCGGGTTGAGCGTGATGGGTGCCAGCGTGCCGTCGTAATCGCAGGCGACCAGCAGACGCGGAGTACGGGCGATCTGGACGATCGCGCGCCGTAGCTCGGCGGGCAGGGCCTCGGCAGTCAACACTCCTCCTGGAGCCCGTGCGTGATCGTTCATTGCCCATCCGCGATGCGGCCGTCCGGGGGCAAAGCCGAGCTTCGCCATTCCTCCCGCACGGGTCGCGGTCGCTTCCCTGATAGCACTTCGAGTCATTTCGTCGAACCCGCCAGCACGCCTTGGACGAAGTAGCGCTGAAAGGCGAAGAACACCACCAAGGGAACTATCATCGAGACAAACGACCCGGTGGCCAGCACATCGATGTTCGTGCCGAACGCGCGCAGCTGTGATTGCAGTGCGACGGTGATCGGCTGCGACGACGAGTCAGCGAAGACCAGGGAAACCAACAGGTCGTTCCACACCCAAAGAAACTGGAAGATCGCCAACGACGCGATCGCCGGCTTGCCGATCGGCAGTACCACCTTCCAGAAGATCCGCCATTCCCGGGCGCCGTCCATCCGGGCCGCCTCGAGAAGGTCCGCGGGAATGCCGGCGAAGAAGTTGCGCAGCAGGAACACCGCGAAGGGCAGGCCGAACGCGACATGGAACAGCACCACACCGGCAATCGTGCCGAAGATGCCGAGCGCGCCGTACAGCGCGGAGATCGGCACCAACGCGACCTGGATCGGCACCACAAGCAGCCCGACCACGGTCACCATCAGCCAGTCCTGGCCGGGGAACCGCAGCCACGCCAGGGCGTAGGCCGCCAATGAGCCGATTCCGATCACCAGCACCGTGGCGGGCACCGAGATGTACACGGTGTTGAGCAGGCTGTGCATCACCGTGGCGTTGCTGACCAGTTCGTGGTAGCTGCTCAGAGTGAGCTGGGCAGGAACCTCGAACACCTGCCACCACCCCGCGGTGGCGTTGTCCGCCTCCCCACGCAGTGACGACACCATCAGACCGAATACCGGAACCAGCCACAGTACCGCGATCAGCACCAGCAGCAACCGGACGGTACCGGAGCCGAGTAGGGCCGCGACCTTGGACAAGGCTCCGCGTTTCGGCGCGCCAGACGCTCCGGGAACCAGAAAGTCCTGGTTGAGTGTGGTCATCGTCGCTCCCGGCGGAATCGTCGGATGTTGAACAACACGGCGGGCAGGACCAGCACGAACAGAAGTACCGCGAGCGCGCTTCCGATACCGAGATCGCCACCGCCCGCGCTGGCGCCGAAGGACACCTGCCACATCTGCAGGGCCAGCACGTTCGCGTTCACCTGGGCCGACCCCGGCGCGATGACATACACCAGGTCGAAGACCTTGAGCACGTTGATGACGAGCGTGACGAACACGACCAGCAGCACCGGTCCCAGAAGCGGCACGGTGACCCGCCGGAACACCTGCCACTCGGTCGCGCCGTCCACCCGCGCGGCTTCGAGGGCGTCCCGTGGGATGGCTGCCAGCCCGGCCGCGACGAACGTCATCGCGAAACCCGTGGTGATCCAGATCCAAGCCGAGATGATCACCGGGGTGATCAGCGCCGGCCCCAGCCAGGTGAGGCCGCGGAATGGCGCCGCAAAGTTGCCGGCGGGCATCCGTACCTGGTAGTTGCCGGGTGCGAGGTCGAGGAACGTGAACGCACCGTCGTCGCCCGTGGTGGCGGTCGCGACGACAGTGCCGTCGCGGATCGCCTGCACCGTGATCCCCGGCATGCCGCGCTTGCCGTGATCGGGCTGTCCGGGCTTGCTGCCGAGCGCGACATCCAGCCAAACCACACCGGCGAGCTGGGTATCGGTGGCGTGCACCGGGGCGGCGGCGACTGCCGCCGGCGGCAGCTTCGATGGTGGGATGCCGACCATGGGCAGCCCGACCACGTCACCAGTGTGATAGTGGCGAGTGGTGGTGAATCCGTCGGCGTCGCTCGGTGCTTCCACGGTCGGCCGGGGCTGCGCGCCAGGGTATGGAGCGGGCGCGCCGAACGTGTCATGCACGCCGACGGCGACCGCGTTGGCCAGTCCTCGATCCGGGTCTTGCTGGTAGACCAGCGAAAAGATGATGCCGGAGGCGAACAACGAGATGGCCATCGGCATGAACAGCACCATCCGGAACGCCACCGCCCACCGGATCCGTTCGGTCAGCACCGCGAAGACCAGCCCGAGGCAGGTGACCAACGCGGGCGCAACAAGAACCCAGATCAGGTTGTTGCGCAACGCGATTCCGGTGTCCGGGTCGGTGAACACAGAGCCGTAGTTGTCAAGCCCGACGAACGAACTACCGTCGCGGCTGAACATGCTGCGAACGACCGAATACGCGACCGGGTATCCGATGTAGACAGCCAGCAACAACACCGCAGGAGCCAGGAAGAGCCCGACCTGCCAAGCTGAACTGTTCGGCCGGTCGCTGATGCGGCGACGAGAGGCGGAGGGCCGGGCGGCCACGGGGGATCCCACAGGGGACGGCACGCCCGGCTCACCTCCTTGTTTGACGGTCAATCGAATCACTGTCGAACCAGCCTTACGAGGCCGGATACGCTTTGGCAGCGTCCGCCTCGAGTTTCTGCTGCGTACCCACGACGTCGCTGGGGTTGGCCAGGAAATCCTCGAGGTCCTTCCACTCACCAGAGCCCTTGGTGGCACCGAAGGCGGGCGGGGCCAGGTCGGACAGGTCGAACACGATGGCGTCACCCGCGCTCAGCAACTGCCGTTCCATGGTGCGGGAGGTATCGTCCGGGAAGTCCGACAGCGGCACGTCCTTGTTCGGAGTGAGGAACCCGCCACTCTTGATCAACGTCGAGGCGGCTTCAGGCGAAGCGAGGAACTTCATGAACTCCCAGGTCGCCTTGTCGTCGGTGAACGCCACGGCCGCGTCACCACCGGTTTCCACCCCCGGTACGGCGTTGGCGATCTTCGGGAACGGGAACAGCTTCGCGTCTGTCCCCAGCTTCGCCGTCGTACTGGACTGGATGGTGGTGGCGACGAAGTTGCCTTCGTACACCATGGCTGCCTTCGGGTGGTCGGAGAACGTGTTGACCACGGAGGTCGGGAAGCCGGTCTGCAAGGCGCCGGATCTGCCGCCCGCGATCAGCCGGTCATCGCCGAAATACTGCTGCAGGGTCTGCAAAGCGAACAGCACCGTCTGGTCGGTCCACTTGATTTCGTGCCGGGCGAGTTTGTTATAGGCGTCCACGCCGGCGGTCTGCAGGTATACCTGCTCGAACCAGTCAGTCAGGACCCAGCCGTCGGCACCGCCGATGGACATCGGTGTGGTGCCGGCGTCGGCCAGTTGCTTGGAGAGGGTGAGGAAGTCAGACCACGTCGCCGGCTCCTGTGCGCCTACCGAGCCGAACGACTTCGCGTCGTACCAGATGATCGACTTGTCGTTGGCGTCGAAGTAGGCACCGTACGGCTTACCGTCCACTGTGGCAAAGTCGGCCCAGGCCTTGGACTGGTGCTTCGCGACCGCCTGCTGGACGTCCGGCGGCAGCGGCTTGAGTGCCCCCTCCTTGGCGAAGCTCGCGATGGAGCCTGGTTGGCCGAGAAAAGCGATGTTCGGTGGATTCTTACCGGTCACCTTGCTCTGCAGCACAGTCGGGAGCTGGTCGCCGTCGGAGGTGTAGTGCACGGTGGCCCCGGTCTGCTGCTCGAACAGGCTGATCACCCGCTCGAAGGCCTTCTGCTCGTCGCCGGACCAGATACCGGCGACCTCCAGGGTCTGGCCCCGGAGGTCAGCGGCGGAGGGCGGAGCCGAGTTCGACGTCGGGGTCTGCCCCGATCCGCATCCGGCCAAAGTCAGGGCGATCACGCCGGTCACCGCGAGTGCGCCGACACTTTTTCGGTTCATCTTCTTGCTCCTCAGTCTTGCCAGATCGAAGACCCGGTTTTCGGGTCGAAGAAGTGCAGTCGGCTGGTGTCCACCCGGATCGACACCGGCTGACCCTCGAACACCCTCGTCCGGGGGCTGAACCGGCCGACCAGCGTGACCAGGCCCCGGTCCGGCCGGCCGCCGCCGGGCAGGCTGCCGTCGTCGGTGAGGTCCTTGATGTCCTCGGAGAGCACCGGCCGGGCCTCGATGGGGAAGTGCACCAGCACGTCGGATCCCATGGCCTCGACCAGGTCGGCGGAGGACTGCAACGCCGTACCGGGCAATACCGGCTCGCCCGCCAGCTCAGCGTCCTCCATGTCCTCGGGGCGAATCCCGACGATGATCTCCTGGCCGACGTAGTCCTTCAGTGCCGGTCGTTCACGGAGGACGGTGTCGGCCAGCCGCAGCCGCTGGGACTCGAAGGCGGTCCAGTAGGTACCGTCGTCCTCGGCCACCAGTGTGCCGGTCAGCAGGTTCATCCCCGGCGAACCTATGAACCCGGCGACGAACAGGTTGACCGGACGGTCGTAGAGCTCCTGCGGCGGGCCGACCTGTTGCAGCACACCGCGTTTCATCACCGCGACCCGGTCACCGAGCGTCATCGCCTCGGTCTGGTCGTGCGTTACGTACACCGTGGTCACGCCGAGGTCACGTTGGATGCGGGCGATTTGCGCGCGCATCTGGACGCGTAACTTCGCGTCCAGATTGGACAACGGTTCGTCCATAAGGAACGCCTGAGGCTCGCGGACGATCGCCCGGCCCATCGCCACCCGCTGCCGCTGGCCACCGGAGAGGTTCTTCGGCTTGCGGTCGAGGTGTTCGGTCAGTTCCAGCACGGCGGCTGCGTCTTGCACTCGGCGCCGGACTTCCGCCTTGGGCAGCTTCCGCAGCTGGAGCCCGAACGCGATGTTGTCGAAGACGTTCAGGTGGGGATACAAGGCGTAGGACTGGAACACCATGGCGACATCCCGGTCCCGGGACGGCACGCGATTGACGATCTTGTCGCCGATCGTCACCGTGCCCGCGGTGACCTCTTCGAGGCCCGCGATGATCCGCAGTGCAGTGGTCTTCCCGCAGCCCGAAGGGCCGACGAGGACCATGAACTCACCGTTCTGGATCTGCAGGTCAAGGTTGTCGACCGCCTTGGTTCCGTCCGCGTAGACCTTGTTCAGTTCTCGTAGTTCGATGGCGGACACGGCCTCTCCTATCTCCAACACACTGCGGTGGGCGCTCGATCAGTGCCGGAAGCGTAGAGGCGGCAATCACAAAAGAACCTTAAAAGGGCGTCGCGGTTCATCTCGCCGAAACAGCGCCGGCTTCGACGGACGGCTACGTTGCGCTCATGTCACGGCTTCTGTTCATCGACGTTCCGTGTTCTACCGTAGGTCTCATGCCCGACATCTTGCTGGTCGAAGACGACCGGGCCGTCCAGGCGGCGCTGACACACACGCTGACAGAACGCGGCTTTAGCGTGCACGCTCTGTGTACGGCCATCGATGCGCTGCGGTACGTCGCCGATCACAAGCCGGATCTCGTGATCCTGGACCTCGGCTTGCCGGACCTCGACGGGAGTGCGGTACTGCGGATGATGCGCGGGGTGAGCAGCGTGCCCGTCATCATCGCCACGGCAAGGGGCGAGGAACGCAGCGTCGTCGAACTGCTGAACGCCGGCGCCGACGACTATGTGGTCAAGCCGTTCTCCGGCGAGCACCTCGTCGCCCGGATCTCCGCGCTGCTGCGCCGTACCCACAAAGCGGACAGCACCGAGGTACTCGACCTGGGTGGGCTCCACATCGACCTGCGGCAGCGCACTGCGACGCTGGATGGCGTCCCCATGGAGCTGAACCGGCGGGAGTTCGACCTGCTGTCCTATCTCGCCGCCCGGCCGGGCCGGGTGGTCAGCCGCAGGGAACTGATTCACGACGTGTGGCAGCGGGACGACAGTGGTGACCAGACCATCGACGTACACGTGTCCTGGCTGCGGCGTAAGCTCGGCGAAAGTGCCGCACGTCCCCGGTACCTGTATACCGTCCGCGGGGTGGGTCTGAAGCTGATGGCGCCGCAGTGATCGTGGCGAGCACATGAGCAGGCTCCTTGTTCGCGTCACGCTGACCGCCGCGGCTGTGGCCGTCGTGATCGTGCTGGCCGTGTTCGCCATGCTCGACTGGTCCCACGCCAAACTGGTCGCCGATGCGTCGGCCGCACAGCAGGCCGCCTCGGTCGCCGACTTCGTCGCCGCCAGCACCGACGCGGATCTGATCCGCGCCGCGGTGCAACGTTCCAGGGCCGGCGCAGACGGTGATGTCGCCGTGTACCTCGGCGGTCAACGTACGGTCGGCGGCGGCCATGCCGATCCGCGAGATGTCGCATCGGCCGCGGGGCGCCGCCAGCTCGTCATCGCCAATGCGGGTGGTGGCGCGGTCCGGCTGCTGCCCGTCGCCATGCCTGATGGCGCGGTCGCCGTGGTGGAGACCTACCAGCCGACCACGGACCTGCTCGGGCCGTTCGGGCTCCGGCTGGCGATCATGGTCGCGGGTGCTTTCGTCGCGGTGGCAGCGGCGGCAGTGGTCGGCTACCGGCGGACCCGTCCCCTCGTGGAATCGATACGAGCGATCGCCGCCGCGGCGCCGGCAATCGGCGAGGGTCGCACCGGGATCGAGATTCCGCCGAGCGACACAGCGGAAGTCACCGAGCTGATCGGCACGCTCAACCAGATTTCCGGCCGGGTCGAGCAGCTGATGGCGGCCGAACGGGAGTTCGTCGCCGACTTGTCGCATCGGTTACGCACTCCGCTGACTGCACTGAGGCTGGACTCGCAGTCCGTCGGTGAGGGTCCCGTCGCCGACCGGATCCGGCAGTCGGTGAGGGTGCTGGAACACGATGTGGACAATCTGATCAGGACAGCGACGCGCGCGACCAGGGTCACCGCGACGACTTGCGACGCGGCCAAGGTGCTGGCCGAGCGGATGACTTTCTGGTCCGAGCTGGCCGGACACCAGGGCCGCCGCTGCGAGTTCGAGCAGGGCACCGGACCGGCGCTGGTGAGCCTGCCGGCCAAGGAGTTCGCCGCTGTCGTCGATTCGTTGCTCGCCAACGTCATTCAGCACACTCCGCCTGGAACCCCGATCGCCGTCACCGTGGTCCGGCACGCGGGATGGGTCACGCTGGCGGTCGAGGACGGCGGGCCGGGTATCGCGGACGTCGAGGCGGCAATGCGGCGGGGTGCCAGTGGCCGCGGCTCGACCGGTCTCGGCCTGGACATCGCCCGGCACGCAGTCGAGGCGACCGGCGGCACCATCCATATCGACCGGGGCAGGCTGGGCGGCGCGCGCATCCGCTTGCGGTTCGCCGAGACCGGCACCCACCACGACGAACCGGCACCGAAGGCCTGGCGTCTGTGGTCGCGCCCCGCGCGCCTGCCCCGGCATTCACCGTGAACCGAGTGCGCGCTTTCCAGCCGGACATGATCCTGTGAGGTGACTGGCTCACTGCTGCGTGCGTTCGTGTTCACGCGGCTACCGAGCGCTTCCGGAAGCTTTCTTTCAAGGTGATTCACCAACCTGCAAGCAACGACGTGAATCTCCGGCCGGCTTCCCTCGCCCGGAAGCCGGCAGCCTGGCTCAGGCAACGGAGTCCGCGCTGATGGCGGAATACCGATCGCGAAGCTCGCGGCGTGAATTGATGCCCAGCTTCGCGTAGGTGTTGGTAACATGAAACTCCACGGTCTTGACACTGACGTAGAGTTCGCGGGCAATCTGGCTGTTGGTCATGCCGCGCGCGATGAGCAGGACGATTTCCCGTTCCCGATCGGTCAGCTCGAGCATCTCCTCGGTCTCGGGCCGGCGCTGAGGCGTCGCCCCGAGGCCCGTCAGCCTGGCCTTGCACCGCTCGGCGAACGGGCGTGCGCCGAGCGTGGTGTAGGTCTGGAGTGCGCTGTTCAGCCAGCTCAGGCCAGAGCGCCGTTGATGCTGCCCCATCAGCAGCAGCCCGTAGGCTTCCTGCAAGCGAGCGCGGTACAGCGGGGTGTCGTCATTAGTCGGTGGCGCGTCCAGCGCAGCCTCGTAGATCGCGCGCGCCCGCGCTGGGTCACCGCTTGCCTCCGTGAGCCAGCCGTGGAACCACGCCCGGCCGAGCGCGAGATACGGCTCGTCCTCGGAGTTCGCCATGAGCAGCTTCAGTGCTTCGTCCGCGTCCGGGAGCCGGCCGGTGCCGATGAGCGCCTCTACGTGCATGGGCAGCCAGAAGGCGTGCCAGAGCAGGGGCCAACCGGTCATTCCGAAGTCACCGACCAGTTGCAGCAACGGCGACAAGGCGGCGAGGATGCCGTCGTGATCACCGCGGGCCTGGGCAATTGCCGCTCGGGCAATCACCGGGTGGACGAGTTGCAGAGTGCCGAAGCGGCACGCGGCAGCTTCCGCGATGTCGGCGTGCTTGGCTGCGGCTGCCCAATTGCCTCGGCCGGCTTGGACGAGCGCGGCGGCGCCGCTGTTGAGGGCCCGGGTCCAGAGTGCGCCATCCTGCTCCGGAAGGGACAGGTCTTGCTCGGTATGGAACGCGGCGCGATCCCAGTGGCCGAGCAGGTAGTACGCCCAGCTGAGCCAGCCAACAACCCGTTCGTCGATGAACACCGCCTTGTCCGTGGCGGAGAGGTTCAGTGCGGTCGTGAGATCGGAAACGGAATTCGTCAGTTCACCCGCGATCAGCCGGAGTCCGCCGCGCCAGCCGAGCAGGTAGGCGTCTCCCGGCAGAACATCCGAGGGCTTGGCGGGCAGATCCGTGATCTCGTCGAAGGCGGTGAGCGCGGCTCGCGGCCCTTCGCGCAACCCGCACCCGAATGCAAGTGTGCCCTTCACGACGGGCAGGCACGGGGCGGTGCAACCGGCCGCGAGCGCTCGGTCGGCCATGGCGACGGCGTTCTCGCCGTTTCCCCGCCATGCCTCGAGCACCGCCAGGAGTGCCACGGCAAGCCCCACATCGGGCGAAGCGCTGTGGGACTGGTTGATCGCCGCGAGCGCGTCCGCGACATGCGGGTCCGCGGCGGGGAAGTCGGCCCGCACGGTCGCAAACGCGGCCAGCAGGCAGCTTCGCTGTGGACCGGGAGCGCATGCCTCGACGGCGGCTTCGTATTCCTGTGCGCGATCGAACCGTCGAGTCCAAATCAGATGGGTGACCGCGGTCAGCAGCCGACGTTCCTGATCGGCCCTGCGTTCGCTCAGATCGGACGCCCACAGCAAATACACAGCGGCCTGCACGGCGTCGCCCTCAGCTACGCTCCGCCTTGCTACCGCCTCGAGTTCACCCGCCAGCGTCTCGTCGGTGTGTTCGGTGGCCGCGACGCGGTGTGCCCAAGCGGCAGAGGGCGCCACCCAGGACGAGGCGATCCGATGGAGTTCACGGCGCCGCCGGGGAGCGATGGCTTCGTAGACGGCGTTCCGCGGCAGGCGGTGCCGGATGGTGACCGGAGTCGAGGGATCCTGCGGAGACCACCAGACGAGTCCGTTTTCCAGCAGGGGCTCCAGCGCCCCAGCGCTGTCCGCGACTCCGGCGACCTCCGCGACGACGGCGAGCGGGAGCCGTGAGTCCAGCACCGCGAGCGCCTCTACCAAGCGCCGACTTGCTGGTTCGAGCGCTTTCATCGACTGCCGTACAGCGGCGGCGAGTGAGGCCGGGACCGGCAGCGGGCGGTCCGGCCGGACCTCCTGGCACCGCGACAACTCCGCCAGAACCATCGTCGTGTACAAAGGATGGCCGGACGTGCTTCTGTCCACCTGTTCGGCGACTGCGTCCGCCATACGTTCGATTCCCATGCACCGCGCCAGCGTGGCGATGTCCGCTCTGCTCAGCCCGCCAAGCCCCAGGTCGAATACATCGAGGTCGCCGCCACTCAAGTGCAGATTGTCGGTCACCGGTGCGCCATCTCGCGAGGTGATCACAATGAGGACTCGATGGACGCCGAGGCGGCGCCCCAGGAAGCCAAGCACCTGCATCGATTCATGGTCGGCCCATTGCGCGTCGTCGATCACGATCGCGATCGGACGGACGGTTTGGAGCTTGCTCACCAGCGCCACCAGTTGGGCACCAACCAGAAAGGGCCGCGTTCCGGTTGGCGGTCCGCTGAGCAACGGGAACTCAGCAAGGATCGCCGGGTCAAGGTGAGAGACGAGCTGCGCGACGACGCCGAGCGAGTTGTCGATCTCGGAAGGGTCACAGATCGCATGCAAAACGGTAAACCCGGAAAGGGCGGACAGAGCGCGTCCGACCAGGGCGGTCTTGCCGATTCCCTGCTCGCCGTGCACGAGAGCCAGATTCGACCGCCCTTGGCAGACGAGCTCCGCACCATGAGCGAGTTGTCGCAGTTCGGGGGCGCGCCCGACGAACGCAGCCCCACCGTTCGGCTCGAGTGATCTGGTGTCCACTTTGTCCTCCTGGCGCCCCGGGCACTACGGTAACCCTGAGAGCGACGGCCGCGCACAGTCACGAGTCACGGTTCCGTAAACCCCCAAATGGAGTAGTCGGAGGCCGACCGTCCGGCGGAGTCGCAGCTGAGAGGGCTGAGCGGCCCCGGTGCGCGAACTTGATCGCCACGCTCCGTGCCGATGTCCCAAACTGGACAAGACCAACTTTCGCCACGTCCGCGTGCGGTACCGACCGGCTGATAATTCCGGGAAGCGATTGACGTTTCCTTGAGAAGGACGATTCGCGGCCCCGGCGGTACGACAGCGCGTCGATCTTCGACGTCAAAGAGAATGCCCGTTTCACCGGCGAGAACGTCTACCCGCCGAAGGGTGATCAGCTCGGCGCGGAGGCGCGGCCAACGCTGGGATTGGCGCGCAGCCGCTCGCCCAGGGCGTCGATGACCGACTGCAGGCTCTGCGTCAGCCTGCGCACGCTCGCTCTGCGCCCTGCCGCGCCGGGCGTAATAGAACCGAGCGGACGCCCCGCTCGTGGCACGCGGACTCGACCGGGACGCCGTTGCGGAGTCCGCCGGCGGCACCACACCGTTTTATCGCCCCATAGCATCGCAGCTCTCACGCGCTCGGGTGGCCGCCGAGTTCGACCAACGAGGCCGGCAGCCCTGGCAGCCGGCTAAGTGGACGCCCTGCCGGATTCGAGCGCGAGTCCCAGTCGGCTGCCTCGCCGACCCGCGCACTCAGCCCTTCGGCCCAGCTGTTCGTCGCCCTCGGCGCGGGTGAGGACGAGCTGACCGGGCATCGCGCAGTGATCGACGACGACCGGCTCGGCATCGCGACTCGTTGCATCCAGGTCGGCCAAGGGGCCGCCCACCGTCGCCATCGACGACACCGACCCGCGACGCGTTCGTCATTTCATTCCGAGTTGTCCGCGAACAAAATCGCGCGTAACTGCCGGATTCAAGCCAAGTGACTCCATCTCGGCGTCCGTCAGAAACAGCAGATGACGAAGACGCTGGTCGACTTTCTTCACCGGCTCCGGAGCCGGAGGAGGCGGAGGCGGGCTGGTGGTCGTCTCCCTTCCGGAGTTGGAGTCCAAACCGCCGAGGCCACCGTATTGCGACCCCGCTCGGTTTCCCCCGGGTTGATCGAGGTTGGTGAGGCCTGTATAGCTAGAGCCCGAGCTGCCGCCCGAGCCAGACTGTTGCGGGCTGCTCATGCAGTCATCTCCGATCCAAGGTAGATTAGGTCATTAAATGCGACGATTGAGCGCCTAGAAAAAACACTCTTCCGGCATAATTTCACGATAGTGATCCGTCAACGGCTTGAAGGCTGCCACCAGGTCAGGGTCCGACTTCAAAGCGTTCAGTAGTTCTTGCTGCACCTTCTCTGAGGTGTCGAACAGGAAGAATTTCTCTTTCGAGTAAATATCCCTGTCGGTGAGGGACCCTGGTTGTTTCTTGAAACCGTCGCGAATAGCTATCAGTGCGCCTCTAGCCTCTATTTCCTTGCTGGATTGACGAAGTGTCGCGTTCACACTGAGGTCTTGCACACCGCTTGCAACGCCGGCCGCGGGGTAGCTCTGCTTACCCAGGGGGACCTTCCCCACCTTGTACCGCAGATTCCGCAATTCCGCCACGTCAGGCAACTTCTCCTCCGGCACAGGGATCTTGAGTTCGTTGCCGACGATCTCGGCCCTGGTCTGGTCGAGCGGCAGACCCATATTCGCCAGAACTTCGATTCCGTTCACCAGATTGAGGAACACCGGAGTGTAGTGCCCACTCATATTGGTCACCTTCAACAGCACGCCCTGGCGTGCGTTCAACGAGCCAGCGCAGATGACCGGTTCTCCTCCGGCCGGACTTGTGTGGTGCAGCACCTGAGCGGTGTAGTCATACCCCGGATGCTTTTTCTGATACGCCTTGATCTCAGCAACAAAGGTATCGTCTTCCGGACCCTTTTCCGTTGTCGCGATGATCTCCGGCCCCTCCGCACCACGCCGGTTGCGTATAAACCACACGGTACCCTCTTTAAACACGATGAGCTTGCCGTCCTGAGAGATCACGTAACCCCACTCCCCGTCAAGCGCCTTACCGGTCGGGAAAACTGCTCCTAGATAGGCGCCGTTCTCCGCATAGAACTTCTCGACAGCTTCAATGGCCTTATCTGCATCGGAATTATTCATCGCGAGATTTTTTTTATGCATTTCAGAAGTGGCGACCTGGAAGCGACGGCTGTTGATATCGGCTATATGCGCATTCTTCTCCTTATTCTGAGGGTCACGGAGAATCTCGCCGAGAGTAATCGTGTTCGCCGTGATCATCGACTCTGGCATATAAAATGTCACCGCAAACTGGTCGCCAGCGCGCCAGTCCTCACTTTGCTCGTTTTCGTATTTGGCACCTTTAGTGGCCAACGCGTTGCGATCACGCCCCTTGTCGCGCACATTATCGGCAAGCGCCTTCTGAACGGCAGCAGCGTTCCCCGAAGAACCGGCCGGCTGTCGCCACGCGGCAGCAATCTCATTGGCGACCTGCAGCACCTGCAGCAATCCGATGAAATTCGCCGCAAAGGAACGCTCCTCGCGATTGTTGATCCTTTCCAAGTGCTGGACCAACCCGTACGCCGTATCTTGAACAGCTGCGGCGGCGCTCGATCTGCTCGAGTCCTGGGAAAACGGACG
This sequence comes from Amycolatopsis sp. cmx-4-61, assembly GCF_046548775.1. Classification (NCBI taxonomy): domain Bacteria; kingdom Bacillati; phylum Actinomycetota; class Actinomycetes; order Pseudonocardiales; family Pseudonocardiaceae; genus Amycolatopsis; species Amycolatopsis sp. cmx-4-61. The sequence continues at coordinate 87,770 of NZ_JAEBEI010000022.1, read as the reverse complement.
TATCCACTCCGCAAGTACCGTGGCGGCAGCCCGCAGCATCTCGTCTCGATCCCGCAGGAGCCGCAACTGCTCGTCCATATAATTGTAGTATTGAATAAATTCCTCACCGGTGAGCTTCCGGCGCAACTCATACGCAACGGATTTTCCAGTATCCGCGCGTTCCCCAAGTGAGGCTTCGTCGGGGTACTTGAAAACCGTTTCACGCAGGATCCTACTGCCTGTTTCGACAGCGTACACCTCCAGAGAGAGGAGCAGCTCGGCGGTCCTCAGACACGTGCTGGCGGCTTCGCTGACCCTGACCCTGTCCTGCTCCGCCGAATCGCCGGCTGGCTTGAGAAGATCCGAGAGAGAGGAAGACTGATCATCCGGACTCAGCACCCTTCGACTCTCCCGGACCATATTGTCCATCGCGGTGACATCGGATTGTAGGAGTTCCAGGCACCGTCGCACCGTTTCTTGCACTTCGTTCCAGCCAGCCATCGCGGCGCTCCTGCTCGTTGTGTGGCCGGTTAATCCTTTCGGCCTTCTGATCTGTCCAGCATCGTTCGGCCAACAGCCAGTCGGCAACCCCAACGGGTCAATCCTTGAGGCATGCCCGCGAATACCGGCTCCCTGAAGGGCAACGCCGCGAGAGCACGACACGTTCGCCTCAAACCACGACTCGTGACCGCGCGGTAGCTGGGCCCTGGCGACAGGTCGACGTTCGCGCCCCCGGCCCCGAACCGCAGTGATCCGTGACCCTCGATATCGAACACGGAGTGTGACCACACGGCACTGCCCGCTGTGGCCGTCGAACTTGCCGTCGGGCTTTGTTGCTGGTCACGGCGCAGTCAGGCGCGGCGATGGAACCAGCGGGCGTGGCTTGGTGATCCGGCGCCACCAGGCCCCGAGTATGGGGTGCTCCGCGGGCAGAGCGGGTGGGGCGATCAGGGTGAGTAGACGTTTGATCTCGGCGACGGTCAAGGCGACGAGACCCGTGTCGCGTGGCGGGTTGCTCGTCTGGGAGAACCGGCACGATGGTTGCGGCGACCGATTTCGCCACGCCCTTGGTGACTGCGCTGACCCGAGAGCCGCGATGGCGGGCACGATGTGTCGCAATGGCAGTATAGCGGCGGACCTGGCTGTGGTCGGTCCCGAAGCGATCCTCCCGAGCTCGCATCCTCCTCGAGCGGCCAGCGCAGACACGCCACCCGCACCAGAGTCATCAGCGCGACCGGGCCCCGGCCGGACATAGCAGCAGTGATGGGCCAGTCCACCGGGCGCCAAGTGAGGTTCCCTCGGGTAGTGGACACCGAGTCGGCAGGACCAGCCGTCGTGCCGAAAGGTTACCTCGTGGCTGCGCAAGCGCCGGTCGTACGCGGCCGAGGACAAGGTCGAGGCTGCTCACCGCGTGATCGATTCCGGTCGCACGATGTCCGAGGTCAGGTGGTCGAGCTGGAGAAGTACAGCGCGTTCCTGGTAAAAGCTTCGGCGTACTCTGCCGCAGCCCGAAGAACCGGCCCGGTTCGCCCTGATGGCCAAGTACGCCGGCCCCGGCGAGTTCGCCGACGTCACCTCGCCGCACCGCGCGGTTCTCGTCCGACACGGCGACGCCAGCAACGGACGCGGCCCCGACGACAGTGGTGCGACGCAGTCGTGAGCGGTTCCCGCCAACCGAGGTTCTCGAACCGGGTGGCCCACTACGACGCAGCTCACCCTGCGCAAGCCCGGCGAGAGTCCGACCTACGTCACGGTGACGACCGGGGCGCCCTCGCCCGTCCCGCCTGTCTCCTCGGCGATGCGCATGGCCTCCTCGATCAGGGTCTCCACGATCTGGTGCTCGGGGACCGTCTTGATGACTTTGCCCTTGACGAAGATCTGCCCCTTGCCGTTGCCCGACGCCACCCCCAGGTCGGCCTCACGAGCCTCCCCCGGCCCGTTCACGACACACCCCATCACCGCGACCCGAAGCGGCACCTCCAGGCCCTCCAACCCCGCGGTCACCTGCTCCGCCAACGTGTACACATCCACCTGCGCCCGACCACACGACGGACACGACACGATCTCCAGCTTCCGCGGCCGCAGGCTCAGGGATTGCAAGATCTGGATACCGACCTTCACCTCTTCCACCGGCGGCGCCGACAGCGACACCCGGATCGTGTCCCCGATCCCCTGCCGCAGCAATGCCCCGAACGCCACCGCCGACTTGATCGTTCCCTGGAACGTCAGACCCGCCTCCGTCACCCCCAGGTGCAACGGGTAGTCACACTGCTCCGCCAGCAGCTCGTACGCCCGGATCATCACGACCGGGTCGTGGTGCTTCACGCTGATCTTCAAGTCGTGGAAGTCGTGCTCGGCGAACAGGGACGCCTCCCACAACGCCGACTCCGCCAACGCCTCAGGCGTCGCCTTGCCGTACTTCGCCAACAACCGCGGATCCAAGGAGCCCGCGTTCACGCCGATGCGGATCGGCGTGCCGTGATCCTTCGCCGCTTGCGCGATCTCCCGGACCTTGTCGTCGAACTTCCTGATGTTGCCCGGGTTCACCCGCACCCCCGCACACCCGGCCTCGATCGCCGCGAAGACGTACTTCGGCTGGAAGTGGATGTCCGCGATCACGGGGATCTGCGACTTCCGCGCGATCTCCGCCAACGCGTCCGCGTCGTCCTGCGACGGACACGCCACCCGCACGATGTCGCACCCCGTCGCCGTCAACTCCGCGATCTGCTGCAACGTCGCGTTCACATCGGCCGTCACCGTCGTCGTCATCGACTGCACCGAGATCGGGAATTCGCTGCCCACGCCGACCGACCCCACCATCAACTGGCGGGTCGTGCGCCGTTCCGACAACACGGGTGCCGGCATCGCCGGGAGACCGAGCAGCACGTGATCATTCATGAGCGAACCTTTCGTGTGAACACGAGGTGGCCGAGGGCGCGCCGGCGGCGAGGTGCGCCGTACCTGGCCACGCAAGCCGTATGAAGCACGTAGCCGCCTCAGTCCTCGTCCATCGGTGCGGTGGCGAGCATCTCGCTCAACGTGGCATCCGCCCGGACCCGCGAGGCGGCGTCCGGGTCCGATCGGTCCAGTTCCGCCAATTGGCGGTGCACTTCCTCGTGCTGACCGGTTTCCAGGAACGCGCGGTACTTGTTGATCAGGTTGCCGATCTGGATGGAGCGGTATCGATCCTCGATCTGCGGATTCGGATACGGCTGCCGCATGGGGTCCCAGCCGTCCAGCAGCCGGCAGAGATCCGGATCGGCGCATACCTCCAGGGCCACATCCAACTCGAGGCCGCGAATTCCCGCCTTGACGAGCTCTATTTGATTGGGCGAGTCAGTCAAAATGTCGCTGTAGTATTGAATCAGAATCTTGGGCGACAATGCCGACTCGACTTCGGCTGGACGGTCGCGGCCAAGGCCCAGCTTCACCATGCGATCCGCCATCGCATAATTGGCGAAGAGCAGGTTTTTCTGCGGCACGTTCAGCTGAGGGTAGAGGACTTGCCGGAACGCATTCTCGCCCTCGTAGGCCAGGTAGCGCTCCGCGAAATGGACGATGTTGTCGGGATTATCGCCGAAGTAGTTCCAATCGAAGAGCGTGCCGCCCCGCAAGGCTTCCCTGATCTCGCGCCAGTTCGCCAGCCACTCGCGATCTTCGGCGTCGGCCGGCTCGCGGGCGTCGTCATCGTCGTTGTACGTCGGATTCGTCTTGTGCTCGAGTCCCACGATCCCGGGGCACGCCAGCCAGTACAGGTCGCCCCGAAACTGACCGAGAATCCCGCTACAGTTGTGTAGACGATGCTGCCGCGGGTCGGTAGGACAAGTACTAGGCGATCCGTTACAGACCTGAATGTCACCGTACACGTCCGCAAGATACACATCGTCGTTCGGCATCAACTTCTTCGCCAAGCGCAACATTTTCTGCGCTGCGGTCGAGTCGCCGTCGAATAACGAGGTCAACGTAAAATTGTACGTCGCATGACGGTGATCGAGCGGTTTGAACGGAGGATTCGCCTTGATCTCCCCCCACCGGTACATCCAGTCGACGGCCCAATCCTCGTACGCGTTGTCATAATTGATCTGGGTGATCTCACTGAAAAATTGGAGCTTGATCCCAGGCGGGACCGCGACCGCGCCCATGGCCCTGCCATAGGCTTCCGAGGATGGCATGTGCAATCCACCGTGCCCGACGAACAGCGTGCCCATGGAACCCTCCTGCGCCATTCCGTGCCGACATCCAGCGAAGCCTACGTCCGTATCGACAAGCCGCGCAGGAGGATCGGCCAAGCATCCGGGCAGCCAAGAGGCTGCCCGGCATCGGAAGCGGTTCTCGGCCGCCCCGGCACCGGCGCGCGACCATCCGCTCAGGTGGGGGTACGGTCGGGCACGCCGCCCGTCATCCTCCTCCGTTCCGCACCGAGCGCTCGGTGCGGAACGGAGGTGGCCTCGTTGCCTCCGTACGACGTCGAGGCCACTGTGGTACTTGTGCACCGGGGGCCAACCCTGCGGGCACAGCCGGCGGCATATCCGGCCGATGGCTTGTCGTGGTGCCTGCCTCCGACAACGATCGTGGCATGACAACTGCGCGAGCCATTCGCGGTGGGTGCACTCGAACCGCCGAACGAAACCGAGGGAGCGATGTCCGTCCTGGTCGGCCGGCCAACGGCCCGGATTGGCAGGCTTTCTGCACCGGACGCCGGAGGGATGCCTGATGCCTGACGTCTCCACGATGAAAGCCGCCGTGATCCACAACTACGGAGTGGTCGACGACGTCGTCGAAGTCGTCGATGTCCCCACTCCCGTCCTCGGCCCGCATGACGTCCTCATCGAAGCTCGTGCGGCGGGCGTGAACCCGGTCGACTACTTGATCGTGAACGGCTTTCAGCAGCGTCCTCTGCCCCGTGCGCTCGGCAACGAGGTGGCCGGCGTAGTGCGGGCGGTCGGACCTGCCGTCGCCGGTTTCACGGTGGGCGATGAGGTCTTCGCGCGAGTGGATCCCGAGCTCGGCGGAGCGTTCGCGGAACAGGTCGCGGTCGGCGCATCGCTGGTGGCGGTCAAGCCGCCCGAACTGTCCTTCGAAGAGGCGGCTTCCTTGCCGCTGGTCGCGCTCACCGCCTTGCAGGCGCTGACCGAACAGGCCGAGGTTCGGCCCGGACAGCGGGTACTGATCCACGGTGGTGCCGGCGGCGTCGGATCGGCGGCGACCCAGATCGCCAAGTCGCTGGGTGCGACGGTGGTGACCACGGCTACCGGCGACGGCGTCGAGCTCGCCCGGTCACTGGGCGCTGACCAGGTCATCGACTATCGCGCCGAGGACTTCGTCGCCGTCACGGGGAAGGTCGACGTGGTGCTCGACACCGTGGGTGGCGATGCTCGTGATCGCTCCTTCGCGGTGCTGAAGGCGGGCGGGACGTTGGTGTCGATCGTCGGCGCTCCCGAGGTGCCGGCGGACCAAGCCGGTCGCGGTGTTCAGGCGAGGGGGTTCTTCATGCGTCCGTCCGGCGACCAGCTCACCGTCATCGCCGACCTCGTGACGTCAGGCCGGCTGACGGCCTTGGTGCGGTCGACGTTCCCCCTCGGTCGCGTCGTCGACGCCCTGAACCAGGTGGAACGCGGCGGTGCGCGCGGCAAGACAGTCATCCGGATCGCCGGCTGAAGCCTCTTCGGGGCGTCGGCTGCCGAAGCGCTGACGGACCCTTTGCCCCGGGCGGTGGGCAGCGCCTCCCTCGGTGCCGGCGCCCGCATTACCGGCGGAATTGCCATCGCTGTCCGGGAGCCCGAGAGCACGGACTGTCGCGCGAACTCGGGCGGGCACTGAGCTGCCCCGACCTTGGCCCATGGCTGCTCCGCACATCGTTTCGGCCGCGGAGCATTCCACCCCCGTGACACCCCAAGCCGGCAGGTTCGTCACGTCGCGAGAATACGCCGCGCGGACGGGAGCCGTGTCTCCGGCCACGAGCCGATGGCCCGGCGCACCTCAACGCCCCGGGCACGCCTGCCGCTGCGGCGTGGCCGGGGCGGGAAGGCTTCTCCTTCACCTGCCCGAAGTGTTTCCTTGTTTGAAGAGGATAACGGCATCTCCGACGCGGAGCGTGCCTCGGCCTTCGACGATCGTAAAAGTTATTTCGTTGGTCCCCGCACGCAAGCCGCCGACGACCTCGTGCAGCGTGGCGACGCTGACGGCTGAGTACTTCGCCCACTGTTCCTCGTTACCGTTGACGAAGACCCGGAATTTCAGATTTTCGACATTATCGGCTACGGCTTTGAAGAAGAGCAGCGCGTCGTGGGTGATTGCCGAATCGGGAATTTCGAACGAGAAACTGTGCTCGTTCATCCCGTCGGGCTCGAGGGTCACATAGTCATCGGTGAGCACGACGTAGTCGATGTTCATCTCCGCCCCTCCTGCTTCTGTTGGGGTCGACTGACCGCATGCTTCACTGTCAACAGTGGACGATTCGAGGACAAGGACCGCGCAGGCAGTCTTTCGGGCACTTCGCCCGGGCGACCATTCGGAAGGCCCGGACACGACAGGTGCGCGATCGGCTAGGCATTGGTCCCAGTCCCGCGGCGGAAGGAGGGAACGGACGGGTCGGTGGGTTAACATTGCGCTGTTGTCATTGCGCCTGCTCTCGGGCCGTCGGGCTCCGACTCGAGTGCCGTATCGAGGAGAAGACCATGCTTGGCGCCATTGCCGGACGGACCGAGGCACTGCTGTTGGCAGTGGCGGCCGGCCGCTGCGGGATTTCAGGTGGTAGCGAACCGGATTTGTTCGTGGACAATCTGCCCTTCTGCGATCAGTACACCGCTCATGCGGTGTGCCACGCGGGCCTGGTGCATGCCGTCGAGCGAGTTTCGATCGACCGCCGGACACGCGCGGAACTCACCGCCGAGGGACGGGCGGTACTTGCTTCCCTGCCCGGCGCGTGAAGACGGAGGAGGGCTGACGTCGTGCCTCCGCGCCCTGCCTTGCGCCGGCAGCTCGACGACCGAGAGAGCCGAGACGACCCCGAGGCCGCGACCAGCGCGTCCGGTTCGATTGTGCCGTCGAACGGACGGTCACCGCCGACCGTGCGCTATTTGAGGTCCGTCTTCCCTGGCGCCGGGACGTCCTCCGGCGCTTCGGCAACGCCACCTTCGCCGTACGGCGAGCGTGGCGACCGAAGCATTCTCTGCTCCACCTTCTCCATCAGCAACGCCACCAGCAGCACGGCGACTGGAGTGGACGCGACGACGCTCAGGGTGATCAGTATCGACACGGTTGTGCTCCAACATCGTTGAGCCTTTTCTCATGGTCGCAGGACTTTGTGTTCGGCGCCTTCGGATACGAGAAACTCGAAGGTGTATGCAGCGCGCGACCCGCGCGTCGACCGGCGGACTCGATCACGGCCGCGGACGGGTCCACGTTATCACGCGGCCCGCTGTATCACCACAGGCTGAGCGGGGGATGTGCACCATAGGTTACCCCTTTGTGCACCTGCGACAACACGCGATGAATTACGCTGGACATCTTCATCCACCAACGAAGAGGGGCGATAGTGGACGCGAACGATCTGGTCGCGCAGCTTCAGGACGCCATGGAGGACAGAAGCGAGCTGCGGGTGCTCGCCGAGCGCGAGAACCTACCATATTTTCTCAATTTGATCGGCTATCACGGTGCCACATATTCCCTCATGAACGGCGGCCGCTTCCCCGACATCAGGGAAATCTCCGAAAGCCTCTCGAAGAGCCTGGTCAATACTCCGTTATTCAAGAACCTTGACGCTGACGCACTGAAGAATTGGCTCGATGGGCTCAACGGGACGCAATGGCTCGTCGAGGTTATCGGGGAGACGACGCGCGACTATCGACAGCGCGCCGAGGCAGAACGCGCTTCGGCGAACGCCCAGGCGGTTCAGACGGCCACCTGGGACGAACTCATCGCCGACCTCAGGTCCTTGACGCAAGGACGCTCGAACGATTACACCTGGAATGGGCAGCCGTCGACTTGGTCGACGTTTCTTGCCAACTATGGAAGCCAGCGAACGCAATTCGCCGCACTACTGGACGCGCTCGACAAGCATAGTTTCGAAAAGAGAGTCGAATTCTTCAGAGCCAACTCGCTCCTGGCGGAGCAGCCGACCGACAGAGTCGCGGACGACGTCACCCCGGAATCCTTCACTCTGGACGATTTTCCGGCTCTCAAGGAGAATTTGCCGGCACTCAACAAGATCGGCCTTCTTTTCGATGATGAGACTCGCGACTTGCTGGAAGAAGTCGCACTGATTCTCGCGCCATACCACTGATCAACAAGGAAGCGAAATGCACGCTGACGGCGAATTCGAACTCACAACAGTTGTCAACACCAGCACAGGGCAGAGCTCCTCATCGGACGACGAAGTTGATACGCCAATCGGCCTCAGCACGGTCGGCCAACAGGACGCCGCAAAGGTTCTTGCTGAGCTGATCGCTTCGACCGAGAAGAAGCCCGATGCCAGGAAGAACCGCAAGCTCAACGAATTGGAGAGCAGGCAGCGACTGGCACTATCAGTACCGCACGGAGCATCCCGGGACCCCGGGACTGAGGTCGACCCGGTGAAGGTTCGGAATCTGTCGAGGGTCAGGTTCGAAGAGGCGGTCCGGCAGGAGGTACTCGTCGCCAAGATGTCGTTGAACGAACTCCAGCTCAACAAGTACGTCAGTGAGGCGGTCGACTTCGTCCGGGAGATATACGGGTTGGACGATCGGCAAGCGAAAGACGTCAAACACTACCTGGTGTTGTACGTGGTCGACCTGTCCAAGGAATTACGAAGGATCAGACACGACGTCGAGTTCAACCTCGACAAACGCAAAGATGCCGCCCCGCGAACACTTTTCAACGATACGCAGTGGCAGGCCGGCGTCGCCGCGTTCTACCTCATACTTCTGATGATAGACTCGATCACGTCGGCGTACCAAAAACACGAGGCGAGTGTCGGCCTGGAGGTCAAGGTCGAGTCCACCACGACCATGACCGACGGAACCAGCGCTTTCTTCGCCGGGCAGAAACGCGGCATGGACATGGGATTCATCACCGACATCATCAAGGTAGTCGGGACGTTGATAATCGCCATTGGAACTTTTTCGGCCTGCTGGCGAGGAACCTTCAGCGCGATGCGGGAAAAGCAGGCGGCCGCTCAGCGCCAGGCAGGAGCGACAGGCACGAGCAACCACGTCAATACTCAGCTCAGCGAGGTGAGCAAAGAGCTGAGGGATGCGAAGCGCGACCTGTTCATGTTGCCGGATGAAGAAAGGGATAAGATCGAACGCCTGATCGTCCTGCTGGAAGGCAAGAAGGCCGTCCTGGAGAAATGGGCGAACGACCTCCAGCACGAAGTCCAGCTTATCGCCGAGCGCGAGCAGAGCACACACCACTTCACCGTCGACGCCGAGGGCGAACTGAAGAAGAGGAAATGACCCTCGGGCGCCCCCGGTGCCGGCTGCTCACGCGTCTCGGCCAGCCGCAGGCGCGGCACTTGCGGCGCTGCGCGGCCGCGACACGTGTCGTCCCCTTCCGGCACCGACTCGGCGAGTGCGAGGGTCGGGCTCACGCTGCCGCCGGGAGGTGGTGAGGTCTCGCCGGCGCCCTGGTCGTCGACCAGCGGGCACAAAACCTCACACGGAAGGCAGGAGTACGATCACGCACTGTGGCCGGCTGGGATCAATCAGGCGACGGTCGGCCGCTGGGGCTACGTTCGGACCCGACGCGGTCGATCCCCCCGCCTTCTCACCGCCGATGCGGCGGCTCTCATATCGGCGACCTGGGCATGTCCGGCCAACGGCGCCACCGACGACGTCATGAAGCCGCGCGACGTCAGCCACGGTCCGCATAGCCCGAGTGTGGTCTTCGGAGCACTTCGCGACTGTCATGAGCGATGGCTGGGACAGCGCTGCCCTCAAGGGGCGATGATCCGTTCGTGTCGGGATCATGCGGGCTTCGAATCCCGCGACCGCTGATCGATCGACCGGTCGACCCGATCTTCGCCGATAGCGCGCCGGTTGCCCGAAAACTTGGCCTTATGACGGGAGCCATGCGTCGAGGTGGGGAGCGAGGATGACAACCCCAGACCCAGTCCGCCCAAGGGAGTGGCGATGACGACACCGTACCTGTCCGCGCCGCTCGACCTGGCGCCGTTTCCCTTCCTCGCGAGCCTGGATCCGATCACGGATTCCGCGCGGGGTTACAACTTCTCCCGTCACGACCCTCGGGGCAGCACGGAGCGGGACCTTCGACTGGTCGCGCTGCAGGCGATTCATCTGGACTGCACGATTGTCACCGGGCGCTGCGGAACCGCCACCATGGTCGTGCTGCCGTCACTGCACACGTGGGCACTCCGTGCGTGCCGGGTACTGCAGACGGTGTGGCAAGCGCTTGAGTGGCATCCGCGGATGCACCTGGAAGGCGCGCCGGCGTTGCGGGAGGCCGGCGTCGAACTGCCGCTCATCGTCAGGTGTTTTCTGGCGACGATCCCGCGGATGCCGGCGATTCGCGACCTCGCGCGCCGGCTGTACGAGGCGGAGGCGTCAATGACTGCGCTGGTGACGGTATGGAACCGCTCCGTCGCAGGCCGCCGGATCATGCGCGAGGTGCAGGTCCGGGAAACGAGACGCTGCATCATGTCCCTCGTTTCCAGCGTCGACACGCTGTCCACATCGGCCGAATGCCTCATCAAGGACATCCAGTGGAATCTCTCGCCTTGGGCGAACTCGCTCGTGAGCGTATGGCGGCCGAGCACCTCGCCGCCTGACCCCTCGCGTCTCAGTGCAACGACCGCACAAGCAAGCGGCCGTCTTTCCTCACCCGCACATCCGGGCATGATCCACGCTCGGGGTGCGGGCCGATCCGCCGGTATTCGGAGGTTATGATGCCGCTATCGATCCACCACCCGACGACCCCACGCGCCTGGCTGGACTTCTCCCTGGAATTTCTGCTCGACGAGAACCGGCCGAAGAATTTCCGGGAAATCTTGAGGGATGAAGAGTGGCGGAAGCTTTGCAAGTGCTGGCTGCTCAATGAAGCGAAGCAACCCGAAGCCGTGAAAGAGCTCGAGAAGCTGCACGAGCGGGAGCAGGCTGGCGACTGGCGTGCGGCACTGAAGGGACTGAGCGATAGCAGCAAAAAGGCGTGGCCGCGGCGAATGAAGAGTTTCTCCGACTTTTGCATCAAGTTGCGCGCCGAGTTGATCGCCAATGCCAGAACCCTGTCGGCCACATCTCCCGACTGGAAACCATATGGCCTCGATCTGTCTTTCCTGTTCAAAGAAAATCCGCCGTCGGAACTTACCCAGGTGATAGCCTGGGCAGACAACTGGCAAAAATTGTTTAAGTTGTGGTATGCAAAAGCCGGGGTTGATGCCGCGTATTTCGATCGCATGATTCGGGCACAAAACGCTGATAATGAAGACTTCAAACGAGCGACCAGGATCCAGCAGGCACACTGGGCGAAGGCGCTTGTACTCTTCGCGAATGCGTGCGACAACCTCCGCACGAGTGGTGCCGCCGAACCGACCGCGTTACTCGGGCTCTACAAGGAGTGGCTGCCCGACATGGATTTGGGCTTCCTGCTCAAGGAGAGCCAGCCGACCAGCATCGTGGACCTGCTCAGCCGAAACGAGAAAACGTGGCGTGCACTGTTCGCCGACTGGGGAAGGCGAGCGGGCGATGAGTGGGAAGAGTACTTGACCCTCAAGGCTGATTGGGACAGCGATCAAGCGAAGGCCGAGGATCGCATCCGGACGCAAAGCGAGTACTGGTCCAAACAAATCGAGTATTTCCGCGTCGACTGCGGTAAGCTGAGTAAGCGGTTGTCCACCCACCTCGGCGCTGTCGCAAAGGCCAATCCGAAGATGAGCAGCCGGCAGGTGGAGGCGCAGGCGCAACGCCAGCGTGAAACGAAGGCTCGGACCGATCAGGCGATCAAGAACGTCAGGTCCGGCGACCTCGGCACGATCATCGAACTCGAAGCGACCCTCTTTGCCAACACGAGAGAAGTCACGCGGAAGACAGCGCAGATCCACGCGCAGTTGAAGGTGTCAAGCAACTTGCCGGCCGCAGCGCACGACGCGTTCAACCAGGCGCGCACGGTGATCGAGGGACCGATCTTCCGGCTGCAATCGGCGGAGGCCGCCCTGCGCGAGGCCACGACGACCGTGCGGCCGAAGGTGGGCAAGGAGAATGATGTCACGCCTGATCACGTGGCGGCGCTGCGGAATGCGTGGACTGGTTACGTCCGGGCGTTGACCGAAGTGGTCGCGGCACCCCCCAAGGCAAGCGAGATCGTCGTGAACTGGGTGATCAGCGACACCGTCCGGAAGACGAACCAGAACATCGCCGCGGTGCGCTCGGTACTCGATACCGTCCTGCCGAGCGTGGAGACGGCGATGCGGGGCTTCGGCGCGCTGAATTACCGCGCGAAACTCGCGGGGTTGAGCATCCTCAGCATCGGCACGGAGTACACCGAGATGGTCGACTTGGCGATCGATGCGGGCACTGAGCTGGTCACCAGCACGATTGGAAGATTCAAGGTGGCCGGCGAGTCTCGGGGGCCCGGCCAGGTCAAGGCGCACCCGGGGCGTCGCGACGAGAAGCCGGGGCGTGGGCGGCCGAGCCGGACCGGGAGGTCTTCCCCCGACGATCCGGTTCACCATCGGGTCAATGCCGTCATTCACCAACTGCGCAGGGAAATGAACACCAGGGTGGCCCCTGGGGACGAGACCAATGCCTGGCTCCGCGCCCAAGACGGCGCCAACTACTACCTCATCAAGGAAGACAAATCGCGTTTGTCTTGGGATGAGCTGGCCGCCATGGGCGGACCGACCGAGGAAGGCTGGTTCGTTTTCGAGTCGTACGCCGCGACCAAGGTCCCGGTCGAAGCGACCGATCCGATCTACCGCGTCAAGGCTTACGTGCAACCGGATGGCGGCCTGCGCACGACGATCACGCCGCAAGCAGCACCAGTCGAAACGCCGATGGTCCAGGTCCTGACCACCCCGACGTATTACTACAAGATCGAGATCACGGGCGCGGGCAATCTGGCGGACGGCGACCGCCGGAATGCTTTTGAAAGAAACTTCGACCAACTGTACCATTTCGGGTGGCCACGTGGATCCGAGTTCAGCGCGGGATGGAACAACGGTCGACTGGAGACTCGCGAGCGGGCGACGGGTCTAATTGCGACCGACGTGGCCACCGCCGACTTCAGGTTGTCCACCCGCGATTGGTCCGTGCGACCGGTCGATCGCATAGCCGCGATACTGTGGGAACGCTTGCTCGAAAGCTTCGAAGACACGGGTGTCAGCGAGATAACGAGCACGGCTGTCGAGATACCCCCCAAAACGACACTGGCGCTCCGCCGAGATCCGAACACCGGGTTCTACACGGTGTGGTACGACAACACCCCAATGTGGATCGCCACGGCGGAGGATCTCCAGGCCAAGTGACGTGACGAGGCGGTCAGCCGGCCACTCGCCGGATCACGGTGATCGGCGCGATGGCGTCGATGGGCGAGATCTTGACCGGCTGACCGAAAGTCGCGGCTTGGACCGCGCGCTGGTTGTCGATCGCCATGGCGACGTGGCTCACCGGCCGGTAGAAGAAGATCAGGTCGCCCGCACGGACGTCGCTCCGGGTGACTGCCGCGCCGACGCCGGCCTGCTCAGCCGAGACCCTCGGCAGGTGAACGCCCGCGGTGGCGTAGGCCGTCTGGACGAGCCCGGAGCAGTCGTAGGAATCCGGCCCCACAGCGCCCCACTCGTAGGGCTTTCCACGCTGGGCCAACGCGAAAGTGACCGCGATCCCGGCCGCGCCCGCAGGCAGGCCGGTGACGGCTGAGGTGTCGGGGTCGGACTGCAACAGGGTGCGCTCGTCGGCGGGCAGCCGGTCGATCGCCGCCTTGACTTCCCCGATGCGCCCGGTGAGCGCGCCACGCCGCGAATTGAGGTCCTGCTGCGCCACAGCCAGGACCTGCCTGGCCCTGGCAGCGACCAGACCGGCCGCGTTCAGGCGAGTCCACTGGTCTTCGAGCGCCTTCTGGGCGATCACGTAACTGCGGTCGCCGGCGGCGGTCGCCGTGATCTTGGCGAAGTCGGTGCGCCGGCGTGTCCAGCCGGCCAGCTGCCGGTCGAGCAGGGCGCCTGTCGCCACGGTGGCGGTCTGCGCCTCCGCGCTGCGCTCCTCCGCCGCGAGCAGCTGCTCGTTGATGACCTCCGCGTCCCGGCTGAGGTCGTAGTACTGCAGCAGAAGATCCGCGACCGAGGTCGGCGGGTCCGCTGCGGCGGCTTGTCCGCCGAGGACGATCGTCGCGACGCAGGCAACCGCCATACCACGGGCGGCCGAGGTGGCGCCGCGCCTGCTCATGCCGATATTACGTCGCACGGTGGCTCCTCGCGGACAGATACGGTGGCTCCTCGCGGACAGATATGGTCGGCTCGAGCATGCCCGCCGCCTGTCACCGGATGAAGGCCGCTTCGGGACAACCGTTCGGGCAGCTGGGCTGCACCCTAGGCTGCTCGGAAAGCCACACGCACGAGTTGGAGCGAGGCTTAGCCTCGTAGGCGTGAACCGAGACCCCGGCCCATCCACGCCGCACTTGCCCGCGCTCACGCGAGGCCCGGTTCGCCATGAGCTCAACGGCCCGAGGCATCGTCGCAGCACGCCGCTCAGTGCTCTCGACGCCGGCCGCGCTGACGCTTTCCGCCTGCTGCAATGCACCGCGCTCCTCGGCGCAGGGCTCGCCATGGGCGTGGTGGTCGGCGTGGGCCTCGCGAGTCAAACCCGGTCCATCGCGGCGACGGCGGACACCGGAGAAGCGGGGCCGGCGGTGTCGCCGAGTTCGCCGACCTTCGTCGTTCCGTCGTGGCCCATCACCCAGCCGCCGCTCCTTCCGCCGACAGCTTCCCTGGAACAGACGGACGTACCCGGGATGCCGGCGCCCGTCGCGAGCGCCCTCGCCACGTCAGGGGTGCCTGAGGTGGCATTGCGCGCCTATCGGCAGGCAGCCGGCGCGCTGGCGGTGGCGCAGCCGCGCTGCGCGCTGGACTGGCCGCTCTTGGCGGCGATCGGCCGCGTCGAGACGAACCACGGGAGGTTCGGCGGATCTCAGCTGCGGATGGACGGAACGACGACCGTGCCCATCCGGGGCCCGCAGCTCAACGGTTCTCCGTTCGCGTTGATCACTGACACGGACAGGGGCGTGCTCGACGGCGACCCGGTGTTCGACCGCGCGATCGGGCCGATGCAGTTCATCCCCGCCACCTGGCGTGCGGTCGCCCGGGACGGCAACGGCGACGGCCGCGCCGATCCCGACAACATCTTCGACGCCGCTCTCAGCGCGGGCATCCTGCTGTGCAGCGGAGACGCGTCGCTGGCGGACGAGGCCGGGATGCGTGCGGCGGTGCTCCGCTACAACCACTCGGATACCTATGCCGACCTGGTGCTGTCCCTGGCCCGCTCGTACCGGACCGGCGTGGCCGTCATCCCGGCTGAGGGCCCGCGCAGCGGGGCGGCAGCGGCGCTCACCACGACGCCGGCCACCGCAGCCGCGACGGCCGACGGGATCACGACGACCGCTGCCGGTCCCGTGACCGGCAGAAGCGGCCCGTCGACCAGCCGTTTGCCGACGGTCCCGGACCCGACGACCACCGCCGGAGTCACAGCGGTGGCGCCGTCGGCCGAATCGGCGCCCGCTCAGTCGAGCGCGACGATCCCGGCTGTCACCACTGAACCGCCCGGGACGCAGCCCACGACGATCCCCTCGGACCCACCGGCCTCCGACGACGGCTCCGCGTTGCTTTCGGTGGGCCCCGTGCAGATCACGATCTCGTAAGGCCCCGCGGCGTCAACGCCGTCAGGGCGAACCCGTGCTTCGACTCTCGTCGGTCACCCCCCGTCACCGTTTTCGTGGTTCCTGACCAAGGAGCAGTGGTCACCCGGTCCGGCATGATTTACGCCCCCAGTCGAAGGCATGATCCGGGGGTGGTGTCACCGGGCCTGGTGGCATTGATCGACCGCTGATAGACCTCCGATCTTGCTAAGAGTCAAGCGGCGGCACTGACCGGTGCGGCTTGAGCGAGGTTGAATGCCTTGATCGGGTCGTAGGTTTGCCCGGTTCGGAGGCAGTGGTGGAGCTGCCCGAGCATCCGGTTGAACAGGTGCCGCAGCGCGGCTGCGTGCCGATCGCCTTGTGCTCGACGACGGTGGTAGTGATCGCGCGGTGCACCAGTTCGACCGATGCTGGCGAAGGCCCCGACGAAGCCGGCTGCATCGAGGCGGTCGTTCTTGACCGTCCGGCGCGTCATGGAGATGCTGCGACCTGAAGCCCTGGTAACCGGGGCGGAGCCGGCGTAAGCCTTGAGCGCGCGGGCGTCGGCGAAACGGACGCGGTCGTCACCGATCTCGCCGAGGACACGGGCTCCGGACAAGTCAGCCAGCCCGGGGAAACTGGTGATGATCGCGTAGTCCGGGTGTTGTTGGAACGCCTCGGGTGGTGGACTCGGTGAGCCGGTCAGCGCTGATGCACTCGGCGTTGAGGGTGGCAAGCAGGGCGAGGGCCTGGTGGCCGAACGCGTCCTCGACCAGCGGCGGCTGCCGTAGCTGTGTCGCGCGAAGGTCGCTGAGCAGCTGCGTGGCGAGAGCGTCGATGCCGCGCCGGCGGCCGGCGCGGCGTAGCGCTGCGGCGATCCGCGCCCTGGTGACCTTCGCGGCCGCGGCAGGTGTCGGTGCCAGCGCAAGGACTGCGCGGGCTTCAGGGCTGGCGAGATTGGTGGCGCTGCCCTTGGCGAAAGCAGCCAGAAACCTCGGGTAGTACTCGCGCAGTACGGCCCGAAGTTCCTGGGTGGCCCGGGATCGGCGCCAGATGGCGTCCTGGGTTGCCCGGGGACAGCACTGCGACGGCCTGGGCCAGTTCGCTGTCGGCAGGCAGCGGCCGGTGCGCGTGGGCGTCGGTGCGCACGATGTTCGCCAAGGTCAGGGCGTCAACGTGGTCGGACTTCTTGCGCGAGACGCTGTGTCGTTCGCGGTCGCGGGCCACTGCCATCGGGTTGATCGAGTAGACCCGTCGCCCGGTCCGGCGGAGAGCGGCGACCAGCAGCCCACGTGGGGTTACGATCGCGACCGGAATGGGGTCAGCCGCGGTGTCGCCGACGTCGGTGCGCATGGCCAGCAGCTCGGCGAAGCCGGCAGCCGAGTCGTCGATGCGGCGCTTGGCCACCAGAGCGCCATCGGCGTCGACGCTCGGCATGACACCCTGCCAACTCGTTCGGCACTCATCAGGGACACCCCCCAGCCGCTTCAGCCGCGTGCCTCGAAGCCGCCGTGCCGGCGAGCCGCCAGTGGACGCGCGGCGGGCGGCGCGTCCACTGGCGGCGTGCGGTGGCCCCGCCCGGCCGCGCCGCACGGCGACGAATCGATCAACCGCTTGTGGCGGTCACCGTCGCCACCGGCGACGTGGTGGGCGACGGGTGTCCGGTGGACGTCGGCGCAGGAGCTGTGGTGGGCGTGGTCGACGATGCAGGTACGGTGATCGGCGCCGTCGTGGTGGGTGCGGCGCTCGGCACGCTGCTGCGGACGGGCGGCTCGGGTGCCAGCACCGGGTCCGGCCCACCCGCCCCACCCGGCGCGCCGCCGCGGTATCCGTCGGCGATGGAGAGGACGAGGTTCACGTACTCGTCAGAGTGGTTGTAGCGGAGGACCGCCGCGCGGCGCGCGGCGTCGACGCGCAGGTCCCCTCCACCGCTGCACAGGTACGCGCCGGCTCCGGCGGCGGCATCGAAGATGTTGTCGGGATCGGCGACGCCGTCCCCGTTGCCGTCCGCCCGGATCGCCTGCCAGGTCGCCGGAACGAACTGCATCGGCCCCACCGCACGATCGAACTGCGTGTCACCGTCGAGCCGTCCGCCGTCGGTGTCGCGGATGAGGGCGAACTGCACGCCGTCCAGCCGCGGCCCCCGGATGCGCGGCCTGCTGATTCCGTCGTCGCCGAGTACCGCTCCCCCGAAACGCCCGTGGTTGCTCTCCACCTTTCCGATCGCCGCGACCAGCGACCAGTCCAATCCGCAACCCGGACGGGCCTGGGCGAGCATGGTTTCCGCGTTCCGGTACGCGGAGACCGCCGCCGCCGGGATGTCACCCGCGCCGGCTCCGGACGACCCGGCGGTGGCACCGTCGGCGACCGCGACCAGCCCGAGCGGTGGTCCCACCGAAAGCGGGTTGTCCACGGCTTTCGTGGGCACCACGTCGGCGCGCGGCTGGTACAGCACCTCGCCGGCGGAGGACCGTGGTTCCCCGGACAACGCGGGACCGGCGACGATCGCAGCCACGCAGGCCGCGGTGACGGCGACGGCTCCGATCGCGAAGCCCGCGCGGAGCATCAGGCTCCGCGCGGCCTCACGCGCCGCTTCCTCCGTGCGCACGCGGGCAAGTGTCCTCACGGTGCCCCCGTCAGGATCGCCGGACGCCGCGGCGACGCCTGCGCTTGACCACACGGCCCACAACGAGCAATCCACCGCCAGATGCGATGGCCAGCACGGCAACCAACGCGATGTCGGCGACTTCGACACCGGTGTAGGCGAGCTTGGCATTGTTCGACGCCTTGGTCGCCGTGCCGGCCTTCGCGGCGTCGGCCGCGGCCGTACCGCTCGCCGCCGCGGTTCCCGCGGCCTGGTCACCACCGCCGCCCGTGGCGCTGCCGAGAGGGGTCCGAATCAGGTCTGTCTGCGCGTTGACCGCGTCACCGGCCGGCGGGCTTGCGGTCACGCTCGCTTGGGCTTCCACGCCCCCCGCCGCGGCCATCTGCGCCGTGATCGCCGTCGAACCGCGGCAATCCATCTCCGCCTTGGGAGCCAGGACCGCCGGCGAGCCCGGGTTGCAGGTGAGGGTCAAGTCGGTGCCGGCGACCAGGTCGACCGGCTTGCTGTCGGTCAGTGTCTGGTTGCCACCATTGGTGACGGTGATCGAGTAGACGATGTAGTCACCAGCGTCCTCGACGGCGTTCGTGTTGCGGTCCTCGACGGTCGCCGACTGCGCGATGGCGACCTTCGCGCTCACGAGCAGCTTGGTGGTCACGGCGCTGGGGCCGGAGGTCACCGAGGTGCCGGCGGGCGCCGGGGCCTTGCCTGTGGCGGTCGCCGTGTTGACCACTTCACCCCGGTCCAGGTCCGCCTGCGTGAGCGTGTACGACGCGGTACAAGTGATCTTGGCCGCGGGCGCAAGGTCGGCGGGCAGCGTCCCGTCGCAGTTGAGTTTGAGTTCCGGAGCGCCCGGCACCCCGAGCACGTCGGTCACGTTGACCCCGCTCAGGGTGACACCGCCGACGTTGGTGATCACCACGGTGTAGTCGATGGTCTCGCCGACGTCGTTCAACTGGTTGTGGTCGGTGTCTTCGATCGGAGCGGCTGTGGTGTTGACGGACAACGCCGAGATGGTGGCCAGGACCTCGGTGACGGGATCGGCGGCCGCCCGGACCGTCTTGCCGGTCTGGTCCTGCGCCTGGACCGTGGCGTTGTTCGTCACGGAGCCGTGGTCAACGTCGGCCTGCTTGACCGTGTACTGCCGCGTGCACACGTAACTGGCGCCGGGCGTGAGCTCGTTGTCGGTCGGGCACTGCAGCGTGTCCTTCGAGGACGGCACCGCCGGGTCGTCGAACACGTCGTCGACGGTGACGTTGGTAAGCGTCACGTTGCCGCTGTTCGTCGCGGTGATCGTGTAGTGCAGCACGTCCCCGGGCTCGGGAATGGTGTTGTTGTTGGC
The DNA here is from genome assembly GCF_046548775.1 of Amycolatopsis sp. cmx-4-61. Taxonomy (NCBI): domain Bacteria; kingdom Bacillati; phylum Actinomycetota; class Actinomycetes; order Pseudonocardiales; family Pseudonocardiaceae; genus Amycolatopsis; species Amycolatopsis sp. cmx-4-61. The sequence continues at coordinate 68,031 of NZ_JAEBEI010000022.1, read as the reverse complement.
GTCGTCGAACTTCGTGAACGCCTTGACCAGCGTCAGGCCCGGCTTGGCGGTGATCGGGGTGGTCGTCGGGTTGGTGTCGGCCTTGACCACTTCGTTCGTGCTGAGCACGTTGGCCTGGACGTGGCCGGTGTTCACGACGCTACCCGCGTTGATGTCGGCCTGGGTGATGTTGTAGTTGCCGCCGATGCAGTCGACCTGTTGCCCTGGAACGAGCGTGGTGGGGCACTTGCCTTGGACAAGCGCCTTGTCGGCGCCGACCACGAGGTTGTTCAGCGTGACGTCACCGGTGTTCTTGATGGTGAACCGGTAGGTGATCGAGTCACCCGGACCGACGACGCCGGCGGGGTTCTGCGCGCTCGGGTTGTTGTCGAACACAGCGCTGGCCGACATGGTGGCGGTCATCGACTTCGTCTGGGTGAGCGTCGTCGTGACCGTGTTGCTGGTCTTCGAAAACGTGGTTCCGCGAGCGCTCGTGGCCGTGACCGTGGCTGTCGCGTCGATCTTGGGCGATTGGCCGTTCACATCGGCGGCCTGAATCGTGTACTTGTAGGTGCAGGTCACGAATAGACTGACGTCGGGCGCGAGCGTCGTGGCGCTGCACCCCATGGGGATCGGCGCGCTTACCGCCGTCAACGTGGTGAGCTTGATCGTGGCCGACATGGATTTGAGGTTCGTGTTGCCGGTGTTGGAAACCGTCAGACGGTAAGTGATCGCATCACCGGCGCCCACCCCGCTGGTCTGGTCCGCCACCAGCTCGGCGCCCATCGAGCGGGATTCCGTGATGTTGTAGTCGGCGTGCGCCGTGGCGGTGACGTTCAGCTTACGGCCCGCAATACCGTCATTCTTCTCGACGGGGAATTGAATCTGGCCGGTGAACGTCGCGTCAGCGCTGATTTTCCCTGAATCGACGTCTACCTGGGATAGAGTGTGACTCGCGGTGCAGGTGGTGGACTCGCCCACCCCGACCGTTTCGACCGGGCAACTGATGGTCTCCGTGGTGTTGGTCGGCGACACGACCATTTCCTGGCCGGCGGTCAGGTCCACCGGGAAGAAGGACTGGTTCGTCACAGTCCAGGTGAACGTGATGACGTCGCCCTTGTTGTCCGTCTTGTCGTCGGGGTCCGCGTTCTTGACGCTGGCTGCCGTCGCGGTGATGGAATGCGGCGTGATGGTGACGATCCCGTCTCCGAGCCGGCCACCAGGCGAGGTGTTCGGATCTCCGATTTTGGAGTTCAGCACCACGGCGGGATCGTCAACGACGCAGGACTGGCCGCCGCCGCCACCGCCACCACCGGCTGAAAGGCTGCCGGAGCCGCCTGCTCCGTTGAAGCAGCCCGCACCACCGCCACCACCGCCACCGCCACCGTTAGTACCGGCGCCACCCTTTGGGTCGAGCACGATGTTGCTCTGACCGCCGCCAAGACCGCCTCCCGCTCCGCCGGTAGGCTGGTGGCCGGTTTCGCCGGGGTCTCCGCCATAGCCGCCGGTACCACCGGCGTCAGTGGAGCAAAAGTAGCCGGTCCCGCCGCCGCCTCCACCACCAGCGGCCACAACAACGTTTTGCAGAAATGCCGCGCCGGTACTCCGGAGAATGTTGCTGGTGCCGCCGCCGGCGCCGCCAGCGCTGCTGCATTCCAGGCCGCCCGCCGCACCGCCGCTGCCACCGGAAAAGCCACCAGCACCAGAACTGCAGCCGACGTAAACGGACAAAGTTTCCCCGGGTGTGACCTTGATGTCTGCTGCGACCGACGATCCAGGGCCTCCGGCGCCGGGATTTTTTCCTCCACCGTTTGATCCCTGGGCGCCCGCGGCGAGGACGCTGATCGCCGTGACATCGGGTGGCACGACATACGTGTCGACTCCGCCACCCTTACACGTGAAAGTGCGAATCTCGGCAGCACTGGCGGTGCCACCCGGGCTCAGGACAGCGAACAGGACGGACCCGGCGATGAGGGCCAGCACGGCTGTCGCCGCCGCCCAGCGGCGCGGTGATCGCAGCCGCCGCACGCGGACGACCTTCCGCTTCCTTGTGGAGTGCAGCTGTGTCCTGGCTGGTCGCATGGCCGTCCCTGTCTGAATTGTGGAAATGCCGATGTGGTGCCGGGGTGTCCCGCGCACGTGAAGTCTCGTCCATAGCGGGTGGAGATCACATGGCGTTCAGGCAAGAAATCGGGCATCCGTCGCCGCGACGACGAGCCGGCCCGCCGCCGCCAGCGCGACTTCGGCCCCTTGGGGCAAGCGGAGAGGCATCGGCGGTGCCCCTATTCCCCGCAGGCATCGTCCGGGATGTGCGCGAAGGCTAGGCCGATCGTTTTTGCGCGGACCACGGTATTCAGCGACAGTGATGACGTCGATGACGATCAGGAGGACAGGATGCCGAACTACCTTTCACCCGGCGTCTACATGGAAGAGGTTTCGTCGGGTTCGAAGCCCATCGAGGGGGTGGGCACGGCGGTGGCCGCCTTCGTGGGGTTCGCCGAGCAGGGGCCGCTGGATCAACCGGTCCTCGTCACGAACTGGACCCAGTTCACCCAGACCTTCGGTGGCTTCATCGACGGCAGCTATCTGGCGCACGCTGTGTACGGGTACTTCCTCAACGGCGGTGGCACCGCCTACGTGGTGCGCGTCGGCGGCGGTTCGAACGGCGACGGGCAGCCGGCGTTGGAGAGCGGCAAGACGGCACTGGCGGAACTGCCGACCGCGAACGGCGGCAAGCCCCTCGTGGTGCGGGCGAAGAACACCGGCGATGAGGGCAACGGGATCGTCGTCACCGTCGAGGACGCCTCGGAGCCCGGCGAGGAGACCTTCAAGCTGGTGGTCCGCAAGGGCGACGAGGAGGAGGTCTACGACAACGTCGGTATCCGTCGTGGACCAGCGAACGTACTGCACGCGGTCCGGCAGTCGAAGCTGATCACCATCGAGGAGGTCAAGACCGGCCAGCACCTGGCGGTACCGGTCAAGAGCGGCCCGGTACAGCTGGCGGGCGGCGGAAGCCCGGCGCCGGCGCGCATGCAGGCCGATGACTACGTCGGCGACGCCGGCGACCGCACCGGCTTCGCCGGCCTCGAGGCCATCGACGACGTCACGATGCTCTGCGTGCCCGACCTGATGGCCGCCTACGAGTCCGGGGCGATCGACGGTGAGGGCGTCAAGGCCGTGCAGCTGGCGATGATCGCGCACTGCGAGCTGATGTCGGACCGGGTCGCGATCCTCGACCCGCTGCCGGACCTGATGCCGCAGCGGTTGAAGGACTGGCGGATGAACGAGGCGGGTTACGACTCGAAGTTCGCCTCGCTGTACTGGCCGTGGCTCACCGTGATGGGGCCGAACGGCAAGTCGATGCACGTCCCGCCCAGCGGCCACGTCGCCGGGGTGTGGGCACGCAACGACGACACGCGAGGGGTCCACAAGGCGCCCGCCAACGAGGTCGTGCGCGGTGTGATCGACCTGCCCAGCGGCCTGACGCGGGGAGAGCACGACCAGCTGAACCCGGTGGGGATCAACTGCATCCGGTCGTTCCCCGGCCAAGGTATCCGAATCTGGGGCGCGCGCACGCTGTCGAGCGATCCGGAATGGCGCTACCTGAACGTGCGCCGGCTGTTCAATTTCGTGGAGAAGTCCATCCTCAACGGCACGAACTGGGTCGTGTTCGAGCCCAACGACCGGTACCTCTGGGGCTCGGTCAGCCGCACGATCAACATGTTCCTTCGACGGGTGTGGCGCAGCGGTGCGCTCTTCGGCGCGAATCAGGAGCAGGCGTTCTACGTCAAGTGCGACGAGGAGAACAACCCGCCGGAGAACCGGGACGCGGGCATCCTGACCATCGACATCGGGATCGCGCCGGTGAAGCCTGCCGAGTTCGTGGTCTTCCGGCTTTCCCAGTTCTCCGAAGGCGCGGCGCTGAACGAGTGAGGGACGTGGATGCCGGAGAGGAGGTCGGTGCGCGATGACGCAGGTGGTCAGCGCGGCTCGGTTCTGGGTCAGCTGCGAAGGCTGGACGCAAGGCCTCGGCTTCTCCGAACTCGCGGGGTTCAGCTCGACGGTCGAGCATCAGGAGTACTCGTACAACCAGCTCCTGGGCAACTTCCACACCAAGCAGTTCGGGCGGGCGAAGCCGCCCTCGCTCACCCTCAAACGAGGGCTCGAGAAGGAGGGCTTCGCACGCCTGTTCGCCTGGCACCAGCTCGCCCGCATGAACAATCCCTTGGCGAAGGTCCCGGCGTATTTCGAGATCCAGGACGCCTCGGGCGACAAGATGGCGCACTGCGTGCTGGAAAACGCGTGGTGCTCGAAGCTCGAGATCGACGGTGTGACCGCGGGGTCGAACAACGTCGTGATGTTGAAAGTGACGATCGAGTGCGACTCGGTCGTGTTGGCGTAAGCCGGAAAGGCAGGAGTCCACGATGGCGGATTCAGGCAAGACGCAGGACCAGGTGGTCAGTGCTGCGAGGTTTTACCTGCAGTTCGCCAACTTGGCTCCGCTGGCGTTCTCGGAGCTCGGTGGCATCACCTCGAAAGTGGGCTCCCAGGAGTACATCTACAACGACTTCCAGGGCAACACCATCCACACGAAGCAGTACGGCAAGACGGACCCGCCCATTGTGACCCTGAAGCGGGCGCTGGACGCGGACGGCAACGCCAAGCTGCTGGGCTGGCATGCGCTGGCGAGGGTCGGCGACCCCAAGGGGCGGGGTGACGGCACGCTGACCGTGCTCGATGCCTCCGGCAGTCAGTCGATCGTCTACACCCTCCACAACGCATGGTGTTCGGAGCTCACCGTCACGTCGATGCGCGCCGGCGACAACCAGGTGGCGATGATCGAGATCCGCATCACCTGCGAGGAAATCAAGGTTCCGCCGCCGGCGTGACCCCTTCGCTGTGACCCTTGACGACGATTGGAGGCGATAGTCCCGTGTCAATCGCAAACGGCATCGTGCCGTCCCCGACGGATGCGGCCGGCGGCCTGCGGACGGAATACCCGTTCGCGCTGCCCCGTGGGTTCGTGGACGAGAACGGTGTGGTGCACCGGGAAGGGGCCATGCGCCTCGCGACGGCCCGCGACGAGATCTCGACCCAGACCGACCCGCGGGTCAGGCAGAACCCGGCCTACCTGACGGTGCTGCTGCTGGAGCGCACCATCGTGCGGCTCGGTTCGCTGCCCACAGTGGACACCCTCGTCGTCGAGGGGTTGTTCGCCTCGGATCTGGCGTTCCTGCAGAACCTGTACCGGAGGATCAATCAGGAGGGGCACACCGAGGCGGATGTGGCCTGCCCGGCCTGTGGTCACGAGTTCGCCGTGGACATCGCCGGTGATGCCACGGGGGAACTCTGAGGTACGCACTCCCCCGTCTGTGGGAGGAGATCGCGTACCTGGGCTACTACCTGCACTGGCCGCTGAGCGAGCTGGTCGATCTGGACCACCTCTCCCGCGCCACCGTCATCGACGAGGTGTCCAAGATCCACAGTCACTTCGCCGGTGACTAGCCGGCCACCTGATTCATTGCCGACAACGACTGGAGACTCCGATGAGGTGGACATTCTGGAAGCGCCGGATGTCCGCCGCCGCCCCGCGGGTGGCGGCGGCCCCGCGAGTCGCCGCTCCGGCGCGGGCTTGGCGCGTCGTCGGGCCGCTGCACCCGGTGGTCAGCCTCACCCCGCCCGCGCTCGTTCCCGTGTTGCGGCTGCCCTCGGTGGCCGGTGTCCGCCGGCTGGTGCGCCCCTTGCCGGTCCTGCGCCACCGCCCGACGCCTGTCCTGCCCGCCGGCAAGGTGTCCGGCGTGGTGACGCCGGCCGCGCGGCCGGTCGCCTGGGATATCGAAGACGGTGATCCGGCCGGGACCACTATCGCGCAGCGGGCCGTGCCGGCTCCGGTGGACATGGAGGCGCCGATGCCCCGGCTCCCGCGCCCGCCACGACCGCTCCCTCCCGCTGAGGAGCCGGACGACGAGCCCGAGCAGCCGCCGCGGCCCGCCGCGGTGGTGCGGATACGTGCTCCCAAGCGATCTCTCGTGGAGGCCACGGAGGAGTTCGTGTCGTCGCCGGTCGAGCCGGCCACGCCGTTCCGCAGTGTCACCGAGTTCGAGCGCCTCACGGCCCAGTACGAGCAGATGGGCATCGAGAACGCCTTGGCCGCGCTGGGCGTCGGCGTCGGTACGTCGTCGTCGGTTCCCATGCCGCCGCCGGCCGACGTGCCCGACGCGCCGAAAGCTCCCGAGCGTACGACGTCCGCTCGCGCTCTGCGCCCGAACCTGGGTCAGAGCCGGCGGATGGGTGTGGGGATCCTCCCCGGTCCCCCGCCGGAAAAGGAGCCGTCGGACGGCGCAGTTGACCCCGGCCGCCGTCCGGCGTCTCCCCCGGCCCCCGCGCGGATTCGACCGGACGGCTCCGCGCCCACGCCCGACGACGCCCTGGCCGAGCAGGGCGAAGACGAAACCGCGGAGCGGGCGGCCGAGCACGGTGACGTCGAGCCACGACCGCCGCAGGTAGTGCCGCCGCGCCCCCCGGTCGTGCGCCAAGCCCCGCTCTTCGCACCGCCGGTCGTCGTGGAGCAACAGGGTGACACCCGGCCGCCGGCGGCCGCGACGCCGCCGGCAGGCCAACGCCGGCTCGTGGGCCCGCAAGCACGATCGCGGGCGCGTCGACCGGTGCCGCGAACGGAGGACGTCGCCGAAACCGACGAGCAGGACGCGGCGGAGGACGACCAGCCGGAGAAGTCGCCGCCGGCCCGGCCGGAGGTCAGTCGCACGAGTATCGCCACGATGCCGAACTCGCCCGGGCAAGCCGACCCTTCCACGACTTCCACTCCCCCGCTGGTGCACCCGCAGACCCGCGGTTCTCTGGGGACAACGTCTGAGCCCGTTTCGTCCCCCGTGGAACCGCGTCCTACCCGGCCGGTGCCGAATGTCATCTCGGCACCGGCCGGGTCCCCGATCGCCACGGTGACAGAGCCGGCGTACCGCGCCGTGCTGACCGGCACGGAGCTTCCCCCGCCACCCTCCGAAGCGGACGAAGCACGGGACGATTGGTCGACCGTGCCGGTGCCGATGACCGTGGTGAACCTGTTCCAACAGGAACTCGGCGTCGACGTCAGCCTCGTGCCGGTCCACCGGGGGCGTGCGGTGTCCCGGGAGGCCGTGGCTCTGGGCGCTCGCGCATACACCCGCAGTGGCCGGGTCTTCGTGCCGGATGAGGCGGGCGACCTGGACCAGCCTCGCGCCAAGGCGTTGCTCGGACACGAGCTGGCGCACGCCGTGCAGCAGAGGGTGCTCGGCCGGTCCGCACCGGCCGAGCAGTCCACCGCGGGACAGGACCTGGAGCAGGTCGCCGAATCGGTCGAGCGGTGGATCGAGGGAGCCGGTCCCCGTCCCTTGAGCCTGCTCCACCGTCCGACACCGGGAACACCGCCCCCGGAGACGCGACCGCTCAGCGAAGCGGACATCGCCGACATCCTCCAGCGCGCGCAGCCCATCACCACGGCCGAGGCACCACCTCCCCCCGCGACGGAGCAACCCCCGCCCGCGTCGTGGACGCTGGACAGCGGATTCTCCGACAATCCGCCGCCCGCGCCCGAGCAGCCGCCGGCCACCCGCGAGACATCGGATATGGCACCCATCGTGCTGACGGCGAGCACCGAGGCCCGGACGGATGGTGTCGCGCGCGCGTTCCAGGAGATCGCCGACCTCCGAGCTGTCGTCGCGGACCTGAGGGCCGGGTCGAGGGAGCGGGACGCCACCACCACGGTCCCCCTGGACGAGCTGGCCGGCCGGCTGTACCACCACATCCGCTCGCGCCTGCGCGCGGAACTGATCGTCGACCGCGAGCGGGCCGGTGTGCTCGCGGACAGCAGGTGAGGAGAACATGATGGCGAGCCTTGGCGGCCTGGGAAGCATGCTCAGGAACTTTTTGCTGGACCAACCGGGGATGTCCCACCGCTTCGTCGTCCACATCGACAAGAGCGCCTTCGACCTCGGCAGCTGGAGTCGCGTCTCCGGGCTCGGCGTGACGTGGGCCAAGACCACCTACCGGCCGGGCGAGAACAACAACGAGTTCATCATCCCGGGGCACCGGACGTACTCCAACATCAAGCTCGAACGGGCGGCATGCGCGGACTCCGACACGGTGAAGGACTGGCTGACGCAGACATCCAAGAAGCGCGAACTGCTGTCCGGCTCGATCCAGATGGTCGACTTCGTCGGGATGAAGGTGGTCGAGTGGGAGCTGAAGCAGTTCTTCCCGGTCGGCTGGACCATCGGGGAGTTCAACTCCGGCGGAGCGAAGCCCGCGTTGGAAACTCTCGATCTCGCCCACTCCGGATTCCTCAACGATGAGGGGAGCGTCTGATGACGACCGCATTGACACAAGTTCTGACCAACACGCCGCTCAACGTCCTCAAGGGCGCACCGAGCCTCGGTGGGGTGGGTCAGGTCGAACGTTTCGGGCTCTCGATGTGGTTCAAGGTCGAGGTCGCTGAGCGCGGCAACGAAAAGAAGAGCCTGGGAGAATGGTCCGGCTGCAGCGGTCTCGGCGTCAACTTCGGCCAGGACAAGGTGTGGTCGGGCGGCGAATACGACGCGCCTTACTACGTGCCGACGTCGATCGAGTATCCCCAGCTCACCCTCGAACGAGCGATGAAGGTCGGCGATTCCGGCAGCGTGCGGGTGTGGCTGGAGGACGTCGCGCGGAGGTGGATCGGCGGAATGGACGGCGGAGCGGCGCTCATCGACCCGAGTGCGAACGCTACGGGATTCCAGGGCAACGCCGTGACCATTACGCTGTATACCTCTCTGGCAGGCGATTCGGACGCCGCAAGGAGCGAGAACGCCGTCGATGTATGGGTGTTGAAGAACGCCGTTCCCGTTTCGTGGAGCGGCCCCACGCTGAGCAGCAAGAGCAGTGACGTCGCGATCGAAAGGCTCGTTCTGGCCCATCGCGGGTTTCTCCAGGCCGGCAGCCCCACCCCGGCGAGCACCGGACCCGCCGCTGCCGCCACCGCGGGCCAGGGGAAGCTGAAGCTCGCCTACCACCCGAAGGCCGGCACGCCCGAGGAACTCGTCTTCCAGTACAGCCCGACGCGGCTGAACCTGGACCGTACGGCGAGCAGGCAGGACGGAAAGCTCCTTGAGGTCAAGAACAGTCAAGACTCGTTTCGTGAGGACGACAAGCTGAACATCTCGTTCAGCGACCTTCAGATCGAGGGCGCGACCGCGATCAAGTCCAAAGTGGATCTTTTGTGGGCGTGGATGGAAGCGGCGGGGAAAACGCAGACGAAAGAGGGCACGGTCTTCGAACCGAAGATCCTGAGCCTCACAATGGGCTCCGGGAATGGCTGGCTCTTGAACAAGAAGGCGCAGTTGAAACAGGTCAGGGTGAGCTACACCAGGTTCGCCTCGACCGGAGTGCCCACGCGCGCACTGGTGACGTTGACCTTTGTCGTGCAACCGGAGAAAACCCCCTGGAAGCCAGCTCAAAACCCCGGGTCACGCGGTGACGCCGGGAACTCGGCGCACGTCCTGACGGGTCAGGAGAACCTGCCACAACTGGCGACATCGACCCAGGGGGACCCGAACGCCTGGCGGGGAATCGCCAAGGACAACAACGTGGACGACCCGCTCCGGCTACGACCCGGCACCCGCGTCGGCCTGTTGCCGGGTGCCCGACGATGACCGCCGCGCCGACCACCTCCGAACCGGTCCTGCTCCGGGTGACGCCCGCTGTGTCGGTGCGCGGCCGGCCGCTGCCGCCCGACGCCGCCGACCGGCTCGAACACGTCGTGGTGGACACCCACGCGCACCGGCCGGACATGTTCGAAATCACGTTCCTCGACAACGACGGCTCGGCGTTGTCCGACGCCGGGCTGGCCATCGGCTCCCTGGTGACGATTTCGTCGGCGTCGGCCGCGTCTGCCGACGCCGTGGAGCTCATCACCGGAGAGGTCACCGCACTGGAGGGTGCGTTCGACGACGTGGCCCGGACGGTCGTGCGCGGTTACACCACAGACCACCGCCTGCAACGCGCGCGCCGCAACCGGACGTTCGTCAACTGCAAGGACTCCGACATCGCACGCCGGATCGCGAGTGAGCACAAGCTCAAGATCGGCCGGATCGACCAGACCCGGGCGACCCATCCGCACGTCGGTCAGGTCAACCAGACGGACTGGGACTTCCTGCGCGACCGTGCCACAGCGCTGGGCTACGACGTCGGCGTACGAGACGGCCAGTTCTTCTTCACCCGCGCGGTGCAGGCGAAGCGGGCTCGCCCGGTCGCGATGAGCTATCCGGGTACTCTGCGCTCGTTCCGCCCGCGGATCACTGCCGGCAACCTCACCCCGAGCACCGAGGTGCGGGTGTGGAACCCGGCCAAGGCGACCACGGAGAGCTCGGTGGTGGCCACGGCCGCGGCATCGGTCTCCGTGCCCGACGCCGATCCCGTCAAGGTCGCGAACACGTTCAAGCCCGCGGCTCCGCCGAAGAAGTCCAAGCCCGCGCCGGCGTTGGCCAAGGCGGGCCCGAGCCCGTTGGCCAACGGATTCGTCGTGGCGACGGTCCCGGCGGGCGACGTCCGCACCGCGCAGGAGTACGCGGCCGGGCTCGCCGAGCACGTGGGCAGCACGGTGGCCGAGGCCGAGGGGGAGACCGTGGGTGATCCGCGGCTGCGCTCGGGCGCCACCCTCGACATCAGTGGTGTCGGGGCGACCTTTTCCGGTCGATGGGTGATCACCCGGTCGACGCACTTGTACCAGACGACCGGCTACGTCACGAGGTTCGAGGTGTCGGGCCGGCACGAGCGGTCTCTGCTGGGCCTCAACAACGGTGGCGGCGTCGATGCCACGCCGCGGATCCCCGGCGTGGCGTGCGGCATCGTCAGCAACATCGGCGATCCGGAGAATCTCGGCCGCGTCCGCGTCGCGCTCCCCTGGCTCGCGCCCGACTTCGAGAGCGATTGGGCCGTGGTCGCGCAGCCGGGTGCCGGGCCGTCGAGCGGGATCCGCCTGGTCCCTCAGGTCGGCGACCAGGTCCTGGTGGGGTTCGAGTTCGGCGATCCACGGCGGCCGTACGTCATCAGCGGTCTCTACACCGACCAGAGCGTCAACGGGCTGGGCGGCGAGCCGGTGAAGAAGTCGGGCCAGGCCGCCTCGGTGGTGTGGCGGGGAATCAGCACGCCCGCCGGAAGCAGGTTGGCGTTCCACGACGAGGTCACGCCGGGCAGGCGGCCCAGGACCATCGCGTGCGATTTCGTGCTGGGCACCAAGAACGCTGACCTGGCGCTCGTGGTGGACAAGGTGAAGGGCACGGTGACCTTGCGCTGCGTCCCCAAACCGGACGGAAAACCGGCTCCGCCGGGCAAGCTGACGATCGAGTGCGGGGACCAGGGGACGATCGACATCCGCACCGGCAAGGGCGGCACGGTCAACATCGACGCGGGCGCGCAGCTCAACGTCAAGGCGAAGGCCGGGATCGAGCTCGAGAGCAGCGGCGTGGTCCAGATCAAGGGCAACCCCATCAAGTTGAACTAGGAGGCTGTGGTGTCGACCGATTTCATCGGCGCCGGCTGGCAATTCCCGCTCGCGTTCACGCCCAGTGGGACGGTCGACCTCGCCTCCGGGATCCAGCGGCTGGAGCAGGCCATGCGGCTGATTCTCACCACCTACCCGGGGGAACGGCCGATGCGACCCGAGTTCGGCTCATACCTGCGGGACTACGTGTTCGAGCCCGCGACGCTGGACAACGCGACGGCCTTGGCCGCCGAGGTGCGGCGGGCGCTCGAGCAGTGGGAGTCCCGCGTCGAGATCGACGACGTGGCCGTCTACCCCGCGGTGGGGAAGCCGAGCCTGCTGTACATCGACATCTCCTACACCGTGCGCAGCACCAGCGACGAGCGCAACCTCGTCTTCCCCTTCTACACCATTCCGGAAGGCGAGTGACCGATGGCACTTCCCGCACCGAACCTGGACGACCGGCGGTTCGAGGACCTTGTCCACGACGCCAAGCGGATCATCCAGCGCAACTGTCCCGAGTGGACCGACCACAACGTGTCGGACCCCGGTGTCACGATGATCGAGACCTTCGCGTTCATGGTGGACCAGCTGCTGTACCGGCTCAACCGGGTGCCGGAGCGGCTGCACATCAAGTTCCTCGACCTGATCGGGGTTCGGTTGTTCCCACCGACCGCGGCGCGCACCGAGGTGACATTCTGGCTGTCGGCTCCAGCGCAGGCGACGTTGACGATCCCCACGGGCACCGAGGCCGGCACGCTCCGCACGGAGACAGTGGACAGCGTGATCTTCACCACGGTGGCGGACCTCGACGCCTTGCCGTGCGAACGGACCGAGGTCCGCACGCGTCCGGCGGCCGCGGAGAGCAGCGAGGACCGCACCGGGCAGCTGGCGGCGGGTGTGGCGTTCGCCGCGTTCTCCGAGGTGCCGGCGGTCGGGGACGTCCTGCTCATCGCGCTGGACCAGCCCGTCCCCCGCTGCGCCGTGCGGCTGGAGATCGACAGCCGGATCGAGGGCATCGGAGTTGATCCCGACAATCCGCCTCTGGTGTGGGAAGCGCACAACGGCGAGGAATGGGTTCCGTGCGGGCTCCTGCGCGACGAGACCGGAGGGCTCAACGCGGCCGGCGGCGTCGTGCTCGACGTGCCTGCCGATCACGCAGTCAGCCTGATCGACGGTGAGCGGGGCGCCTGGCTACGGGTGCGGGTGGTCGAGCCGGACGAGGGGCAGCCGGGGTTCAGCGCGTCGCCGCTGATCGAAGGGCTGGAGGCCTGCACCGTCGGTGTGACCGGTGAGGTGGTCAACGCCGAGGTGCTCTACAACGAGACCGTCGGCACGGCGGAGGGCATCGCCGGCCAGGTCTTCCAGCTGGACTCGTACCCCGTACTCCCCGGTGTGGCGGAGCCCGTCGTGGAAACCAGTTCCGAGGACGGTTGGCAAACCTGGACGCGGGTCGAGCACTTCGCGGGCAGCTCTCCCGAAGACCGGCATTTCGTGCTGGACGGCTACACCGGGGAGATCACCTTCGGGCCGGTAGTTCGCTTGCCGGAGGGAGGCCTGCGCCAGTACGGTGCCGTGCCCGAACACGGCGCGCTGGTGCGGGTGGCGCAGTACGCGGTCGGCGGCGGAGCGGACGGCAACGTCGGCGCGGGAACGATCACGACGCTGAAATCTTCCATCCCGTTCGTGTCCAAGGTCGAGAACGCGCGGTCCGCGCACGGTGGCGTCGACGCCGAGACGCTCGACCAGGCACGTGACCGCGGCGCGCTCACGCTGCGCACGCGAAGTCGTGCGGTCACGGCCGAGGACTACGAGGTGCTCGCCCGCCAGGCGGTGCCGGAAGCGGCCAGGGTCCGGTGCATCACGGCCGACGACGCGGGCGTGCCGACGGGCACGGTGAAGGTGCTCGTAGTACCGACCGTATCCACTTCGGGTGATCAGGTGAGCCTGGGTGACCTCGTACCGTCACCGCAGTTGCTTACGCGCCTGGCCGAGCACCTGGATCGGGTCCGGCTGATCGGCACCCGGGTCTCGGTGGAACCGCCGCGCTACCGAGGCGTCACCGTGGTCGCCCGCGTACTCGCGCTGCCTCGCGCGAAGGCGTCCCGGGTCCGGGCCGACGCCCTGAAGGCGCTGGGCGAGTACTTGAGCCCGTTGCCCGGCGGAGGCCCGGACGGCCGAGGGTGGCCGTTCGGTCGTGCAGTGCGGGCGGGTGAGGTCCACACCGTGCTACAGCGGGTCCCCGGCGTCGACGCGGTCGAGGATGTGCGGTTGTTCACCGCGAACCCGGTGACGGGTCAGCGGGGCACGGAAACGTCGAAGATCGAACTGGAGCCGAACAGCCTCGTGTTCTCGTTCGACCATCAAGTTCGTGTGGAAACCCGCTGAGCGCGGGGACAGGGAGCGAATCCGATGATCGTCTGCCGTGAGTGCGGTGCCCGGAACCGCGAGAAGGACAGTTTCTGCGGTTCCTGCGGAGCGTTTTTGGAGTGGACCGGGGAAAAGGTGCAGCCGGTCGAGACGGGCGAGCCGGAACTCGAGGCCGCAGCGGTCGAGGAGCGCCCTGGCCTCCTGAAGCGGTTCACGGAACGGGTCGTGGAGAACTTGACCACCGTCAACGGCAAGGTCCAGGTGGGCCGCCCCAAGGCAACTCCGGCAGCGGGAGGCGGTGGCTTCGGGGGCGGCTTCGGCGGCGGGCTGGGCGGCGGCTTCGGCGGCGGGCTTCCGCCACTGCCCGGCGGCGGGGGCGGCTTGCCACCGTTGCCGGGAGGGCCCAAGCCACCCGGTCTACCTCCCCTGCCCGGCCTGCCGCCCCTTCCGGGCGGCGGTGGCGGCCTGCCCCCACTTCCCGGCCTCCCTCCGCTGCCTGGCGGCGGAGGCGGCGGCCTGCCCCCGCTGCCCGGCCTGCCCCCGCTGCCCGGTGACGATGACGATGACGATGACGATCTACCGTCGTTCTCCGGTGCCGGCGGTGGCCTGCCGAAGCTTCCTTCGTCGCCGCCAGGTTCGTCGCCGGGGGGCGGGAAGACGCTCGGGTTCGACGAGGACGAGGATCTCATGTTCGGTCCGAAGGCCGGGAACGGGCGGACGGAGGACAGCGAGGACGGCGCCTTTGACGATGACTTCGACGACGAGGGCATCGGCGGAAAACAGAAGGACGACGACTTCGGTGAGCTGGACTTCGGCGACGAGTTCTCCCTCGAAGAGAAGCTTTCTCCGGATGATCCCGAGCTTTCGGGCGACGAGGACGACGACTCCGATGACCGCGGCGCGGCGTTGCTGGAACATGGGAGGTCCTGGAGCGACCCCGCCCCGCGGCCTGTGACCGCGCCGCTCGAGCCGGAGGACGACGACTGGCCGCCCCGTGATCACGGCATCGACCTCCTCGCGCCGATTGAATCGGACCCGGACGAGGTCGAGGAGGTCCTTCCGCAGGAGGCCAAGGCACGGTCGAAGGCCCGGAAGGTACCTTCGACCCGGGAAATCCGCCCAGGTGACCTCGTCTGCGGCGAATGCGGCGAAGGCAACCCCCGCACCCGGAAGTTCTGCAGCCGCTGCGGCACGTCGCTCGCCGACATCACGCCGGTGAAGCCGCACTGGTGGCAGCGGTTGAAGCCGCGCCGCGGACCACGCACCGTGAAGGCGGCCAAGCGCCCCACCGCGACTGCCGCAGGTGGGCGACGGCGGGCGAACCGCAAGGCCTTGGTGATGGTACGCCGCTACTTGTGGGTGGCGGTTTTCCTGTGCGGCGTGCTCGTCGCCGTCTACCCCCCACTGCGCACCTACGTGGTGGCCAAGGTCTCCGGCGGCAAGGAAACGGTGTCACGGTGGATCAGCAACGAGACTCTCAGCCCGGTCCGGCCAGTGTCGATCGGTGACACGGACACCCAGTTGCCGGGCCACCCGGCCAAGGACGCGTTCGACGGTTTCCGGGACAGCAGCTGGGCGGCGCCGTGGGCGAAGAACCAGCGCCAGCCGGCCGTCACAGTGGACTTCGGCAAGACGATCGCCTTGGCCAAGGTGATCATCACCAGCGGTGCGCACGACGACTTCGCCGGGCACGACAGACCGTCCATCGTCCTGTTCGTCTACTCCAACGAGAAGTCGGACACGGTCACGCTGAAGGACACCGCGGAGCCGCAAGAGGTCACGTTGAGCAACGCTTTCGCGGCGCAGACGGTCAAGGTGCAGGTGCTCTCGGCCTATGAGAACAAGGATGCGACCGACGTGGACATCACCGAGATCGAGTTCTTCGGGGTGGGCGGATGAGGGGCGCCGTTGACGGGCTGCGCAGTCCGCACCCGATCGTCGAGTTCCTGCCGGCGGTGTTCCAGGAGGACGAAGGCATCCGGCGATGGGTCGCCGGGCTCGACGACGTGCTCGCCCCGGCTCTGGCGTCACTGGACTGCCTGGTCGCCTACCTCGACCCCATGTCGGCGCCGGCGGACTTCCTGGAGCTGCTCGCCGCGTGGACGGGCGTCGAACTCGACGAGAACTGGCCGCTGGACCGACAGCGGTCGACAGTGGCCCACGCCGCCGAGCTCCACCGTGTCCGTGGGACCGCGTACGGGTTGCAGTGGCAGCTCGACATGCTCACCGACGGGCGGGCGCGCCTGCACGACGCGGGTGGCGTCACGTGGTCCCAGTCACCGACGGACGACACCGATCACCAGCCACCGCGGCGGCTGGTGATCGAGGTGTCCGCCGACCTCTCTCCGGAAGAGGTGTCGGCCGTGCGGGAGCTGGTCGAGTGGGCGAAGCCGGCGCACGTGGCCCACCACGTCGTCGTGCGAGGTTGACGCGCGCGGTCACGGGCCGATGAGGACGGTCCCACCGCCTACGATGACGCCCTTCGGCAAGGGAGCCGGGTCGTTGCAGGTCGTCACCTTGTCACCGACGCGAGCCGCCGGCTTGCCGTTGATCAGCACTGTGGGGCTGCCGCCCAGCACGGTCCCGCGGTTGTCCGGCGGTTTCTGGAAGGTGCCACCGGGCGGCACGTGTGGCGGGACGTTGACGGCGGTCGAGCCCGCCACCGCCGCGCCCTTGCCGGCGATCAGCACGTTCGTGCTGCACTGCCCGGTGATCTTGCCGGCGAAGGGCAGCTGAATCGGAGTCGGCACCGGACCGCCCGGCGAGGGCACCATCACGATGTGGGTGTCCGTCGCGACGACCTGGTCGCCCATCTTGGCCGCGGGTTTGGCCATCGGTCACTCCTTGATCCTGCGGCGGGGCGGCTCGGGGACACCCTGAGCCGGTGGCGGCACGGGAACTCCGCGCGCCGAGGCACCGAGGGCCACCTCCGAAGGGGGCGCCGCCAGGGGGGCGAGCACCTCGCGGGCCAGGGTGGCGGTCACCACGATGTCGAGGTGAGCCCGCGGCGCGATGCCGAGCGCGGTCCACACGTCGAGCGGGACGGAGGGCAGGCCGGGGTTGGCCACGTCCATAGTGATCGGCGACTCGCGGTCGAGGAACTCGTCGACGTCCCCGGCCGGCCGGTCCGGGACGCCGACCCGGGCGATCCCGCGCAGTGCGTGGCCGATCAGTCGGTGTTCCTCGACGGTGTCGTCGGCCCAGACGGTCAGCAGGTAGGCCACGCGGTAACGGCGCGCGGGCAGGACTCGCGCGACGATGCGGCCGCGTTCGTCGATTTCGTCGCTCCAGGCCGCCGCCCGGCCCTCGATGTCCTCCGCGATGCGGTAGGGGAACAGGTCGACGACCGGGAGCGCGAGGTCCTCGGGCCAGTTCTTCGCGGGTGCGTCGAACCGTACGCCGACCTCACGCGGCAGGCAGCCTCTGACGACTGAGCCGAGCAGGGCATCGATGTGGTGCAGCACGAATCGAGCATCCTCGCGCGCCGCCGGGCCGGCCAGGACGGAGGGCCAGTCTTCCGCGCAGCGCGTGGCCGGCCAGAAGTGCGCGAAAGCCTATCCGAAAGCGTCTCCCGGAGCGGCAGCTGCGTGGCGGACGGTATCACCATGAATGTCTCGACTCTGCTGGGTGATCCCACGCTGTCCGTCGCGGCGGGCGAGGAAGTCACCTGCGATATCCAAGTGCGCAATGTCAGCGGCGTCGTCGACCAGCTCTCGATCGACGTGGTCGGCCCCGCTGCGCCTTGGGCCACGGTGGAACCGGCCACGGTGAACCTGCTGCCTGGGAGTGAGGCGACGGTCACCGTGAGCTTCAGCCCGCCGAGAGGCCCGGACGTTCGCGCCGGATCTTACCCGTTCGGGGTCCGGGTGGGCTCGCGCGAGGAGCCGGACAGCGCCTCGGTGGAGGAAGGGCACGTCGAGGTCGAGCCATTCAGCGACCTCGACGCGGAACTGTTACCTGCCAAGCGACGCGGTCGACGCAAGGCGACCTACAAGCTCGCCGTCGAGAACTCCGGCAATGCCCCCGCTCGCGTTGACGTGCTGGCCGTCGATCCGGAGGACGATCAACTCGATATTCGGCTCGACCGGGAATACTTCACGCTTCAGCCGGGAACGGTGGCACTGCTGAAGGTCCGGGTCAAGCCGTTCGATCGGTTCCTGCGAGGTGATCCGCGTACCCATGGCTTCGAATTCCGGGTCAACGAGGAGCCGCAGGACTGGGAACCGGCCCCTGAACTCGTGGTCAAGGGCACCATGGTCCAGGACCGTCTCATGCCGTCCTGGGTCATGCCGGCGTTGATCCTGTTGACGGTGCTGGCGCTGGCGTTGACCGCCTTGTGGTTCGCGGTGGTCGCACCGAACATCCGGACGATCGCGTCGCAACAGGTGGAGGGAAAGGTCGACGAGGCCAGCAAGGCCGCAGCAGCGGCCAGCTCGGCGGCCGCGCAGGCCGGGGGCGCGGCGGACAAGGCCCATGCCGACCTCAGCTCGGCACAGGCGGCAACGGCGACGACATCGGTCCCGCAGCCCACTCCGCTGGACTTCCGCATCGCGACCTTCGCCGATCCGACGACCGACGGGTCGTACCGCCGGTTCACCTACACCGCACCGAACAACAAGAAAATGCAGATCAGCGACATGTTCCTGCAGAACCCGCGGGGCGACAAGGGGTTCATGCGGATCGCGATCGGGGACAAGGTGCTGCTCGAAATCGGGCTCGCCGACCTGACCGACACCCCGTACTCGTTCACCAACACCCTTCAGGTGAACGCCGGCGAGCCGGTTGTCGTCGCGGTGAACTGTGTCACCCCCGGTGGCGGTTCCGCACGCTGCACACCGTCCGCGTCATTCTCAGCGAAGGTCCTGCCATGACATTCCGGACCACGAGCGGCAGGTTCACAACGTCACCGCGAAAGGCGGCCGATGTATTCCACGTGGTCCGGGACATGGATTCCGCCAAGGGGGCGGCCGGCGACGACCCTCGGCGGCGAAGCGGTGGGAACTGTGCTGCCCCTCGATCCGGTTGAGGACAGTCCTGACGGACTGCCCAGTCCCCTGAGCCGGCTCCTCGACACGATCGCGGCGAGCGGTCTGCAGGGGCACGCGCTGCTGCACGCGGTTGTCGACGAAATCAACGCCGAGATCCTCGTGTTCGCCGCGGAAGCCACCGCGACCGGCACAGCCGGGGAATCGGTCGCCCACGACCAGCGGCATCCGGATCCACACAGCGTGATCGACTCGATCGCCGGCCTTTCCCGAACCTTGCTGGATGTGCTGCCCGGTTTCGCGGATCTGCGGGCGAACCCTCGCGAGCGGGAGAGCCTGTGCCAGACGGCCGAGTTGTTCATCGCCGCCGGATCGGCGTGGACGACGCGGTGGATTGCCACCTTGCGCGGGACCGGCAGGGCGATCAGCGGCAATACCGTGGTCCACAGCTGGCTCACCGTACGACGCGAGCTGATGATCGGGATCGACCGCTGTCGCATGGACAATCTCGACGTACCGCGATCGCCATGATCCGCCTCGACCACACGATGACGAGGAGATCGCACCGGGTATCGGCGGCCACTCCCCCGGCGGGCCGCACGCAGCCGGGACCGCCCCGGTTCAGTTGACCCTGGCCTGCGAGGATGCTCGGCAATTCCGGACGGCCATCAGGATATTCGCCGAGCACGACGACATACGCGATGCTCTCCTGCTCGGCCTGCCGGCCGACGACAAGGCGAACCTTTTCCTGATGGGGGTGGCACCACCTCGCTGCGTTCATCGTCGTCCCGCTGGTGCTGGTGGCGGTCCCGAAGCCCGAGCTGTCCCGCTGGACGGCGGAGACGGCCGCGGCCGGATCGCCGGGAAAGACGCGCGGCGCCGGGCATCAGCGCAACCCGCCAGGACGTCGTCGCCGCGCCACCCGATTCGCAGCGGACTACCAGTCCGCACTTGGGCGGCTTCGTCGTCCCGGAGACGCGAACTGGCGGAGGGCGTATCACAGCGCGCACGATGTCTCGGCAATGCTCGACGACGGGTTCGCCTTGCTGCGGCGCCACGTCCGCCCCGGCGACCACATTTTCAGCATGTCGCTGGCCGCCGGCGGCGCTCAGCAAGTCGCCGCGGGTGTGGCCTGCCGGGGCGGGCCAGGGGGAACCCGTGGCGGCGGCAACCACCCGTTCAAGGGACTGCGGCGCGAAGAGGTCGCCATACTGGCCGGTGCGCGCCAGTCAAGGCGGTGTGTCGTCAGCGACCCGGCCGGCGCTGAGGGCGTCGGGTCTCGAAGCGGCCGATCACGCTCATCAGACGCTCGTGACGTCGTCATCGTCGGATTGCTCGAGGAGGCCACCCGCCGCCGCTTTCAGGTCTTTCTTGAGCGCTCGGCCGAGCTTCACCCCTTCAGCCTGAAACTGCTTGAGCCATTCGCTGAGGACCTCGTGCTTCGCCTCGAGCAGCGCGATCCTGCCCTCGAGTTCTTTGACCTTGGCGGGATCAATTGTGCTGCCATACTCGCTTCGCCTTTCCTGGACGATCTTCGCCAGTTCGATCAGTTGGTCGTCGAGCACTTTCACCTTCGCCATCGTGGGCGCCTGCGCCTGGATGTACTCGCCTTGCTTCCGCTCGAGGGCAGGCACGCGTTGGCAATACCGGACCGTTCCTTCGATAGCCATCGCCAGGCCCCCGACAACCGCGACCAGCTGCGCGGCGGCCGCCAAGTAGTTTTGCCCCGCGAGACCCTGGGTCCGGGCGATGGTGCCGTCGTCTGTCGGCTGCGGCGCAATATCGGTGAAGCTGGTGCCGTTGGCCGACCCACCGCCGTAGTACACGTTGTACAAGTCATCCAACCGTTCCGCGTTGGTCGCCCAGCCGATCGCCGCCACGAATTGACCGTAGCTCAAGAAGAAACCCTGCAGCGCAATGAGGACGCCACCCACGATCCGGTATTTGGCGTTGGTTTCAGGTTCACGCTGCCCGACACGCGGTTCTATGTCGGCGTGTTTCGCCAGGTTGACGTCCGCATTCCAGGACTCCCTTCGCAGCTCCTTCGAGTACAAAACCATGTCCATGTAGAGCAGGCACAACGCGATCCGCGTTTCCGTGCTGTCGAGTTTCCAGCGATCCTGCGCGTTTGCGATGGCGTTTCGCGCGACTTCCTGATAATCGAATGTTATGTTTTCATCGGCATTGAGAGTTCTGACCGCATCTTCGGCAAGTGGCTTTAATTTTTCGAGCTTATATTCCTTGATATCCACTTCAAAGAAGTCGAGTGACTCTACGTCGAGTCCGCGATTCTCGACAACGTGGTGTCCGCGATTCTCGGCAGCCCTGGTCTTGCTGAACGCCGGATTCCTTGCCTTGCTGCGCACGTCTTCGATCCTGATCTCAGACGCCGGCTCGATGACGACATTGGTGAGTTCCTTGCCCCCAGGCCTTCGCTGAGACCTTTTCTTGATTGTCGGAGCACTCTCGCCACCCTTCATCTCGAAAATTTTCTTGTCGTTTTCTCCTGCTGGACTACTCATGAGTTGGCCTCCGTTCCACTTGTCAGCTCCACGAGCAGCTCCTGGATTCTGTCCAGCTCCGCTTGGAACTCCGCGTAGTCAACGCCGAGGATCTTTTCAAGGAACTTCTCTCCGGAGCCGATGTCCTTCAACTCGAGATGTTTCTCAAGGTTGTTCTCGGCGCAGGCGGCGTACACCGCGAGAGCTGTGTCGCGCGATTCGTCCACCCCGGCGGGCCGCGCGATGGGCTTTTGGGGGTTCCGCGGCCGTTCTCGCGCCGATTTCGGCGGCTCCTGCTTGAGCAGCCTATAGCGCCCGAAGAGGCCAACGCGATAATCCAGCGTGGCAGCTATGAGTTGCTGCAACAAGGCTGCGAACTCCCCATGCGCCGCGCTGTGCTGCGCCGTGAAGTTCGACCACGAATCCTCCCTGCCGTCCCAGCGTGGCCCGTTGGCCTCGAGGTACGAAGCAAGGTCGTTCCAGCTGGGTTGCGGCCGGTCTGGCGCGGTGCCGCCGGTTCCTGCGCTTGCCTGGTCGGCCCTCATGCGTAGCTCGATGTACTCTTGCAGACTCTCTGTCGCAGCGTCGAGCTCGTCCAGGAACCCGACCAGGCTGCCGCCCAGTTCTATGTACACCTCGGCACGCAGGTAGTCCTCCACCAGCTGGCCGACTTGCCGGAACGTAGGATACGTTCCCTGTTCGAGTAGATACCGGTACCCCACTTGAACGAATATTTCGAGCAACTGTCCAGGATTCTGCGCGAAATCCTTTTCGCGAAGAGCTTTAAATCGTTCTTCGTCTGATATGACTTTGCGGAAGAGTTCAGACCAAGTATCGACGCTCATTGCAGAACTCCCATTCTGGTCGTCACGCCTGGACGTGACGCGCAGGCTTCCCCCGCGATGCTATCCTTCAGTTATGCTGTCCGCAGTTCCTCAATGGGCAAACTGAAGTGCAGGGTTCGATGGGGCACCGACCGTGTTCACTGATGATTTCCGCAGCCCGTTGCCGGGCTCGACGAGGCGGCCGGGTCAGACCACTCGCCCGGCACCGTCGTGGAGCACCCCTCATCGGGTGCCGCGGGCGGAACCGCGAGCGGGCTCCGGCCGTCGGTGGCCGAGGAGACGTAGGTGCCCGAGGTGCGCGGTGAATCGCGGCGACTCACCCCGTCCGGAGACGACCGACGTGGATGCCGTGCTGACGACGTTGGCGAAACGGCGGTCGGCCAAGCGTCCGGGCAGCGGCGCCGGCGCGGGTGTGGTCCACAACCTGACGGCGCCGTCCTCGGCGCCGCTGGCCACCAGTCCGGCAGGGACGATCGCGACGGCGTAGACGGCAGGGGTGTTCGGCAGGACGTCGTGAACCCTGACCGTGCTGTCGGTGATCTCCCACTGGTCGATGGTCCCGGTCGACTTGGCGGCGAGGAAGGTGGTGTGTCCGTCCGGGGCGAAGGCCAATGAGTTGTAGTTGCCCTCGGCGCTGAATGCTTTCGACAGTCCAGGCGGTGGGATTCCGTGCGTTCGTGGTGTCCCACACAGCCACTGAGTTGAGCGCACCGGCAGCGACGAGCAAATTGCCGCGCGGGCTGAACGCCAGGCTCAGCGCCGAGTCTGCCGAGCGGGTGGACAGCAGGGCGGGACGGTGGGGGTCGGCGAGATCCCACACACGAACGGTGGCGGTGCCGTGCCCCGCTCCGGTGGCCGCGCTGCCGGTGACGAGCGTGCGGCCGTCGGAGTGAACGCCAACGCGTTCACCTGGTCGGCGCCCGAATGCAGCGTAGTCGCCGTCGTGGGACATGCCGGGTCGGTGATGTCCCACAGCCGGACCGCGCCCGACGCGCCGCTGGTCGCCACCGTCCGCCCGTTCGGACTCACGACGATCCTGGCGGCAGTGTCGACGGGCTGTCCAGCCGGGCCCGGGTTACGGGATGGCCGGGATCGGTGATGTCCCACAGGTAGAGCGAGTACTGGGTCTGCGCGGCCGGCAGCCGGCCGTCCGAACCGACGGCGACGGCCGCAGTGGCATCGACGGACAGCTCGGCCCGCACGAGGGAGTGGTGGGGATCTCGTACGTCCCACAACCGGATCGCCTTGTCGGTGCCGGAGCTGGCCAGGGTGCGGCCGTCCGGCGTGTAGGCAAGGTTGAGCACCCTCCCTCGGTGAGCGGGCAGGACGGTCGGGAAGCGCGTGGTGTACGAGGCCAGCTGGCTGGTGCGTGCCTCCAACGTGGGCGCGATGCGGTAGGCGGCAAGGCTCAGTTGTTACGCGGTGGCCGGGTCGCCGTCGCGCAGGGCGTCGGCGCGTAGCGCGATCTGCCGGGACGCGATCTGTGCCGCGCTCTCGGACGCGGTGCGGTACTGCCAGATCGCCACCGCGCCGCCGGCCAGGGCCACGACGAGCAGGACGGCGACGCGCCCCCAGAGTCGGTGGCGGTCCGCACGGACGCTGGCGGTGAGGAACTCGCGTTCCCCCGGGGTGAGGGCGGCTTCACGCTCCGGTGTGGAGAACCATTGGCGGGCCACGGTCAGTCGTGGGCCGCGGTGGAGCAAGCTGGTGTGCCGGCCGGTGCGGTGCCATTCGGCGGTGGCCTCGGTGAGCTGCTGGTGCGTCAGCAGGCCGCTGCGGTCCTCGTCGATCCATTGCCGCAACCGGGGCCACTCCCGGATCAGGGCTTCGTGCGCGATCTGGGCGCTGCCGTCCTCCACGGTGATCAAGCGGACCTCGGCGAACGCGGCGAGCGCGAATTGCTCGGCCGGGTTCGCGCTTCCGGACAGCAGGGCGGTCACGTCCGCTCGGCGGCGGGTGTCTTCGGTGCCTTCACCGACGCGCACCATGCGCAACAGCAGCGTGCGCACCGCCTTGTCTCCGCCTGGCCGGCCGCGCATTTCTTCGTACACCTCCTCGGCCACCTTGGTGACGGCTTTCCAGACTCCGCCGTCGACCTGGTACCCGGAGATGGTGAGGGTCTTTTCTTCCCGGTACGCCCAGGTGCGTTCCAGAGCGAAGGACAGCAGCGGCAGGGTGCCGACGGAAAATGTCCCGCGGTCGATCCCGGTCTCCCGGAGCAGCAGCTCGGCCAGGTTGTCCTCGATGACGAGTCCGGCTTCGGCGGCCGGTTTCTCGATCGCGTCGCGGATCTCGTCCGAGCCCATCGTCTCCATCAGCAGCTGGCGCTCCCGGAGCGTGGCCACCAGTTCGCGGTATTCCATGCAGCGGGCGTAGAAGTCCGCGCGCAGGCCGAGGACCACCACGGCGGGCGACGGCGCGCCGTCCGTGGGTGCTCGCGGCGGCCAGCGACCGGACGAACGCGCGCCGCTCGTCTTCGTCGGAACGGGTGGTGAACAGTTCCTCGAACTGGTCCACCACGAGGAGCAGCCGCCGTTCGGAAGGGTCTTCGCCCGCTGCTTGGCGGCGGAGCGCCGTTTCGAGCGATGTGGCCAGCCGAGCCGGATCGGCGAGCAGCTTCGCGGCCAGCACGCCGGTCGTGGTCCCGGCGGCGATCGCCACCCGCTCGGCCAGCCGGCGCAACGGTTCTCGCCCCGGTGTGAGGTACAACGTCCACCAGGCTCGTGGGCCGCGCACGTGTATTTCGCCGCGCCGGACCGCGGCGAGCAGGCCGGCTTGCAGCAGCGACGACTTGCCCGCGCCGGAGGGGCCCACCACGGCGACGGCGCCGCCTTCGCCGGCCTGCGCCGCGACCGCGGCCAGCAGTTCGGCCACCAGGCGTTCGCGGCCGAAGAAGAACCGGGCGTCCCGTTCCGTGAACGGTTCCAGTCCCCGGCACGGGCGCGGCGTGTCGGCCGGGCCGGCCGCGGTGGGCTCGCGCTTGGCGGTTTTCCCGGTTCGCGCGGCGGGGTTGGGGGCCAGCACGAGCCGGCCCGCGTCGCCGCTGAGCCGCCGGCGCGGCGCCGGTGCGCCCTGTCCGGGCAGGGCGCGGCGCAGGTGCTCGTAGACGTGCTCGACGGTGAACGTCGGCGGACCGGCCGGGTCGCCCTCGCGCAACAGCCGCAACAGCTCCCCGGTGAACGTGGTGTGCCGCTGCCCGGCCGGGGGCCAGTGACCGCTCGTCCCGGGATGAGGACAGCAGCAGGTAGGAGCCGCCGAACGAAGCCAGCTCGAACACGTTGGCCAGCGGGTCCGGCGTGCCGTCCGTCCGGCGGGCGAAACAGCAGTCCAGCACCACCACGACCGACTGCGCACGGCAGTCGGTCAGCGCGTCACGCAGCATTCGAAACGACGGGGCCCGAGTACCCAGGCCCCGCACCGGATCCTCGGTTGCGTACGTGGCCAGGTAGAGCTCGTTGCCCGAGCTGACCAACCCGTGGCCCACGTAGTAGACGAGCAGAAGGTCAGAGACCTGCTCCGCGGCGGCGGTGAGGGCATCGCCCAGCTCTGCGGGGTTCGCCGGGTCGATCAAGGGCCCGCCGCCGCAGAAGTTGCCCGGATCGAGCCCGCACCGCTCGACCAGCGCCTCAGCCAGGTCGCGCACCGTGTCGGCGACAGCGGGCACGTCGGACAAGGCCGAGCCCGGTACGTGCGAGGCGTTGCCCACCACCAGCGCGCGGGTTCCCGGCGAGCTCAGCGCGGTGGAGCGGGGTGGGTGGGCTGTCACTGCGTGGCTTCGAGGTCGCGGGCCAGCTGGGCGGTGATCTCCTTGAGATCGTCCGCGGACAGAGGCGCATGGTGTCGGTGCTCAGTTCGTACTTCACGCCGTCCGGTTTGGTGATCTTCACGGTCACGGTGCCGGTGCGTCGTCGAATCCACATGATCAGCACACTGGCCAGTGCCGTGGCGACCCCGCCGGGTCCCAGCGCGATCATGAGCGTTTCCGCGCCTCCGCCGAGCGTGCCCGGATCAGGTGGCGCCGCCATGAACTGGACCCGGCCCCGCAGCTCGTCGTCCTCGACCATCCATTGCCGCAGCGAGCGCACCTCATCCGTGCGCCCGTGCCCGTCCTCGACCTCGATGGCCAGATTCACAACGCCTCGTCCTCCCCTTGCCCGTGCCGGAATCGCCGATTGGACGGGGTGATTCACGGGCTATCGTGCCCTCCGAACTGGGATGCCGATCTGGAATCCACCTTGAGACCCCTGGTGAGCACGGCAAATCGCCGGGGAGCACTGCCGTCGTGAGGCCGCATGCGGTAAATGTGTAACCGGGTCCGGTTTGTCGATTAGCGAACGATTGTTCGCCGATCGCGCGATGAGGGATGAGATGATGACGGCTGAGTTTTGCTTGCTCGGGAACATCGAGGCTCGCATTGACGGCCGCGTGATCGATCTGGGACCGCTGCGGCAACGGTCGGTACTGGCCATCCTCCTGGTCGAGGCCAATCAGATTTACAGCTACCTACACCGGTTACGCAGGGCCCTGGCGTCTGTTGCGGGCGCCGACATCATCCGCGAGTCGGGCGGCTACCTGGTCTCTATCGACGAGGCTGTGGTCGACCTGCATCGGTTTCGCGAGCCGGTCCGGCACGCCGGGCGATGGAACATCGCATGGTTGGCGAACATGGAGATCGCATTCGAGCAGCGTCGCGCCGGCGAGGTCGAGCGCGAAGGCCCCCACGAGGCCGGCTGATCGGCAATGCCTCAGGTGGGAAGTGATCACAAGAATGGGCTACGCGGAGAGTCGGACCCGATTCTCCTCCGGGCGCACGAGGTCTTCTCCCGGATGTTGTTTTCCGAGTTCGCCCCTCTGGCTCTGGAGACGGAAATCTTTGGGCGCCTTGGTCGTACGGCATCCTGAGGTAGGCGCAGAATATGTTGATCACAGTCGGACACGGGTCCAGCTTCGGTCCGAGCAAGACGCTCCAACGCGTACAGCCCGCCGAGCCGCACCGGCGCTGCCTTGCAGCCGAGCTGCTCGACAGCCTTGGCGAACAGCTCAGTGACCTGGCGGGCGACCGCGCCACGTTCGTTCGAATCAGCACCCGCTCCGCGCGGATCCGGCTTCTTCCGGTGGTCACGACGGCGTGCTCGAACACCACCTCCAGCGTGTGGCGTGCACCGCCTCGCGTCGCGACAGTTCGAGTTCTTCGGTGTTGCCGCCGCGCGGTCACGTAGGGCGTGAAGATGCCAAGTTCGCCGAGCGAGATGCCGGTGGACACCTCGGCCGCTTCGAGCAGCACGATCCAGTGCTCGTCCACATCCGTGGAATTCAGTCCTGGCGCGCACCAGCGCAACGCGCTCAGGGCAATCACCGCGACTTCGCCAACCCCGGCAACCTCCCACCGGGGTCAGGTCGCCCGGAGGCTTACGTCGCCGCGCGGTCATCAATGGCAGCCTCAAGGGTACAGGCGCGTCCGTGGACGTCACGACTAGAGTCCGACAGGCTGGGCACCGTCGAACTGCGTCACTTGGACTCGCCTACCAGGTCCGCCCGCAGTTTGCGAAGCAGTAGAGCGACTGTCTTCAAATCCCACTGTGGCTCTTCACCCTGCGCGAGAGTGGCCGCACGCTCCAGCGTCAACTGGACCTGTGCGGCAAACACAGCGGCTACCGTGCGGCCAGGCCGTCCCGGAACCGGCAGTTCTGAACTGTTCCAGTCGACTCCCCACAGATCTATCATGGCCTGTAGCGCCCGAGCTGAATTTTCGCCTATCCAACGACGTGTATTATTGATCTTTCTCATGACGCGGGTATCAGGTGTAGCATTGGGACTATTTACAACATTGAACTGCTCCTCCAATAAATCAAGGATTCGCAGCAGCATTGCCAGTTGTTCTCTTTTCGACGCCGAGTCGGATTCCTCGTTACTGTCGGGGGTAAATGTTTGCCATGTGGGCAAGTGCATGATGCGATTGCCGTCGATCGCCAAGTCGTTCTTATCAAGGCCGTCTCGCAGCCAGATCATCCTGCTGTCGTGCACCAGGATTTGCCGTTGATTTACTAGCTGTGCTTCGGGCAGAGGTTCGTGGCGTCGATCATTTGGATCGGCGTACACTTCGCCCAGTTCTCTGACGGACCGGATATTGCTGTTTCTCAGCGCTTCTGCCAAGCGGGTCCGCTGCGTATCTTCCCATTCGTTCGTCAATGCACCCTGGCCGCAGTTCGGACACTTGACGGAAACAACCTTGCGTAAGTAATGCGTGCCTGGAGTTTGAGTGAGGATTATCTCGCCATTCCGGTCCACGCTGTGGACGTCCCACAATGGGACGGGGACTGAGCCAGGAATCTGCACTAACGCCTGCGCGTCGGAATCGGACATGAACGCAGACAGGAGACATCTGACGTGAAACTGATGACTGCACGGCATCACGAATTCATCCGGCGGGATGTCGAGCCGTATTCCGTCTCCGTTGTCTAGAGTGTTCAGGCTTTGCGCGCAACGGTCGCATGTGGTTTTCATCGGCATGTACGGATAGTACGCTCGCTCAGCCCCCTCGAAGGTGCCCTAAGAGCGTGTCTTACGTGGTGATCGACCGCTGGTGAGCGATGATCTTTGGTTGTGGTTGACCGGTTGTCGTTGCGGTTGGTGCCGGATGAGTTGTGGGAGTTGGCGGAGCCGTTGATCCCGGTGTTCGAGTCGCGTCCGCAGGGTGGTGGCACTGCTCCGCTGGACGCTCGTGCGGTGTTCACCGCGATCGTGTACGTGCTGACCAGCGGGTGTGCGTGGCGGGATCTGCCGCCGACATTCGGGGTTCCGTTCCAGACCGCACACCGCCGCTTCAGTCAATGGACCAAAGCGGGGCTGTGGCGAGGACTGCACCATGCGCTGCTGGACGAGCTCGGCAGCCAAGGTCTCATCGACTGGAGCCGCGCGATCGTGGACGGTGCCTGCGTGCGGGCGAAAAGGGGGGATCTATGACCGGTCCCAGCCCGGTGGACCGGGGCAAGCCCGGCTCGAAGATCCACGCCCTGTCCGACCGGGGCGGGCTGCCGCTCGCGGTCGCGGTCTCCGCCGCGAATACGAACGACTCCTGTGCCCTCAAACCGCTGGTGATGGCGATTCCGGCGATCAAGTCCCGCCGCGGTCCGCGGCGGCGCAAGCCGGCCAAGCTGCATGCGGACAAGGCCTACGACCAGCCCGACCTGCGCCGCTGGGTCCGCGACCGCGGCATCAAGGTCCGCATCGCTCGCAAAGGCATCGAATCCAAGGACAAACTCGGGAAACACCGCTGGGTGATCGAACGGACCATGGCTTGGTTCACCGGATACCGACGTTTGACCCTGCGCTACGAACGCAAAGCAGAGCACTTCCTCGCCTTCGTCATCCTCGGAGCCAGTCTCACCTGCTACAAGAGACTCCGCAAACTCACCACATGAGACACGCTCTAAGGGCGAAGAATCAGGGCAACACCCACATCTCAGCGATGTACACCTTGACCGAGGCGACAGTGCCGCGACGGATCGACTGGCGAGCGACGATCGAAAGCCGGCCCTCGATTTAGCTGATCCATGACAATCCGATGGGGTGAAGCGGAATTGCACAGGAGTCGACGAAAGAGTCCCACGTGTCGAGGCTCGCCGAGGTCGACATTGCCGACGCGGCAAGGGTCGACGGTCGCTCCGTGGCGATAGCCGGTTCGAGCTCGCGTGCACCGTACTCAGGCAGCGGATCGACTTTCGTCGCTCACGCCTTCTCGGCGCCCGCCGAGGTAACTGAGGATCGCAGGTCACTGCGAGGTCGTGCTCCGACGACCGCGCGCCGAAGACGTTGGCCTGTTGTCGTGACCGCACCCTTGGCCCTGTTTCGCGGTCAGTGCCGGGCCAGACGCACTGTTGCTCAACTGTGCAAAGTCGATCATCATGACATCGCAGCCGGTCAAACCGTGGAGCTCTGGTGGCCGGCCCCTTCCGACTCGTCCGGTGTGCCGGATCGGCGAACACCGGTCGGCGTTCCAGGAAGCACGGGTGGTGGTACTGGCGAATGCACGCAACCACAGCCCTCGACGCGGACAAGCCGACGGTCACCGCGGTGCTGGCCGACGCCGGACCCGACGCAACGGCTGCGGCTGCACCACTTCGCCTGCAACGCCGATAATCACCCGCCACAGTCTCGTCACCCATCGGCCAGGTTCAAGGTAGTAGCCAGGTTTGATTTCGAGGTCCGTCATTCAGCAGGCAGCCTGACCCCACACGCCATCCTGCGCGATCTTCAGGCAATGCGCACGATTGGGACCAGTGCCTGCACCACCCGCAACCAAACAGTCCTGCTTGGTCAGCTGCCGGAAACTTCATCCTCACCGATCAGCTTCATCCCACCCCGCCGGACATCATGCCGTCCTTTCGATGCCGCTTCCAGGATCGAAATTCGCACGGACTCCTACAGTCCCGCGCTAGACGGGGCAGGGGGCACGTCCACCGTCTCGATGATGGACTCGCCGCCTCCAGGGGCTGCATTCCACGTTTTCCCTTCATAAGTGAGGCTGACCGCGACCGGCTCAACTTTCACTCGCAGCTTCCGCTGGGACACACCGTTCACTTCTTCGCTGAATGATTCTCGCGTGACCCTGAAGCCCGAATTGGGAACGACGCCCACAACATCACCTTTATGAAACTGCAGGAAGAGCTGGTCCGCCTCGTACTTGCCGTCAGTCTGCACGATGCTTGGAATAACGCCGTGTTCGTCACTGTTTTGGCCGGCCTCACCGGGGAAGCGCGCATTTGTGGAGGTCGTAGGCTCAATATCAGCAAAACATCCCGTTAGCTGGATGGGGTGGACAACTTCGGTCAGCTTCGACTCCGGGCCCATTCCCGTGTTGTCCCATAAAAGGTCGCGTGTCACACCAATTTTACCAGTGAAGGCGGAAATTACTTCAGGGTTGCACATTGTCACCGTCTGAGTGACCACCGCAGGCGCGGAATCATTAGACTTTGCAGTTAATTGAATGCCGGTAATCTTCATGCCGGTAATCTTCATGGCAGCAGCCACGAATCGTTTCTCCAACAGGCTCTGCGGACCATCTTCCTGACTGGAGTCCTCTTCGCTATCGTTCTCACCGCTCGTTTCGTCGTAGGTTTCTTCGTCGAGTTCACTCTCTTCGCCGTCCGTATCCGGGCCGGATTTTTCATTTCGAACTTCATCGGACCGCTCATCCCGAGGGCTCGTTTGTGGAGTGGTCATGGTCTACGCCTTCCAATGCTCGCTCTTTGTCTATTTCTGATTATGATTAATACGCGCCCCGAAGCACATAGCGGACCAACTCGCGGCGGCGCTCGAGGGTAATCTTCGCGAAATCTGCATCTTCGCTTTCGAGCTCGCCGATAAGTGCCTCGACTGCACGCGAGCGCTCATCATGTTTATGACCGAGAGCCGGCACGGAATGGCCGGTCGACACGACGAGCTTCGCGCCATAGCGGTTCAGCGTTTCGATCTTTTCCTGGACCGACATCAGGTTTAACGCTTCAATTAATGCTTTCGCGTACGACAATATTGCTTCGGAGTTTAGGGCAACGACACCAGCGAGGAATGTAGAGCAGAACCTCGGCCAGTCTTCTTCGGCGCCATCCCAATGTGAGTTGTCGATGGTGGCCATGTACTTTTTCCAGGCAGCCGAAGTGTCCTCAGCCGAGGTTCCCAGCTGCTCGCCGGAACCGCGCTGCTGCTGCATTTTCACCGCCCTTGCAGCCGCTCCATCCTGCGCCGATGAGATGCGGTCCCGCTGCTCGGCCTCACGCTTCGCGGCCTGCGCCTGCTGCTCAACCTGCTCCCGTCTCACGTATTCTGTGTATGTAGCAATCGCATCATCGTACAGAAGCTTGAACCACCTGCTCGTGTCTTCGTCTTCTTTCCGCTCGGCATCAGCGACGTTGCGCAATTCCACAACAACATTCGTCAATGGCGACGCTTGAAAGCTCATCTGGAGTCGATCCCAAAACTCGGAATCCCGATAATAGGAGGGATTGGCGTTCCGCTCGTATAGCGCTGCCCCCAGATGGTACAAGAAATACGCATTGGTATCGCCCCAGTCACAGCTTGCATTAGCAAAGATACTCAATACCATGGACCTAAGAGAATCGTTACTGTCAATGTTGTTCGTAGGCATCGTGACGACTACACCTCACAGATCAAGTCTTAACACGCAACTGGCGCACCGTCCGGGCGCACTCCACTCCCGCCAGGATAACCCAGCATAAAGAGCGAGCAAGCCCCTATCAGGCAGTCGATCGTGCAACTGCGGCCGCCAGGACCCGGTACAGGCCCACTTGCCCGAACGATTGACCCCCAAGGCAAGCAGACTTCGATCGCACGCACACACTACCCTCTGCTGGTCTCAGAAACACCCACGAATACTGCGCCCTGCGTCGGCCCGGTGAAACCGTTCCTTCCCTGGTTGTCCCACCACCAAGCCCGAACCGGCTGGAGGTATTGTTTCGCACTACACCAGAAGCTCGAAGAACCGGTGAGGTACTTCGAGTGACACTGCCCCTTCAGGATCGTCGTCCGCCCGACGTGGGAGGGTCCCGTCGAGCCGACGGAGCCGAAAAGCAGACAAGCCGAGGAATTGCTGCTCCAGCACCTCGATGCGTACCTGCCTCGGTGGCTGGCCAAGATCCTTCCGGTCGTCCTCCCCGGGTGCTCCGCTGACGACCTGCAGGCTTCCCTTCAGCCCTATTCCGCAACCCGACACGTGGTCCCGCAGCAACTCGACGAGGTGCTGCGGGTGCTGACCGGGCAGCCCCACCACGTCCACCACGTCCAGCCAAAGCAAGGAACATTCGCCAGTCCGGTGATCGCAGAATCTGCAACGGCGGCGAATTCGACCGGATCGGGCCGTTTTTCCGCCGGGATGTGCCGTCCTGGCGGAAGCGGTTCGCGATTTTGCCGATCGCCTCACGGGAGGCCTGGCGTCGCGTGTGCCGCTGAGCAGCCGGCCGCCGCCGAGCAAGCCGGCGCCGACGGCGACCCCGGCACCGCTGAACAGGGAACGCCCGGCGCGGCTTGCCGGCCCTCTCCCCGTCTTCGCGCTGCGTCGTCCACGCGGAGCGACCCGGTGCAGCCACACGAACAACCCCACCCCGACGACCATGCTGGCCAGCGGCGCCGGCAACGCCACCGCGGTCAGGTCGAGACACCCATGGACGGCGACGGCACCGACAAGCCCGAACGCCGCGATCACCACGCCCCCTGGCCAGCGGGGTCGCAGGTCCTGGGTTGGTTTGCGTCGGCAAGGCTTCCATGAGCGGGTCGCCACCAAAGCCACCCGGGCCCGGCGGGCGTAAGCCGAGGCCGAGCCGGTCAGGCTGATGACCGAGATTCATGCCGAGCTCAAGGATGCCTACGGCGTACCGCGGGTCACCACCGAACTGCACCACCGCGGCCACCTGGGTGAACCACAAGCGTGGGGTTGCCCCTTGGGGCGGACACCTTGATTCCAGACGGTGGTCTGGAGGGAGGATGTCCCGGTGTCTCGCAGGTCGAAGTATCCGGAGCAGTTCCGTCGTGACGCGATCGAGCTGGTCAACTCCAGTGACCGGCCGTTGCGGCAGATCGCCCGCGAACTCGGGGTCAACCACGAGACCCTGCGCTCGTGGGTGAACGTGGCCAAGCAGGCCACCCAGGCCGACCCACCAGCAGAAGACCCGGCGGTGACCGATGAGGTGACACGGTTACGGAAGCAGGTCGCTGAGCTGCAGAAAGAGAAGGAGATCCTGCGCAAAGCGGCCGCCTATTTTGCGCGCGAGATGGATCGATGAGCTACCGCTACCGGTTCATCTCCGAACACCGCACCGAGTTCGGTGTGCAGCGGTTGTGCCAGGTCCTGGGCTTGCGCCGGCAAGGCTTCCACGAATGGGTCGCCGCCGAGCAGGCCCGGGCCGCGCGAGCGGAAGCCGAGGCTGAGCTGGTCAGGCTGATCACCGCGATTCATGCCGAGCACCGCGGTGCCTACGGTGTCCCGCGGATCACCGCCGAACTGCGCCGCCGCGGCCACACCGTGAACCACAAACGGGTGGAGCGGCTGATGCGTGAACATGGCCTGGCCGGGATCACTCGCCGCAAACGCCGGGTTGTGACCCGGCCTGCGGCCGGCCCGGTGGCTCCGGTGGCCGATCTGATCCGCCGCGACTTCACCGCCTCGGCGCCGGGACAGCGGATGGTCGGGGACATCACCTGCCTGCCCACCTTCCAAGGCTGGCTCTACCTGGCCACGGTCATCGACCTGCACACTCGCGAAATCGTCGGGACATGCCATGGGCGGCCACATGCGCACCGACCTCGTCTGCCAGGCCGTCGACCTCACGGCGACCCGCGGCCTCATTCACCCGAAAGCGGCGTATCACTCCGGCCGCGGGGGCCAAACACCTCGGACCAGTTGCGTACCGCGCCGGCCGAACATCGGATTCGCCCCTCGGTCAGGCACGTCGGGTCCTGCTACGACAACGCCGTCGCCGAAGTCTTCGTCGCCACCCTGAAGACCGAGATAGGTGCTACTACCTGGCGAACCCGAGCCCAGGGCCGCCAGGACGTGTTCCGCTACCTGCGCCACTACAACCACAGCGGGTGCACTCCACCATCGGCCGAACGCCCCAGCCGAAACCTGCACCCGCTACTACGCCGCCTAGCAACCCCTCTGCCCGCCCCACCGAGGCAACTCCAGGAACGTCCAGGCGGACAAGCCGGCCCAGCCGGAATGGCGTGCTCGCCCAGACCGGGAGGTCCCTGGGTGAGGGGACGCCGGCGGGTCAGCAGCAGCGCGGCCAGCGCCGCGCTAAGAGGTCAGTTCAGAATAAGTTTACGGAGGCAGATGATCGAGCAAGCCAGGCTGAGGATGGCTTGGTGAACGTCGGCTCGTCGTTCGGTGCGGAGGCGCAGGCTGCGGAAGTTTTTGAGCCAGGCGAAGGTGCGTTCCACGGGCCAGCGGGTGGCGCCGAGGCCGGAGCCGTGTTCGGTGCCGCGGCGGGCGATGACCGGGGTGATGCCGCGGGCGCGGGCCAGACGGCGGTACTTATCGTGGTCGTAGCCGCGGTCGGCGTAGAGCCGCTGGGGCCGGAGCCGTGGCTTGCCGACTACACCTCGGATCGGTGGAATGGCGTCGAGCAGCGGAATCAGCTGGGTGACGTCGTTGCGATGACCGCCGGTTAGCGTGACCGCGAGCGGGATGCCGGTAGCGTCGGTGATCAGGTGGTGCTTCGAGCCAAGCTTGCGCCGGTCGACCGGGCTGGGACCGGTGTGCTCCCCCCTTTGAGAGCCCGCAGGTGGGTCGAGTCGACCAGCGCGGCCAACAGATCCAGCAGCCCGGCGGCACGCAGTTCGGCGAGCAGGCGTTCGTGCAACTGCTGCCAGACACCGGCCTCGTGCCATTCGGTCAACCGCCGCCAGCAGGTAGCCCCGGAAGCGCCGAACAACGCCGTCGGCAGGCGGTTCCAGCCGATACCGGTACGGATCACGTACAGGATGCCCTCCAGCGCAGCCCGGTCGTCGGCACGCTTGCGACCCGGATAGCGGAAACGCCGTGGATGCACCGGAAGCAGCGGCTCCAGCCGCTCCCACAGCTGGTCGGTCAGGACCTCCTCACGCATACCAACATTCTGGAAAGCCCCGCATGTCAGGCAAGGTGACACGCCGACTCATTCTGAACTGACCCCTAAGGGGAAGCAGAGGTGACCGCCACCGGGTGGCGTTACCAGGTCGTGGCCCGGTACCGACGTCCGACGGAGCAGGCCCGTTGGTCGCGCTGCTGGAGGACAACGCGGAGGGCACCGAGCCGGAGCTGCCGCAGTGGATCAACGGCTCGGTCTCCGACATCCTCGCCTTCGCGCGGCGCCAGACACCCGATGTAAATCCCCGCCGTCCCACCCCGGGTGCTGTATCACCATTCCGCGACACAATGGCGCCGGTCCGAGGAAGCAGCCGGTTGAGTGGCCCCGCGGGTGGACAGCATCCTGTGCTGCAGGCGGCCCGGACCGAGGTGAGATGTAATTAGGGTGTACTGGTGGCGAGATCGGCCACGTTCAACGCGTCCGCATTGCGTCGGGTCAGCGCGATCGGGCGGCTGCCGTGGCCGGCGTCGGTGGTGCTGATCCACATCAGTGCCGCGGGAGTGGTCACCGAGGCCTCGACGCCACCGCAGCGACGCCGCCTACGCGATGACGCCACCAAGCGTGGCCTGGTCCCAACAGCCTGGAAAAGCCGGTGGCGGCAGGAGATCCTCCACTCTCCACGAGAAAAGCGCCGAGTTCGGCTTCGGCGGAGCGGATGGAAATAAGCAGCTCACCGACCCGGTCGGACAGCGCCACCACGTCGGCTTCCTGCATCACATTCGGGGCCATGCCTCAGCAATATCGAGGATCGAACTCCTGTTATCACACGGGTGCAACCACAGAAGTCGGGCAGAGGCACCGATACGTGGGGAATCGGCGCTGCCGATGTACGAGCAGCGGCACGCGGTGGAATGCGGCATCAACCGACTCGAACGCCACCGCGCCGTGGCCACCCGCTACGGCAAGCTCGCCGTCCGCTATAAAGCCACCGTCCACATCGCCGCGATCAGCGAATGGCTCTGACCCACTTCGACACAGGCCCCAGCCCGAGTCATGTCCGCCGAGCCGGGCGCACCCCGGCGGACCGCGGCAACGACCGTGCCATCCCATCCCCGACCTCAGGACGGCCGCGGAACCCTTGCGCTACGGCGTCCCTCAGCCAGCGGTACGGTAGGGCGTCACATAGTGGGCCAGCCGGCGGTCGAGGTCGCAGTCACCGATCTCGCGCAGCGGCACCCGGTCCGGGCGGCCGGGCCGACCGCCCAGCAGCAGCGAGGCGACGAAACGGGCCACCACTGCGGGTACGGGTAGTACGTCCCCGGAAAGGTAGCTGACTTCGATCAGTTCGTAGCCGGAGTCGGCCTCGATCGCCGCGGCCCACCCGACCTGTTCGTCCCACACCAGAGCCAGATCCAGCTCCGGGAACCCCGGTAGCCGCCCCACCAATGGAACATACGCGGTCGCGGGGACGTCCAGCATCCACACCACCAGGTCCGGGCCTGCGCCGACGGCGGCCCCGACCAGCTCCAGATAGCAGCGTAATCCTCGCGCCGGGGCCGAGTCCTCATCCAGCTCCATCGGATCGGGTCACCTCTCTCCCCAGCCGGGTTCACCTGGCGGTAGCTGTGCGTGGCGGTCGATGCTACGCCCGCCCAGTCACGGCGCGCGGATGTTGATCGACTCACGTCAAACGACTACTTCCCGCGGCCCGGAAGCTCATTCGGGTGCTTGCGCCGATCCGGGTTGAGCCCGGCTGACCCGACGTCACCGAAAGGGCGCGACACGGAAAGGGACTAGTACGGATATCCACGCGGTGGATGGCCGGCGGGTTGCCGGTCTCAACAGGCGGGGCGCTTCGGCAGTAGAGCTAGCTCAGCGACGCCCTGGCTGACACCTTGATCACCGCGCTCCGCTCAGACCAACCCCTGCCCACCGGCGACGTACGCGTCGCCGGTCTGGCCAACGCGTACGGCTGGCTGCACCAGCGCGAGCGGACGACGCCCTTGACCAGACAGCACGACCGGCACTGCTCGCTGCCGGCCAGCGCGGTCCCCAGTGAGGCACTTGACCATGGGGCCGCCCGCTGAGGACAAAGCGCCGGTCACAGTCGTGGTCGGCACGTGCTGATCCGGGCGCACCTGGCGCTCATGGGCAGAGGTCGGGCTGCCGGGCAGCAAGCGGGTCGTGCAGGATCGCCGTATGGGATCCGAATTGGGCGGCCAAGACGTTGCACACGTGGTGGCGGCCAACCAGGCTCATCTGCGCCTTCGGTTTCAGTCGCCGTCGCTGCCGCTGCCGACGCTGCTGCCGTCGTCCTTGTAGTTGTCGATGACATAGGTCCTGGTGTCAATGCGGCACTCTTCGACCGCTCGGGCACCGTCGAGAACGGGTGTGTTGTCTCCTTGACCAAGACCTTGAGCGCTGACGGTCACGCTACACCCGGCAATATTGTAGGCGATGGACCAATCGCAGTGGTACAAGTACGAGATAGCTCCAGTCGAGGCTTTTCGCAAAATCACCCAAGACGTGAAGACATCGTTTCCGCTGACCGCGTACAGATTTAGATTATCGTCGATACTCAGGTCCCTGGCAACCTCTTTGATGACAAAATCGTAGCCTGGCTGGTCGTCAATCACTACCTTGTAGTCGCCAATAGCCCCTCCACGGAGACGCTGCGGACCCAGCCACTCGTTCGCGGAGTACCAAGGTGGGGTTGCCGACGCATGACGATCATTTGCCGCCCTCCCCGTCATGTTTGTCACGAGTACGCCGAAGGGTGGATTTTCACCGGGCGGCCTCAATTCGCACACGCGAAATACTTTGTGCGCCGTTTGCATCGTACCGACCTCGTATTCATCGACTCCCGCCGCCACGCGAAACCTCAACTCCCAGATGAACCCTACTCGTCCGGGATGGGCGTCAAATTTACCACCATCCACCCGGGCGGAAAACGTCGATGGCATGTTTAAGATTGTCGGCGGCCAATTCATAGCTTGACAATCGATTCCGACAACTCCTGTTTTCACATTCGGAGTGAATTCGGACTCGGCTTGCGGCCGAGCAGGCACGGTTTGCGGCACAGCACCTGAACGCGCTGCTTTTACAACAAGACTGACTACATTCCAGAGCCGGTAGTGCGGCGATTCCCGATGTTTATCTGCGGCGATTTGCCTGATAAGATCCGCGTTAATCTCGTTCCTGCGCAGGCAGCCCTGGACTTTACTGTCATTCAAGACATCCCGGACAAGGTCTTCAAAATCATACTCTTCGTCCTTACCGTTGATGACTGGCATGATAATCCTTACCGTCGATGACTGGCATGATAATTCTTACCGTCAATGACTGGCATGATAATCTCCGTTATATCTCAGAGTCGCGTTGTTTGAGATTAGCACTCGGTTGATCGAAAACAGTACGATCGACAGGAATATGGACAAAATTCTTGGCCAAACGGGCAGAGTACTGCACCCGCTCTCCGGCCGTCACACTGACACGGACCACCCGGACCGGCAAGCCGGTGACAGCGGTGATGATCGCCGCTGCCTCCGGGTAACTCAGCGACCGCGGGCCGGTGAGCAGGTAGTCACGCCGGTCTCCTGGGACAGCGTCGTGATCGGACAGCAGGGCGGCGGCGGTCGCCGCGATGTCGCGCGTGTCGATCCACCCGATCCGGCCGTCACCGGCCGCGGTGCGGATTTCCCCGTCTCGCCGGATCCGCCGGCCCAGCGGGTGCGGGCTCAAGAAGTTCTGCATGAACCCGGACGGGCGCAGCACAACCCCGCCGGGCTGCGCCTGAACCTCCGCCGCCAGTTCCGGCGCGCTCGGGGCCAGCGGGATGGCCGAGCCGAGCAACACCACTTTCCGCACGCCGAAGTGCCGCGCCTCGGCCAAGAACGGCCCGACCGAGGGCATCGGGTCGACGCTTTGGACCGGCGGCACCAGGAAGACGCGGTTTAGACCGGCCAGAGCGGCCTGGTGAGTGGCTGGATCGGCCCAGTCGAACCGGATT
The DNA here is from genome assembly GCF_046548775.1 of Amycolatopsis sp. cmx-4-61. NCBI lineage: Bacteria > Bacillati > Actinomycetota > Actinomycetes > Pseudonocardiales > Pseudonocardiaceae > Amycolatopsis > Amycolatopsis sp. cmx-4-61. The sequence continues at coordinate 28,250 of NZ_JAEBEI010000022.1, read as the reverse complement.
GCGTCCGGGTCGCCGTCGGCCGGGTGGCGGCTGGCCACGCGAACCGGAACACCACTGCCACGCAACAGCCGAACCAGTTCGCCACCGGTTTTCCCGGTGCCGCCGGTCACGAGCACTCCTGTCATCGGGTCGCCCCGCGCGCGCTACCCCAGCCCTCGTTGCCATCCGTTGGCGCGACGCACTTCCTCCGGGCTCAAGCGGCTTCGAATAGTCCGCTGTGGAGGCGTCCTCATTGCCTGCCGTCGCCTCCTGGCCGACCCACCACCTGCCCGGGATAGTCCCGGAAGTAGCTGAGAAAATACTCGACGTCCGGCTCGAAGCGGATTCCGTGCCTGTCCGCCAGCAGCTCCCGGCCCTCGGCGGAGATGGCGACGTCACCGCCCTGGTACTCGCCGGGATCGCCGCCGAGCAAACGCGCCAGCTCGTCCTCGCCGAGCCCGGCGAGATCCTGTTCGAACACCAGGCTTTCACCTCGGCCGTAGCCGGTGACCGCCCACATCTTCTCTCCACTCGCTTGGTCGGGTCGCCGTCCTTCGACTGCACTTCGCCGTCTTCCGGGCCATGGATCGGCAGTTTGCGGACCCGCAGATCGATGCGGCCGACCCGCTCACCCCATGGCCGGTCGATCGGATTCACGAACCAGCCAGCGCTTCAACCTACCGTGCGGCAGGCCGGCTCAAGCCTGCCGCACGGTGACCTCAGGAACTCAGCTGCCGCACCAAGTCAGTGGCGATTCGCTGCTCGACCGCGGCCGGAACCGGCTGCACGCCGGCGCTCAGGCTGCCCGTGCAGACCGCGGCGAGGCTGCGTACCTGCAACGTGAGGCCGAGGTCCATGGCCTGGATGGAGTTCCCGTTGGCGGCCGTCAGGTTGAGCATCCGGCCGCCGTCGAGCAGGACGAGCTCGCGCCCGTCCCGCAGCCGGTACCCCGTCCGGCGGGACCGGTCGCCGTACTCGACGACCTCGGTGGTCGCCGCCGTCAGCGCCTCCGCGTCGATCTCCCAGGGGAAATGTCCGACGCCCGCCAGCACGGCCCCGTCGGGGAGTACGGCCATCTCGCGGGCTCCGAGCACCTTGGGGTGGCCGGTCGCCGTGAACACGACCTGGGCGTCGCGCAAGAGCTCGGTGGCTTCTCCCACGCGATGGCCGTGCAGGATCGCTTCCAGCGCACGCATCGGGTCCGGGTCGTACACGGCCACCCGCGCCCCCATCCGGCTCAAGGTGCCGGCGACGCCGCGACCGCAGGGGCCGTAACCCAGGACCACCGCCCGCATCCCGGGCACCATCAGGTTCGTGGCGTTCATGAAGCCCTGCACGACGCTTTGCCCGACGCCGAATTCGTTTTCCACCAGCAGTTTTAGCCGTGAATCGTTGATCACCACCACGGGGTGGGCGACCGGCGTCCGGCGCTCGCGCAGCCGGATGCCCCCGGTCGTCGTTTCCTCGGTGCCCCCGAGGTATCCCGGCGGGATTCCCGCCTCCGCCAACGCGATCGTGAGATCGGCGCCGTTGTCCAAGGTGATGTCGCGCTCGGACGCCAGGACGTCCCCGATGTTGCGGCGGTGGTCGTCCTCGGTGTCGTCGCGACGGCTGTGCACCGCCACCCCGAGCCGGCGCAGGGCATCGGCGACGTCGTCGTGCGTCGTGCCCGGCGATCCGGTCAGGGTCACCTCCACCCCGGCCGCCGCCAGCAGCGTCACCAGCGCGGCGGTCTTGGGCTCGATGTGCAGGCACACGGCGAGCCGGCGGCCGGTCAGTACCGGCGCCAGCTCGTCGACAGCGCGGGTGGTGAGCGGCATGTGCTTGAGGGCCCAGCCGGTCGCGGCATGGGTCGAGCGGACTTCGTGCATGAGTACAGCCTTCTTCCGGGTGGACCGTTGCGGGTGCCCGCGCGAACGAAGCGCGGGGTATCGGAGGAATCCCGGATCGGGTCAGCCGTAGAAGTCGCACCGGTACGAGTGGTCGCCGAAGATCGGCATCAGGGGCACCACCCGGTTCGTCGGCACGAGCCGAGTCTAACCAGCCGAGGCCGAGTTCGGCGACGACCTGTCAAGTCAGCGGTCATTCTTTGACGCTCGTGACGTGGGTCACGGAGGTCGCCTGGCCGGACGCCCCCGCTCGCGAAATCAACAACGGCGACCACGACTTGTTCGCCGACACGGACGGCATTGGCTACGATTCCGCACCTTACCCGGGAAGCAGCGAGGCCTACAGCAACGACGGCGGCGCGAACTTGTCCGCGCCGCGGGTCGCGGGCAGTACGTGCACGATCCACCGGTCCGCTGCGCCGACGCGGGCGCCGACACCGTTGTGGCGTTGTTATCTTTGGCAGATGCGTTTAATTGGCCCAATGTGGACTACGCTGATCGCCGCTCGTGAAATGAGCCGAATTCCGCAATGGACAGTGAGTACGGTGATCACAGCTCGAATCATCCGCCGGCGCAACTCGTCGAGGCTGTAACGGATCGGCGGCTCGACCGATGCCTTGATGCGACGAGTATGCGATCATGGGAGCCGCAAGATTCCCCGTCAGCCCTGCTCCCCCAGACGGAGCAATCCCCAAGGAGTCACTCTCGACCTTCTCCGTGCTCGCCGCGGTGAAGGCGGTCCGTGCTGCGGTCGAATTGTTCGCGCCGGTCCAAAGCGGACAATCGGAAGGGCTGTTCGAACGTTGGAGGTTCGGTAGTGATGCCCCCTGGGCACCGGAAGGACGACCAGTTCTCGGTGGACGAACTTCTTCGTACCGCGGGAGTTCGCGCGCGAAGGCCGGCTGGTGCGACAGAACCTGGCCACGGTGTCACCGGCGCCGCTCCCGAAGGGCGGGAACTCGGCAGCCGCCAAGGGAAACACCTGGCTTACCAGGCTCCCACGAAGCCGCGGAGGAGCGTACAGGCCACGGTGGCTCTCGGCGTCACGGCTGTCGCATGTGGGCTCGCCGCCTTGATCGGCGCCACGGCGGCTCCGTCGAACCCGCCGAACACGGAATTCCGCTTCGTGTCCCTGCCGCCGGCGACCGCGACCCCTGGCACGTCTTCCCCGAGTTCCGCGGATACGGTGCTGTCCGCCGAATCCTCGAGCACGACCGAATCCCCTGTGTCATCACCGTCTCACACAGCCAGGCCGGTCTCGGCAAGCGCCACCCACACCCCGGCGCTACCGCCGTCGAGTCGACCGAGCGCTCCGACCTCCGCCGCCGGCTCGAGCAGCGCGCCGATGACCGCGCCGGCTCGGGCGAGCTGCTCAGTCCACTTCGCGGTCGAACATTCCTGGCCGAACGGTTTCACCGCATCGGCGACCATCACGAATCGAGGGCCCGAAACTCTTCGTTCGTGGTCGCTGGCCATGACGTTCACCGTCGGTCAGCGACTGACCGACGGCTGGAACGGCACCTGGACCCAACGCGGAAGCCGGCTGACCGTCCTGGGTCCGTCCTGGAAAACGGATCTCCAGCCGGGCGAGGCCTTCACGACGGGTTTCAACGGATCTTTTGCCGCCTCGAACCCCGCTCCGACCGGATTCACCGTGAATGGGGGCGCCTGTCCGGCTGGATGAACGGGGTGCGCCCAATCCTGTCACTCTTCGGCCCGCGAATTCCGTTTTACCGTACCTATAGCACCCGGCGGGCAGCCGCTGTGCGACTCGTCGAGCACCCGGGCCGCTCACGAACCGGGGGCCGCCCGTGTGCGGCGCCAGTCCGAAGGGCTGGTGCCGCGGACGCGTTTGAAGGCGACGCTGAACGCGAACGGGTCGTCGTAGCCGACCGTCCGGGCGATGGCCGCGATGGTGTCTTCGGTGTCGCGCAACAGGTCCGCGGCCAGCGTCATCCGCCAGCCGGTCAGGTAGGTCAGCGGCGGCTCGCCGACCAGGCGCGCGAAGCGTGCTGCGAATGCCGCGCGGGACAGGCCGGCCCGGGCGGCCAGCTCGGCGATCGTCCACCGGTGCGCCGGCTCGGTGTGCAGCAAGCGCAGGGCTTCACCGACCCCGGCGTCGCTCAGCGCCCGGTACCAAGCGGGCGGCGGCTCCATCCGGGCGCACCAGCCGCGCAGCGCCAGCACGAGCACCAGGTCCAGCAGCCGGCGGAGCACGGCGTCCTGGCCCGGCTCGTCGCAGGCCACCTCGGCGGCGAGCAGGTCCAGCGCGCCTCGGGTCCGCGGCCCGGCGGGCACCACCGCCAGCGGCGGGAGCATGGCGAGCAGCCGTTCCGCGGCCGCACCGTGCAGCTCGTAAGCGCCGCGGAGCATGGTAGTGGCGCCGGGCTCGCCGTCGCCGTAGGTGCGCGGTGCCGGGTTTCGCACCGGCTGCGCGTCGGTGATCGGATACTTCTTCGTCCCGCGGATCACCAGTTGTGGCGGGGTGCCCGGGTCGTCGGCGATCGTGTACGTCGACGCGCTGATCAGCGCCAGGTCCCCGGCGGCGAGGCGCACCGGCGTGGCGTCGCCGACGCGCACCGACGCAGACCCGCCGAGCGTGGCCACCAGCGTGAGCGGCGGGGCATCGGCGAAGGCCAGCGACCACGGCGGCCGCTGGATCAGCTGCCGGACCAGCGCGTGGCCGGCGTGGGCCCGGTGCAGCAGGTCGCTGAGGACGTCCATTCCCCGCACTGTAGACGCTGACAAAGGTATCGGGGATTTCCACCCATGGATCGTCTCGCCGACCGCGGGTTGGCTTGCGGACATGCAGACCACCTTGATTCTCGGCGGCACCGGCAAGACCGGCCGCCGCGTCGCCCGGCAGCTGGGCGCCGCCGCCCGGGTCGCTTCCCGCACCCGCGGCTTCGACCTCGCCGACCCCGCGACCTGGGCCTCCGCTTTGGACGGTGTCTCGGCCGTCTACCTCGTCGAACCGAACCTGGGCGCCGGGGACCGGCTCGCGCGGTTCGTGGCCGAAGCGGTGTCGGCGGGCGCCCGCCGGCTCGTGCTGCTGTCCGCCCCGCGCGCCGGCGAAACCGGCCATCCGCTGCACGCCGCCGAGGAAGCCGTCCGCGGCTGCGGCGCGGGCTGGACCATCCTGCGCCCGAACTGGTTCGCGCAGAACTTCAGCGAGGGCCCCTGGGCGGCGGGCATCCGCGACGGCGCGCTGGCCCTCCCGGCCGGTGAGGGACGCGCCCCGTTCGTCGACGCCGAGGACATCGCCGAGGTCGCGGCGGCGGCGCTCACCGACGATCGGCACGACGGCCAGGTCTACGAGCTGACCGGCCCCCGGGCGGTCGGCTTCGCGGAGGCGACCGCGCTCATCGCGCGGGCCACCGGACGGAAGATCGACTACCTCGACGTCGCCCCGGAGGCGTTCGTCGAGCGGCAAATCCGTTACGGCGTGCCGGAAAACGTGGCGAGCCTGCTCACCGGGCTGCTGGCCGACCTCCGCGACGGCCGTGGTGGCGACCTGGCCGATGGGGTTCAGCGCGCCTTGGGCCGGCCGCCGCGGTCGTTCGAGGACTTCGTCGCGGCCACCACCTGGCCACGCCAGGACGAGCCTGTCGTATGACGGGGCGAACCCATAGACGACTGAGCGCCGCCGAGCCACTGGCCCGAATGCGCGCACCCCCGACCGGATCGTCGCTGGGTGTTCGGCGGGGTAGAAATCGGCGATCATGCCATCGAGGAAGCCCGCCGTGATGGGTGTCGGAGCCGTCGCCGACGGAGCTGGGGCTCCCGGTGTCCTGGCGGCCGCTGCGCCGGGCAGTCCCGTGGCGCCGACCGAGCGAGAGATCGCCTACTGCTCCGGACGGCTCGTCGCCTGCGTGCTCACCGGAGAAGCCGCGAATGCGACCGAAGGCGCGGTCGGCGTGTTTCCGGGCAACGGCAGTACGTGCGCGGCCCTCGGGCTTCCCGCAGCCCGAACCTGACCGCACACCGGACGAAGTCAAAGATCCCGGACGTGCAGCAATGACCGGACATTCAGGCGCCGCCGGACCTGATTGCTTCGCAGTCCGTCGACCACTGTCGCCGCGCCGATCCAGGTGGCGCCGGCGTCCTCGACCAGGAGGTGGGCTCCGGCGGCCTGGCCGCCCGTCTCCATCCAGTCGTCGACGAACAGCACGCGGTCGCCGCTTTCGATCAGGTTCTTGCGGAAACCCAAGGTGAGGTGACGGTCTCGGTAGTCCGGTGGAGTGATTCGCTGCCGCCAGGCGTCGCTGTCGCTGGATCCCACCCGGTTTTTGCGGACTTCGACGAACCCGACGCCGCAACGCAGGGCGACCAGCGGCCCCAGCAAGCAGCCGCGGGATTCCGGCCCGACGACGACCGTGGGCCGCTCGCCGGCGAACAGGTGCGCCAGCGCGGGGCCGAGGTGCGCGAGCAGGCCGGGGTCACGCCACCAGCCGGTGACGTCGGCGTAGTAATCCGGGTCCGTCCGGTCTCCGTGCCAAGTGAAGGCGGCACGGAGCCCGGGACTTCACCTCCTGCAGCCACCGGTCTCCGGACACCGGCCCATGATCGCGGCGCCGGCTTCGGCAAGCAATCGGGTTTCTCCAGAATGTGTCCGATGTGGACCAGTGACCTCGCCGGCTCGCTACGGCGCAGGCGCGTCGAGGCCGATCGAGGCCATCGCGCGGTCGAGCAGCCGGCCCAGTTGCTGCGTTCCGTTTCCGGCGATCCAAGCCGCGACGGCGGCGTCCAGGCACCCCAGGGCGCCGGCGATGAGGGCGCGTGGCCGCGGATCGGTCGAGTCGGCCGGGTCGGCACCGAGCCGCCGGGCGAGCTCGGGAGCGATCAGGGCCTGGAATTTCGCGTGCTTTTCCTACTGGAGCGTCGCCAGGGCGGGGGTCGCCACCGCGAGCGCGGCCAGCCGGTGCGCGCGGTCGGTCTGGCTCGCGTAGTGCTCGACGAGAGGGCTCATCGCCTGGCGGAGCGCCGCCCACGGGGGCTCGTCGTCCGGTCGCTGACGCAACGCCTGCACTATCTCGTCGACCGCGGACGAGGTCTCGCTCGCGAAGATGTCTTCCTTGGACGGGAAGTAACGGAAGAACGTGCTGCGTGAGATGCCGGCGACCGCGCAGATGTCGTCGATGGTGGTCTGCTCGTAGCCCTTCTCCAGGAACAGCTCGAGCGCCATGTCGGACACCTGCGCCCGCATGGCACGCCGGGCGAGTTCACGTGCACCGGGACGACGCTCGTCCCGCTCCGGCAGCCTGCTCACCAGGTCAACGGTACTACAGCCCAAACCTGGTACTGTAGTGTCACAAACGACACTCAGTATCAGCGCTAGAGCGACCGTGTGCGGTTCCTCCGCCGGCGCCGCCTCGGCACGGGCGATCGACGGCGGCTACCTGCTCAGTGGCCGCTGGGGCTGGGCTTCGGGCATCCACCACGCGTCCTGGGCGATTCTCAGCGTGGTGACCGAGGCGGAGGAGACGCCAGGGAAAGCGGGTTCGCGCTGGTTCCGACGAGCGAATTGTCGGTCGAACACACGTGGAACATGGCCGGGATGCGTGGCACGGGCAGTGACACGATCATCGCGGACGACGTGTTCGTCCCCGAGGAGCACGTCGTCTTCCCGGCCCGGACAGCCCTGGGGCCTTCGACGCCGCGGAGCGTACCGAAACCGCAGGGCCTGATGGGTGCGCTGGCCGCACCGGTGCTGGGGATGGGCATGGGGCCCTACGACCACATCGTGGCGAAACTCAGCGGCGGCCGGCCGCTGGTTTCTGCGATGGGCTCGCATGCACGAGCGATCGACTCCCCCGGAGTGCAGGCGAACGTCGCCGATGCGGCCATGCTCATCGACAGCGCGATCCTGCAGGCTGCGCGCACCGCCCGCACCGTCGACCGGGCCACCCGCACCGGAACGCAAATGTCTCCCCTCGCCATCGCCCGTTCCCGGATGGACTGCGGGTTCGCCGCGCGGCAGATCCGCCAGGCGGCGGACAAACTGCTGGACGTCGGCGGAGCCGGCCGATTCGCGGAATCCGATCCGGCGCAGCGGATCTGGCGCGATCTGGGCACGGCAACCCGCCACCCCGCCTTCGTCACCGAAATCGACCGCGAACAGTACGCGCGGCTGCTGCTTCCGGTTCTTTCGGCACAATAAGGAAAGCACCGGCGGACTCGGGCGGAGATCGCTCAGGACACCGCAACCTGCGCGAGGCCGGCAACGGTATCGACAGCGTCGAGTGGCATTTCTTCCGCAGCCCGACCACCGGCACGATCGGCTGCACGGAGGGCCTGGCGAAGCGCCTGATGCAGGCCGGTATCACAGCGATCACGCACCTGTGACGCGGAAGTTAGGATCAGCACGTGATGGAACTGGGCCGGTGGTTTCCCTACATCCCGGTCCATGCCGGCCCGCTTCGCACGATGGAGCGGGCGAAGGCGCGGGAATGTTACGACGACATGCTGCGGATGAAGGACGACCGGATCAAAGAGCTGACCGCGCTGCTCGAATTCAACGGCATCGAGCCGACGTTCGACGAGGACGGCGTCCGCACCGTCCTGGAGTGGATCAAGGCCGAGGTCGAGCCGGATCTCCAGGATCCGAAGTCGGCGCGGCCCTACTGGATCGGGATCACCTTCGACGTGTTCTGGTTCGCGGGCGAGGTGCTGCGGAAGATCAACCCGGACCTGAAGTGGGGCTTCTACACCGGCCGCAAGACCAGCCTGGTCTACCGAAGTCCCACGTTGATCAACCTGGTCCGCACGGAGCAGGCGGGACCGCTGGCCCTGTTCGTGTTCCTGCAGGGCTTCACGGGCGCGCACGCGCAAGGTATCGGCTACAACGAGGAAAACATCTGGTACGCGTTCCAGCGCGCCCGCGAACTGAAGACGGCGAACTGATCACCGAGCTCGTGCACCAAGGTTGTTGTGCGAAAACGAATTTCGTGCCCTCCACGGCGCCCCGATAGCGTCGGATTCATGGAATGGAGCTTTAAGACAGCCGAAGAACTCCTTGCCGCACTACGCGCCGGTGCCGTGACATCCGTGGAACTCACCGATGAGGCCATTGCCCGGATCGAACGCCACGACGACGTGATCAACGCGATCTGCGTACCGGACTTCGATCGGGCCCGGGCCGCCGCGCTGCGAGCCGATCAAGCTCGCTCGCGTGGGGATGACCGGCCGCTTCTCGGCGTTCCCGTGACCGTCAAGGAGTGCTACGACGTCGCCGGGCTGCCCACCACCTGGGGGATGCCGCCGTACCGGGACTACCTGCCCGCCGAGGATGCCGTTCAGGTGTCGCGGCTCAAGGCCGCCGGTGCCGTGGTTCTCGGCAAGACCAACGTTCCCCTCGGGCTGCAGGACATCCAGAGCTTCAACGAGATCTACGGCACCACCACCAACCCGTGGGATCCCGGACGCACGGCGGGCGGGTCGTCCGGGTCGGCGGCGGCACTGGCCTCCGGGTTCGGCGCGCTGTCCATCGGCTCCGACCTCGCCGGTTCGCTGCGCACCCCCGCGCACTTCTGCGGCGTCTACGCGCACAAGCCGACCCTCGGGCTGGTCGCAAGCCGCGGCATGGTCGCGCCCTCCGAGCCGGCCTTGCCGGTCGATCCCGACCTCGCCGTCGTCGGTCCGATGGCGCGCAGCGCGCGGGACCTCACGCTCCTGCTCGACGTCATGGCCGGACCGGACCCGCTGACGCGCGGCGTCGCCTACCGGCTGGCGCTGCCGCCTGCCCGCCACGAGAGACTCCGCGACTTCCGGGTCCTGGTCCTCGACGAGCACCCGCTCATCGCGACCGCGGCCGCCGTGCGGGCGGGCGTGCACCGGGTGGCCGACGCGCTCGTCGAGAGCGGTGCCCGCGTCGAACGGCACAGCGCGCTGCTGCCCGACCTCACCGAAGCCGCGATCCTTTACATGCAGTTGCTTATTTCGGGCTCCGTCGCCCGCTTTCCCCTCGAAACGGACGAGCAGCTGCGGACCCGCGTCGCCGGGCTGAGCGCGGACGACCGGAGTCTCGACGCCGTGCGGCTGCGCGCCCTGCTGTTCAGCCACCGCGAGTGGCTCGAGGCAAACCACCGCCGGGAGGTGCACCGCCACGGCTGGCGGGAGCTGTTCACCGAGTTCGACGCCGTCGTCTGCCCGATCACGCCGACGCCCGCCTTCCCGCACGACCACCACCCCAACCCGATGGACCGGCGCATCGCCATCGACGGCGTCGACCACCCGTACTTCGACCAGCTCGTCTGGGCCGGCCTGGCCACCATGCCCGGCCTGCCCGCCAGCGCCATCCCGGCGGGCCGGTCCCCCGAGGGCCTGCCGGTCGGCGTGCAGCTCATCGGCCCGATGTCCGAAGACCGCACCCCGCTGCGGCTGGCCGAACTGCTCGAGCCGGAAACCGGCGGTTTCCGGCGGCCGGGTTCCCCCGGTAGGGTCCGTGCCGACGGGTCGTAGCGCAGAGGCAGCCGCGCCTCCTCGACAAGGGGGACACGCTGGTTCGGATCCAGCCGCCCGTCACTCCCGGGTCACCGCGCCGCTGGTGGTCACCAGCTCGGGCACCGTTCCGGCGAATTCGGGCACCAGGTCCGCCAGCGCCGCCCACGCGTCCAGGTTCGCCCCGAGCTCGGCACGCACCAGCGGTGCCAGCAGCGCGGCGGCCTCCCCGGCCCGGTGCGGGAACAGCTTGGTGCCGAAGTACAGCACCGCCAGCACGTCCGCGGGCGGGCGGCCGAGTTCGACGTACTCCCGCGGTTCGACGATGCCCGCCTCGCGGAACCGGTTCGTGAACTCGCGGTGCGAGCCGAACCGCGCCCGCACCTCCGGCGGGCAGTCGATCCGCTCGGCCAGCGCCCAGCGCGCGAAGCCGGGCAGCGGCTCCCTCCGATCCGCCTCGGCGACCGTGGCCCAGTCGCGCTTGCTGACGGCGCGCACCGCCGCCCGGGCCGACCGCAGCGTCCGCGCCTCGCGCAGCCCGCCGACCAGCCCGTGCGGGCCGGCCGGGATGTCCGGTTCCGTGTGTGCACAGTTCCGCCGTTCGCAGCGCACCGACACCGGCAGGGGCGCGGTCGCGGCCGGGGCGCTTCCAGCCGATCGAGCTGCCACGCCGCATGCTTGTCGCTCAAGCGCGCCGGCTTGCCGATCCGGAGGTGCCGGCGCATCCGGGCCGCGTGCCCCGGCTCGATCAGCGAGAGCAGGAAATGCACTGCCGGCACGTCGTCGGGACGGTGCACGAGCGCGAGTATCCCAAGACGCGCCGACGTGACGTGCCGTGCGTAGCCAGGACACCCGGCCCGGCCGGTCGCTGGCGGCTGGCACACTCAGGCCGTGCTCCTCGGATACGTCCTCGCGGTGCTAGTACTGCAACGGCAGTTAGGTGAGTGGGTAGCCGCGGCGTTTGTAGTGGCTGAGCCGTGCTTGGTGTTGTCGTCGGCGGCGCCAGCGCGACCATGCCCAGATGTGGTCGGCGGCGTCGGCGACACGCAACACCAGCTTGGTGAGCAGGCGCCGGATCTCCGGTAGCGTGAATCCGATCATGCCCGACTCGGCGGCATCAGTTCCCCTTTTGTGGCAAGGGATCGTGAGACGGCGAGCCAGGCGTGGGCGAGCATCGACAGGGTGATGTGGGCATACCACGCCCGCCACGACCGGACCTGATACTGATCCAGCCCGGCCTCGTTCTTCGCCTGCTGAAAGCACTCCTCGATCCGCCAGCGACTGCCGGCGATCCAGGCCAGGTCCAGCAGCGTCGAGCGGCGGGGCCCGTAGCAGACGTAGTAGGCGATCTCCGTCGGATCGGTGATCGAGCGGCGGGCGAGCACCCAGTGCCCGCGTCCGGCCTGCCAGCCGATCCGGATCGGCACCCGCGCCCAGTCGTACTCGCGTGGCCCGTGTGCTCCGGCACCGACCGACAGCCGCCGCCACGACCGGGCTGGCAGGTCCGCGATCAGCTCGTCGGCGTGGGCCTCGCGGCCGCCGGTGGTGACCAGGGTGTCGTTGACCTTGGTGGCCAGCACGTGCGCGGCATCGTGGGCCTCCAGCCACAACCGCAAGTACTTGACCTGCCCATACGCTTCATCGGCGGTCACCCACGCGAACGGCACCTTCGCCGCGAACGCCCGGCCCAGCATCGCCATGGCCTGGCGCGGCTTCGTCTCGAACTCGATTTCACCCGGGATCCCCGCCCGTCGGCACCGGTCCGGGTCGGCGATCCACGGCTCGGGCAGATACAGCTCGCGATCGATCAGCGCATGCCCACGAGGTGAGGCATAGGCCAGGAACGTTCCGATCTGGCAGTTCTCGATCCGGCCGGCGGTTCCCGAATACTGCCGCTGCACACCGGCCGAGCGGATGCCCTTCTTCAGGAACCCGGTGTCATCGACGATCAGCACACCACCGGGCTCGCCCAGGTGCTCGACAACGTAGTCGCGCAGGTCGTCGCGGACACCGTCGATGTCCCAGTCCGCCCAGCGCAGCAACCGCTGCATCCCATCCGGCGACACCTCACCGGCCTGCTCGGCCAGCGTCCACCCGTTCTTCCGCTCCAACCCCGCGACCAGCCCGGACACATACTCCCGCGCCCGGGCCCGCGGCTCCGACCGCGCGAACCGGCCCGCGATCCGCTCATGCACCCGATCCAGCTGATCCATCACCACATCGACCACCACCACGATGATCTACCACAACGCTGCTAACTGCCGTTGCAGTACTAGTTCGCCAGCACCGGACCCCTACCAAGGTCGCCCTCGACTGGCTGAATGCCCTCACAGTCCTGGCCGGGCTGCGCCCCACCCGAGCGCTGTGGCTGCGGATACCCCCGGACATCGCCGCCCGTCGCGCCGACGAACGCGGCGGAGACCGCCGTCCCACGTTCACCGGCGAGCAACGCGCTCACCTCACCTGGGTCGACCACGCCTACGGGCTGCTTGTCGAACGAGACCCCCAGCTCAGCGCCCTCGATGTCACCAACCTCGATCCGGTCGACACCCACCTCGCCATTCATGCCGCCCTGGGCCAGCTCAGCCAGACGGGCGACATCGACCTGGGCTCGTGTGCGAGGCACCGCGAAAATACCGGGCCCGTCTTCTACGCTGACCACGCCCGATCCCGTCAATCCGCGCCGAGCCGAAACCGAGAGTCCGAAACGATGACCACATTGGCCAGCCACCGCGACCACACCGCTCCCAGTGACCTGCTCAGCGCGCTGCGCACCGCACGCACGGCCGGACCTGACGCACTGGCCGCCACGCTCGAGGAACGCGGATTGCAGGTACTCGACGGTGGCCGCAACAACGACGTCTTCGCCTGGACCACGGCCACCACGCCGACCTGCATCAAGCTCTACAAGAAGACCGACCGGCAACGCGTCGAGCGCGAGTGGCACGGCCTCACCCACGCCGCCGGCCTGAGCAGCGCACCGCGACCGCTGTGGCTCGACAATGACCTTGAACAGCCAGCCCTCGGCATGACGCTGCTGCCCGGCTCACCGATCCTCGACGTCCTCGACCCGACGTCGGCCATCAAGTCGCTGGCCGACACCACCCGCGCACTGCAGAGCATTCCGCTGAAAGAACCGCTGGCCAGCCTGGAGCGGGTCGACTCCATCGGCCACTACATCGCCCGGCTCACCGATGTTTGGCCCGGCCAGCTCGCCGACGCCACTGACGATCCCCAGACCCCGGACATGCTCGCCCTCCTGCACCGATGGAAGAACAGCGGCGACCCCGAACTGCTCGCGCAGCCCGCTCCCCGGGTCTACTCCCGCGGCGACGCAAATCTGCTCAACTGGCTCCACGACGGCGAGTCCACCTACGTCGCCGACTTCGAGTTCAGCGGCTTCTCCGACGTCGCCGTTGACGCCGCCGACCACATCGAGCACATCAGTGCCCGCGTCATTCCCGACGACGTCTGGGTCGGCTCCGAAGCCGACCTCGGCGTCACACCGGACAACCGGGCTCGGTTCGAGGCCGCGCGGCGCACCATCGCGCTGCGCTGGCTCGCCGTGCTCTGGAAGCAGCGCACCCAGCGGAGCGAGGAGTTCGCCGCTCTGCACGAGCGGGTCCGCGCCCTCCAAGGCTGAATCACGACTGTCCACCGTCGGCCAACGACGTCAGAATAGACACGGCGTCGAAGTCGCCAGCGCCGAGCATCGGCACGACCGCGAACAAACGGGCCGCCAGCAGCCGCGTGTCGGCAAACATCGTGAGACCGTCGAGTTCCTCTCGCACAGCCCAACGGAATGGGAGCTCTGGATCCCTGATCAGCTCATCCGGAGCGTTGGCCAAGGCGACGTACTGGTGATCAACATGCACATGACGATCCCCGCAGTGTCCGTCCGGCGGAACCGGCTGCTCGGTGATCCACCACGGCATCGTCAGCAGGGACCGCGGAAACTCCGGCGGAACTGCAGGGCCAGGAGGCCGCACCAACCGAACCCGGCGGCCAGTCTCCTCTTCGACCTCGCGAAGAGCGGCATCAACCTGCGACTCGCCCGGCTCGACATGACCACCGGCGATCATCCAGCGCCCCAGGCGGGGATGTTCGATGAGCCCCAGCTTCCATACTCCACGGACTAGCCCGAAGACGAACACGCTCGATGTGAAGTGCTTAACCACGCCGCAAGTTTTCCAGAGCCGACCGGCATCGGCTGCTTGGGTCAGCCTCGGCGATTTCTGCCGCAAGTAGGACGACAATCACTTCGGGTATGCGACCTCTAACAGCCACGCAGACGGCAGGCTTAGCCATCTTGCCGCTTTTCTCGGTACAGCGCCGCCCATCGCTCATTCCGCCGAAGCGCTTCGAGCTTCTCTTGGTCACCTTGCAATTCAGCATGAACATGTTCGAAAGATTTCGGATACTGCTGCTTGCGCTCCACCAGCACAACGACATTGCAGCGATTCTTAATAACAAGAGGGGCATTCCACTGCTCTTCCGATCGCTCACCGATCGGCTCCTCGGCCTGAGTAGCGATGGCGACGACCACCTCGGGCTCATCAAAGCTGCCTGGCTGAAATCTGAAGGAGTCTCGCGAAATATTTATGTAAGATTCCGGCTTCTTCTCCGAATAATGATTCAAGATATCCCAAATCGACTCAACGGCACGTATCTCAAACAAGGCTGTCTGTCCTGGATACAGAAGATAGCAACGATCAACTCCAGATTGCTGCGGAATGGGCACATCTTCACCACTGACAGGATGCGTCCCGGCGTACAGCACCGGACCCATAGCCGAGCCACTGACACGGACCCGGGCAACATGTTCTCCCTCGTTGTAAATAGTTCCACGGAGAACGAAGTACAGGTAATCGTGGCGATGTTCCCAGTAATCGAGTGTTACTTCTCCCCTCGGATCGATCTCAGGATGCGGCAGTGGCATCTCGTCGATCCATCCAGATGTAGTCAGAGGGTGTTCGCTCAACAGATCGAGAGTCACGACAACCCGGGGTGCGGCCTGGTCGAGCCTGGTCTTTGCAGCTTCCAGCGCCTGCACCTCGGAGGCGTCCCGCGCAACACTGGAAGCCACTTGCGCCTCACGAGCTTGGTCAAGTGCCGCCCTGGCGGACTTCTCAGCCGATTTGGCTTGCGACACTGTCCCAACTGCGCTGCGGCGACTGATAACTGCGGCATATACGGAGACCACGAACGCGGCGGCGGCGAGGATCGGCGTCCAGTGTGCCTGCGCGAACGCCCACACAACATCCCAGATCTGCTTCATGCCTTCTGCCTACACGGTCAAGTCGACACAGAGCGAGTCGGCATCCAGTTCGGCCGCCTCCCTCGGTCTCACTGTTAACAGAGGCGTGCTTCCGCCGCCAACCGCTGGACGAACGGACGTGGTCACGGTCTTTGCGGAGGACACCGTCGAACGACGGGGCGAGGTCGCCCCACCTTGACAACCGTCCGACCTCCCGTCAGGCGGCGCGTCGCGGCAGATACCCACACGCATTCAGTTCAGCTGCAAAGTTCGTGGCGGAGTTCGGCGGCGACCGCACGGCAGCGTCGGCAGTCTTCGAGGTGGTCGTCAACTTCTGCGGTCTCGCGTTTGTTGAGCCCTCCACGGGTCCACCTGCCGAGCTTCTCAGCCGACAGCCGGCATGCGTGCGGACGCTGGGCGTCGTCGGCGACGAACGCCTGGAGGTAGGCCTGCCGCAGCCCTTCACGGGCCCGGTACGCCAGAGCGGAGACCCCGTTGGGCGACAGGTTCATAGCAGGGGCGATCGACGCCGCAGTCAATTCGCGGATTTCGGTACGCCACAGCACTTCCTGCCACCGAAGAGGCAGGCGGGCGAAAGCAAGCGAGACCAGGGTCCGCTCCAGCCTGGCTACGGCGGTGTCCTGAAACGGCTGGACAATCGCCTGCGGGACGTCCGCATCGATCGCGGTCGCCTCGACGCTGTCGGTGAGCACGAGCCTGCGAGCGCGATGGGTCTCGGTGTAGGCGATGCGCCGCAGGGCCGTCAGCAAATAGGCGCGAAATGACAGCTTGGGTCCGCTGCCGCGGCGAATGGTGTCGAAGGTCTTGGCGAATGCCTCGGCGACCAGGTCGTCGGCTTCCAAGCCTGATGCAGCCAGCTGGCGGGCTTGGGTGCGGGCTGCGGCGTGGTGACGTTCGAACAGCACGCCGTAGGCCTCGATGGCGCCGGCCCGGACACGGTCCAACAGCTCAGCGTCATCGATCTTCGCGACGGGGCGCTCGGAGCTGGCCCGAGACGCCAAGCGGACCGGCTGGATGGGCACGTTCGATACGAGATCGACGGGCAATACGGCGCTGGACACGGCTGACTCCCCTGCGGCGTGGTAGAAGAAATGACTGCGCGGATCCGTCCGGGCATTGACCTAGCGTTAGTACTAGTACTATTCGAGGATGACACGCCGCTCACTAACGCGCAATAGTCCTAGTACAATCGACCTCGAAGGAAGGAGCGTTGCGGGGTGGCCGACACGCCGGCGTACACGACGATCGCGCAGGAACTGCGCAACGGCATCGTTGACGGCACGTACCCGCCCGGGAGCACGCTGCCGACCTTGGCCGAACTCACCCAGCGCTACGGCGTGTCCAAGCAGACGGTGCAGAACGCCATCCGGGTACTCGCCGAGGAGGGCTTAGCTGAGCCGGTGCGCCGCCGCGGCACGGTCGTGCGGGCTGCGCCAGCGCGCGAGCTGATCGTGCGCGAGCGCCGGGTCTTCCGCGACGAGCGCGGCTACTTCTTTGACAAGACGGCGCAAGGCTGGGTCGCGGTCGAGAAGCCGACGGTGCGGTCCGCGCTCCCGCCGTCTGACCTCGCCAGCCTGCTCGAGACCGAGCCGGGACAACCCGTGGTCATCCGGGACAGGGTGATGGGCGACGCCGAGACCGGTGAGGTCCGCCACGTGTCCCTCAGCTACCTGCCGCCGTGGCTTGTCGAGCAGCTGCCAGTCCTCGGCTCAGCCGACACTGGTCCCGGCGGAATCTACGACCGAATGGAAGACCACGGTCTCGGCCCACTGGCGTGGGAAGAGCGTCTTGGCGCACGCCCGCCCTCGGCGCGAGAGCGAGGCCTCTGGGCACTGGCGCCCGGCACACCGGTATTGCGACTGTTACGCATCACGCGCAGCGACACACGCCGGGTATGCGAGATCAACGAAACGGTGCTGCGAGCCGATCGCTACGAGATCGGGTACCCGCTGCAGCGCACGACGACCGAGCGCCCCAGCCGCTGATCCGCATGGAACCCCCTTCCTGCGACTGGGCCGAGCTGACTCACCTGGACGAGGTCACCGAATCCCGGGTTCGCCGGAGCAGGCTTTACCGCCGCGACGTTGGTGGGCGCCGCCACCACCTACGACGACGAGCTGCGCAAGTCGCTGCCGTTTTCGGGAGGTCTACAGTGACCCACCCGTCCCTTTCGCTGTACACGACATCGATGGGCGTCAAGAGGTTCGGATCACCGTGCCCCGCCATCGCCATCACCACCGCCAGTGTCTCCTCCACGACGTCGCTCTGGCGCCGGCCATCGAGCGCTCGACAGCACGCCGGATCTCAGACGGATCGGCGATTTCGTCCTCGAAACCTTCGACATTTCGGAGATCGATCGATTCCCATTCCATGCTTTTACCTCAACCTCGACGTGCCAGCCCATGTTCGGGCCGACGTCAACGGTCGCTCCATGGATACAGAGCACTGAACTGGTCAAACGCCTCGTTCAAGTCGTCGTCGTGCGCTACGTCGTCTACGAAGATCGACGACCTGGCAACTAAGCCGGCAGCATCGAGAACTCCAGCAACTGCGTGCACAATGACCGCGTACTGGGTCGGCGGCACGTCGGATGGAAGCTGTACCCGAAACTCACGCGATTCCACAAGCTCGACACTGCCCGTCTCAAACAGGCGACACCAAGCCCCCGATCGAGTGGCTGCAATCGATTGCTTGCCACGCCAGCATCCACGCCCGTCACGACTACCACAGCGCCCCGGCCGCTAAGAGTTTGACGCGAATCCGCGACCTTCCGGGCCAGATCACCACCGTCGAGAACCGCCCTAACGCGTGTCACCAGATCGCGGCGGACTGTTTTACTCGACACCGCGGCTCGCGCATCCTCGACATCGTGACGTTGGACTTCCGCGACCTCAAAGGCGCGCTCGCTGACCTCGACCGGACGCTGCTGACCGAACTTCGCCAGGGTGGCTACGACCAGGACACCTCTGAGCAGCTAACCGCGCTTGACCATGCCGATCGCCTCATCTCGCAGATCAAGCAGCTTCTCGACGACCACCGCGAGGATCTGACGACACCCGACCCACCCAGCCCGAGCGTCGCCGTCTCCCGTCACTACGGCGGCGGCTAATCAGCAACTCGCCGATCACACGGGCACGCGGAATAGAGCCACGTACGAGGGACATCTGCGCCCGGCAACTCGTCTCGACGGTCCAATACCGATACAAGTGTCCCGGTCGGTGCCCGGCTGCCCGGCAGGTTCGGGGGGCCGATGCCCTGCCGGGCACCGGGCACCGGCGCGCCACCTGACTCTGGTGCCCCGCCAGCACGAGACGTCATTGCGGTCCGGCGTGCCGCCTCAGACCGCTGCCTTCTTCCGCGGTGCCCGCTTCCGCGCTGGCTTCTCAGCCGGTTCCGCCTCGACCTCGGCAGGCGCCGTGCGAGCGGTCTCGTAGGCCTCGATCAGCTCGCTCGACAACCGACCACGCTCAGCAACTTCGTACCCGTTCGCCGCGGCCCACTCGCGCACCTGCTGGTTGTACTCGCGAGAGTTAACTTTCCCGGTTCCCGATGACCTGGTGGCCTCGCTGGTGGACTGGCCGAGTGCGACCTTCACACGGCGGCCGCCAACTCGCCGCGCTGCCTGGACGAAGCGCTCGAACTCACCACGCAGCGCCTCGGCATTCTCCGCCGACAAGTCGATCTCGTACGACACCCCATCCAGACCGAACGCGACAGTCTCCGCCGCCTCGCCGCCGTCCAGATCGTCGAGCACCTCGACACGCACCTTCTGCGCCATCATCGAACCCCTTCACCGATTTCCACGATCAACCCGCGCCCCGTTGACCAGGGCTGGGCCTGGGCAGACGTTACGCTCGGGCCGACCAAGTGGTCTGTCCGGCACGCCCACACCATCACCGCAAGACGAGCTGCGCCCGAAGACCGTCGCAGTGCTTCGATGGTGGATACCCCGCCGAACCTCGCTCGTGCCGACGGTGCGGCCGCGCGGACATATCCGGCTTCCGAAGACTCAAGTCCGCCGACGCGTCTCGACCGATGGCGACACGAAGTGCCGGGTGACGCCGGATGCCGGGGAGGTTCCTCGCCAGCACGCCTCCGAGACCCGGACACCAGCGCGTCACCCGTCTCGGTGATCTCCAGCGCCGGACGTCATTGTGGCCGCCGAACGCCCTCTTGTTGGTTGCTGAGGTGATCGGTCCGGCACGCCCCCCGACCGTCCCGATCATCGCCAGTCCTGGCTCGGCGGCACAACGCCCCCCGATGTGCCGCCGAGCCCTACCCCCTCGTCTACGGCAAAGTCACGCGAATCGCGGCGTAATTGAGCGCCCCTGGTGGTCGGCCACCGCGGTCGCGATGTCTCACGACGAGCTCCTGTGCGCCGAGCGGCCGGCCTCTAGTGCAAGGCGCTACTCGACGATCGATTCCCGCTCCCCTTGGGCCTCATCGCCTGAACTCCGCGCTTCCGACGTGGGCACAGGGCGGACCAGTGCGGCGCATGGCGATTCGGGCCCGGAAGGACTGCGCCACCGGGCCGTCTGGCAGGGGAGCCGTCCACCGGTACGGCGGCGCCCGAGCCACCGCGGCCGCCACCAGCGTGCGACCGAAACCCAGCCGCCGGTACTCGGCGGCGACGTGGACGCAGTCGAGGGTGGACGTCCGGCACCTCCCGCACGGGCTCGCCGTCACCGAGCCGACCTCGGCGCCGTCGAGGTGGAGTGCGATTCGACCGGCCAGCGTTCCCGCGGCTGGCGGATGGGCGACCAAGACGAGCCCGCCGCCCGGCGCCGCGTCGGGCGCGTGCTGGACGGTGACGTCGAGCAGCGCCCACTCGGCGAGGCGCCGAGCCCCCGGCTCGCACGCTTCCTGACCGCGGCAGACCTCGCACAGCCAGCCGTGCAGCCGGTAGCGCTGGCTGAACGGCGCGAGCTTGTCGTAGAGGTCCAGGGTCAACCAGTGACCACGCAAGCACCTCTCGACCTCCGTGACCGCCGGCCGAACTGGGACCAGCGCACCGAACTCCCCGCGCGCACCCGAGCGGACGGCCTCGCCGATCACCTGACACCTCGCGACGGTCCCGACCCGCTCGAACGCCGCTGCGACGTGCGGATCATCCGGCGACCTCACGCACGCCGCGGCCAGCAGATTCCTCGCCAGAGGCGACAGCACCGCCGGGGCCCGGCAGCTGCAGCGCAACGGTGCGCGGGCGCGCAGCGGCGCCGCGGCCACGGCGGGTCGCAACGACGTCACGGAACTCCAGGTGGCCGAAGCCGTCGTCGGTGAGACCACGCCACCGCCGGTTCGACACGCTCAGCTCGAGATCCGCGCCCGGCCACGGACCGGCGGCGAGCAGCACCGCACCTCGGTTGCGGACGCGTCCGGCCAGCCGGCGCGCCAGCGGCGCCTGCATGCCACGGGCGATCGGGGGACCGAGAACGACCAGGTCGAACCCGTCGATCAGCGCCGACAGCACCGCGGCGACCTCAGCCCCGGCGTCGAGAATGAGCGCGAGCCGCTCCAGCTCGACGCCCAGCTCAGCGGCAGCTGCTACGCCCACATAGGGCATACCGGTGATCGCAGCCCACGATCCGGCTTGGGTAGCCTCGGCGAGCAGCGCCAGGACCAGTGCGGTCGAGCCGGAGACCGACACCGCTGTACCGCGCCGCAGGCCGTCGGGCACCAGCTTGGCCAGCGCCGACGTCACCGGCAGCGACCCTGCGAACGCTGAGGGATCGGCGCTTGGCTCGCCGAGCTGCGCGGCGGTGCGGACGCCGGGGATCGCCGCGAGCCCGGCTACCGCGTCCGGTACCGCCACCATGCACACCTCCAGCACCACGAACACCGCACCGGAGACGCCCACGAGGGGAAGCCGCGAGCGAACCCGAACTCATCGAACACTTGTTCGGATCCTGCGAGACGGCGCGGCCGCTGTCAAGTCGAGCCAGGCAACCTCACCCCGCCGCGACACCGCTGCAGCGTAGGGCACTCAGTTCCGCACCCACTGTCACCGATCAGGGTGTTGACCAGCGCAAACACAGCGAAGTTGGGTCGGCCGAGTTACCGTCGAACCCCAGGCGATGATCCCTCGACCTCGGGAGGCCGGCCATGGCTGTGCGTGCCTCCTCTGACGTGCCCGACTGGATCACGCCGATGCTGGCCAAGCCCGATGGCGGCCGGCTGCGCGCCGGTGCCGAGTGGGCGTACGAGTACAAGCTGGACGGCTACCGGGCCTGCATGCAGATCGCCCCGGATGGCACCACGGTGCTCACCAGCCGCAACGGGATCGACTTCACCCACGAGTTCGCCGACCTCACCGGCGTCCTCGCCCCCGCCCTCGATGGTCGGGCCGCGGTGCTCGACGGCGAGATCGTCGTCTACAACGACGCCGGCCAGATCGACTTCGGTCTCCTGCAGGAACGCCGCGGCCGCTACCAGACCCACCGCAGCTCTCCCCGCCGCGACGAGCACTTCGACGACGTTCCGGTCCGGTTCCTCGCCTTCGACCTACTCCAGCTCGGAACCACATCGCTGCTGCGCCAGCCGTACGAGGAGCGCCGTGGCCTGCTGGCCGGGCTGGAGATGCCGGACCCGTACCGGATCTCGGTTGTCCGGCAGTTCACCTTCACCGAGCTGGCTGCCGACCGCCGCACCCCGCAAGACCTGCTTGACCACGTCGCTGCCACCGGACACGAAGGACTCGTCGCCAAGCGCTTGAGCGCACCGTACGTGCCCGGTAAGCGGCCCGACTACTGGTGCAAGCATGCCTTGATCCAGACCACCGAGGTGATTATCTGTGGGTGGCGACCGGGGCAGAACCGGCTGTCGGGCAGCCTGGGCGGTCTGCTGCTCGGTGGCCACGATCCCGACAGCGGCGACCTGGTCTACATCGGCGATGTCGGCACCGGCTTCAGCGAAGCCGAACGCGCCAGGCTACTGGCTCAGCTTGAGGAGCTTGAGCAGCGCAGGCACCCCTTCGCGACTACCCCACCCCGGGAGGACACCGTCCGCGCGCACTGGGTCATGCCCGAGCTGGTCGGCGAGGTCGTCTACCGCCAGTTCACCCGCGGCGCCGGCCGGCTGCGCCACACCGCCTGGCGCGGCCTGCGCGACGACCGTGCACCTGGCGAGGTGCGCGCCCCGCGTGCCCGCGAACGCGTCGCCGCCGAGACTGCACCGGCACCCACCCGCCGGACGGCCGCCGCGCGGAAGCGCTCGTCCGCGAGCACGCCGGCCGCTGCGACGGCGGCCGCTGCGACGGCGGCCGCTGCGACGGCGGCGATCGGGAAGAAGATTCCCGTGCAGGCAGGGAATCGGCGTCTGACCTTGTCCAATCTGGACAAGCCCCTGTACCCCGACGGGTTCACCAAGGGCGAGGTGATCAACTACTACTCGCGCATCGCTGACGTCTTGCTGCCGCATCTGGCGGGGCGGCCGGTGACGTTCATCCGGTTCCCCGACGGTGTCGGCGGGCAGCAGTTCTTCGAGAAGAACGTTCCCAACGGCGCCCCCGACTGGCTGCCCACGGTCCGACTGCCCAGCACCGGCAGCCGCTCCGGCCGCGGCGACGGCGAGATCGAGTACGCCCTACTCGAAGAACTCGCCGCCCTGGTGTGGGCGGCGAACATGGCCGCCCTCGAACTGCACGTCCCGCAATGGCGCGTCAACGCCGATGGCGGGCGGCTGCCGCCGGATCTGCTGGTGTTCGACCTCGATCCCGGCCCCGGCACCTCGATCGTGCACTGCGCCCGCGTCGCCGAGCGACTGCGCGACGTCCTGTGCGACGACGGCCTAACCCCCTACGCGAAAACCTCCGGCTCGAAAGGCATGCAGCTCTACGCCGCGATCGACACCGACGACCCCGCCGCGCCGTCCGCCTACGCCAAGAAGCTCGCCCAACGCCTCGCCCAGGAAACGCCCGACTCAGTCACCGCTGTCATGGCGAAGAACCAGCGCACCAACCGCGTGTTCATCGACTGGTCGCAGAACAACCCCGCCAAAACCACCGTCGCGCCGTACTCGCTGCGAGGCCGCGACCACCCCACCGTGTCCACCCCGCTCACCTGGAACGAGGTGGAGACGTGCCGGCACGCCAGCCAGCTGGTATTCACCGCCGACGAGGTCCTCGACCGCGTCGACGACCACGGCGACTTGCTGCTGAACCTGTTCGAGAAACGCGTCCCCCTTCCGTGACCTGAACAGATATGTTTCACTCTGCCGACGTCGGGTACGTCGACATCGTGGCCTGGGGCTACGCTCGGACGTCCGGATAACTGTGTCAGGCAGCAGAAACGATGAGGTCCTTCCGAGCGACTATCTGATCATGACTTCCGCCGAAAAGGGCTCGCTGCCGCTGGAGCTGCCCGCCGACGTAGCCGAACGCATGGTGGAGGAGCTGCCGCTCAGTGCGAAGATCATCGATTGTGTGCGCACGGCGTCGGCTCTCATCCAGCAGGCCATCGTCGACGATCAGGGACTACGGCTGGCCGAGAGCGCTGGATACAATCTTCGAGAGGCGTTCGCAGCAGTCGTCGCGGAGCAGACTCCAGCTGACGGCCGCGGTCTCCATACCGTGCTGGAGGCGTGGCGGCGATACCGGGACGCACCAGAGTCCGAGCGGACAACCGGACTCGACGCCTTGGAACAAGAGCTACGAGCGGTCGCGGAGCAGAGACGACAAGACTCATATCACACAGCACGACTTGTGACCTTCTTGCGCAAGAGGACCGGGCTCGACCCGCTGCCCGATCTCGACCCCACTGATGACTACAAGAAGCTGCGAAGGCAAGCCGACGAGGGTGTGCACAACGACATGAGCCTCGCCGAGGTCCTTGTGCTGTACGACCTCACCATCGCCTGGTTCATTCGCATGTTCACGCCCCCGGACCAGATCGTGCGTGCGCTCCGTGCGCTGGCCGCCGAGCCGTGGCAGGGCTTGTCGCAGCTTGTGCGTCTGCGGGGGTTGGCCAACGACGCACACCACCTGCGGCTATTCATCTCGACGCTGACTGACGGTGCTTGGCTGATGCCTCTCTATGACGCGGGCCTGATTCAGTTGCCGGAGCCAAACACGCCCTGGCCAGTCTTTGGGCTGCTAGACGGGCTCGGTAAGACCGAGCCAGACGCGGTCGCCAACGTACTGCAGGCGCTGCTCAAAGACGTGAAGAGATCAGATCAGTCACGGCGCTGGGGGCAGCGGTTCGAACTCCTGCGCGTCGCCGCCCAGATCGGCGAGGCCGGACATGACGTCGTTGCAGCGATCATGGACTGCCACCCCGACGATCGCGGGGCGATTCGCGCGCTCGCGGTTGGCATCGTCAAGGCGGCCGATCCCGCCGCGCGTGTCGTCGACCGGGTTGCCGATCGGGTTCTGTCCGGCAGCCCGATCGACCGGAACCGCTACTACTACACCACCGTCCTCGAACAGCTCGTTGCGGGAATGACCGCAGTCAACGCCGCTGAGCGCATCCGCTTGCTGGCCATCAAAGTTCGCAAACTGGCACAGCATTCCGAGACGAAGTTCATTGCCCTGGACAGCGCACGGCTCACCAGCAGCCTGGGCGATAGCCACGACTTCCTCTCCATCATCACCCACTACTTCGCAGCGGCACTGACCCGCTCTCGCGAGCTGGGCGTCACTACTTTCGATCTTCGCCAGTGGACTGACACGATCCCGGGCGAGATCGGAGAACGCGCCACATCGCGAATCCTCGCCAACGCTGACGACGTCCCAGTGCAAGAGCAGATCGACCACATCACGGCACGCCTGGCCTCGAACATTACTGGCGACGACAAAGATCTCATCGACGCCATACTCACTCGCGCCCCAGATCCGGCCCTTCTTGACGCATGGCGCGACGCTCTTGGCGTCCCGCCGGCGGCCCCAGAGCAGATAGGCGGCCAGTTCCCGCGAGCGTGGGTAAGTTCCTGGGGATGGTCGGTAGCCCTACCCGACAGTGTTCTCACCGATTGGCAGGCCGCGATCGAGCAGGTCTCCGAGAAGTACGGCCGTCCTAATGCGGCCGAGTTCGACACCCGGGTCAGCGCCTCCGGCTTCCTCGTCGAGCGTTCCGCTTACAGCACAGAGAAGCTCGCCGCATTACCTGTACTCGAGGCGGCGCAGCTGGTTGCGCAGTGGCGGCCAGACAACGCGAGTGACGGCCAGATGCTCGGGGCACGTGAACTCGCCCGTGCTCTTGAGGTCGTCGTGACCGACAACGTAGCCGCATGGATCCAGGACCCGGCCATCGTCGTCGCCACGCTACGGGAACCGCTCTACGTCCTGCACTACTTCTACGCCCTGATTGCAAAGGCCAGGGAAGCGGCAGCCGAGACACCATCTCTTCTCGACACCGTGCGCCGGGTACGAACGGCGCACCAAGACCCCACCGTCCTTGGCTACGACGCTTTCGACTACGAACTCAACTGGCGCAACGTTGACAGTGCGGGTATCGAACTCGCCCGAGCACTAGCCAACGCCGACGGCGACCTCTCCGTGCACCTCGACACCGTCTGGGACTGGGCGCGCGAATCTATCGACCTCACGCCCGATCCCACGGAGGTCGAGTCACTGACCGCGGACATGGACACGTTGCGGCGCGCTATGAGCTCAGATTCCGGGCGAGCACTCCTCGCGACCATCGCGTTCGCTGCGTGGGAGTACCGCCGAACAGAGGCGGTGCGAGCGGACTTTTCATCGCTGCTTGATCGAGTCCTATCGGTCGACGGCACGAGAGGAGCCAATTATCGGGCGCTGTTGGCCGTTCGAAGGCCGCTATTGGAGACTCTCGTCCCGGACTGGCTAACGACCAACAGGTCGCTCCTGTTCGGCGACAATGAGGTGGGTGCTGCGACATTCGACATCACGCTCCAGCACGCACACCCGACCGCCTGGCTGCGCGACACGTTGCGCGAACGCCTGCTCTCCGCGGCGAACAGTGGCAGCAAGCCTGCAATCACCTCCCTACTGCTAGCCGTGTTGGACCGCAGCCCGGAGTACACAAGCGACACTATCCTCACAGCTTTACGCGGCAACACAGCGAGTCTGTCGACCGCGAACGAGACCATGGCGTTTCTCGTGCAAGAATGCGACGCGGACGACCCACGGATTCCCATCGCATCCGGCTTCTGGCGTGCCTTGATCGACGCGGACCGAGGCGACGTTCCTGCCGCGGTGTTGTCGTCGTCGGGCAGGTGGGCATTCGTGACCGGCCTCGACGACGACACATGGTCGACGCTGACCCTCCGAGCGCTCGACACCACTGCAGGCCAGATCGACCTAGTCACCGAGGTCGCCGACCGCTGTGAGACTGCAGCCGCAACGGAGTGGGCCAGCCGGATTCTGCTTTTGCTTCTCGGTCAGGGGGAGCCGTGGGAACAGCACTACGTGGCGCAAGCGGCGATCAAGGTTCTACCGGCTCTCCTCGGGCTCGGCGACCAGAACGCTCGCCGGCTGCGGACTCGTCTTATCGATCTCGGCTATCACGCCGCGGAGAACATCCCGCTGCCACCAGCCAACGGCGATGAGCCCATCGAGTAGCTCTCCTGGAAATCGGAACCGTGCAAACGAGGTATGCCTTTGGCAGGGTGCTGACGGGAGCAGATTCCCCGCGTCCACTACGCGAACGAAACCGACGAAGCCGAGCGCCTGCGAGCAGCCGGCCACCTACCGATTTCCGCTCTGAACCCTTAGGACAGCGCCGTGAACCCTGAGCTCGCCCCAGTCGTCGACGTCGATGACTCCAGCACGTGGCCAGACCAGCTCGCACATCGAGTGCACGAGCTGGCCGAGCAACGGCAGGGCCTGATCGATGACCCCGCCGAGTTCGGCTGTTCCGACCTCGACCTCTGGGAACGCGACGCGGAAGTCCGCCAGCTACTCGACGGCTACCTCTTGCGCGGCTACCACGCGACCCGTTTGCTGGCACACGAAACCGACAACATCCGCGCTCACGGACTGCGCCTGTTTGACGCCAAACTTGGTACTGCCCGGCTAGACACCGCTGTAGAACACGGTTACCTCACAACGGATGAACACGCGACCCTGATCCAAGGGATGGCCCTCACCAGTAACCGTGTCGGACAGATCTGCCTGTTTCTGTCCAAGACCACCCTCACCGAGGACGCAGAAGGTTTGAACCTCCTTCTCGCCGCCTGGGGCGGTGAAGCCATCTACATGCCTCACGTCCACACCGACAACCCGATAAACACGAAACTGCGATCGATCGGCATCCCCAGCATCGTGGTGGCCCTACTCGATCTCCGCGCCTCACCGACGACGACCGCGTTTCCCGGCGTGGCGAACGTGTTCATTGGCGCATCCCTCGGCCTGTCCAGCCTCACAGTCGATGTCTTCTACCGGGCACCGATTGCACCCGCACACATCGAACGGATCATTCATCCCGGCGACGTCGAATACCCCCAACATCAAGGTCTTCCTCAGACGTAGAGATCTACCCGCTCCGCTCCCACGTCGTACGACGGCGCAGACCCGCGGTGCCGGGCATCGTGTAGCGGCGGTCTATTGCCTTCGCAGCCCCTACCGAGTGCCTCGGCAAGGAACGTTGACGTGGTAACCGTGTCGCGTGGACATCCGAGCTGGTGATCGCGAGGCTGGCCGGTGGAGGTGAGCCATGGCGCGCCAGCCGGAGGTGTTCGCGCGGTCGTTGGAG
>NZ_JAEBEI010000021.1:0-137143 GCF_046548775.1 Amycolatopsis sp. cmx-4-61 | reverse complement strand
GCCCTGCTGCGGCGGCAGCAACGGCGCGATCACCGCCCACGCCTTATCTGTCAACTCACCGCGACCAACCACCGGACACGACTACCAGAGGTCCAGCTCCACCACTTACAGGACACGCCCTAGCCGCGGCTGGACGCCAACGGCTGGAAGTACCGCTACCGCGCCACCGGGGATCACGACGACCTCGGCGTGCACTTCGATGACCCCGAGGCGAACGCGCGGGGTCTGACCTGGATCGGTGACGGGCCGTACCGCGTCATGGTGAAGAGACTTCCGCTGGCACGGAGCCTGGGTGCCGCCCGACGACTGCGCGGCGACAGGCTGCCGTTGAGGCGATGTGGCTGCATCGCCTCAACGGCATCGCGCCGAAAGCACTCCTTATCGCTTCTGTACGGGTAATTGCAGGTAGGAGGCGTGCTCACCGCCGGTGTGGATGACGTGCTGTCCGGCGTTGGCCGGGTTGTACTCGACCAGCCTCGGCATCATCGGGCCCAAGAGGTGCCGGCCGCTGATGACGAAGCGGAGCTGTTCGCCGGGGTGGAAAGCGAGGCCGATCGGGAGCAGGTCGATCTCGATCTCGGCGATCTCGCCCGGTGCGAGCACGCTCGCCGAGGCC
This sequence comes from Amycolatopsis sp. cmx-4-61, assembly GCF_046548775.1. NCBI lineage: Bacteria > Bacillati > Actinomycetota > Actinomycetes > Pseudonocardiales > Pseudonocardiaceae > Amycolatopsis > Amycolatopsis sp. cmx-4-61. Next base: position 136,527 of record NZ_JAEBEI010000021.1, on the reverse strand, counting down.
GCAGCGGCGCACGTCGACAGCCATGCCGGTCACACGCGCGGGCGCCGGGTCATAATCGTCTGAAAGCCCGCTGCGCGTCGCCCTCAAGCAAAAAGCGCAGGCGACGCGCAGCGGCGGATCCCGTTGATCAGGCGAGCAAGTCCGTCACCGGGATGACGTCAGGCTTGGGCGACGGCGCGCAGGTGAGCGCATCCGGCGCGGGTGTTCAGGCCTGAGCCATGCATCGGCGACCGGCCGGGCCACTGGGCTGACTCGCGCTCATCGTTATTCGGGAGGCACGCCTGGTTCGTCGCGCTGACCCGCGTTCAGAACCCGGAGTCGCCGGTGCCCCGCACCAGTGTGTAGCCACCGTCGTTCAGCAGACCGCCGGCTGCCGCGCCCGTCACTGTCGTGTGTGCGATCGAGGCGCTGCCCGTGGCGTTCGTTTCGATGCCGTACGTGCCGGCTCCGGCAATCATGACGCGGTCGAAGCTCAGCTGGGTGATCGACTTCTGGAAACTCAGCAGGACACCTTGGTACGTGCTGTCCGACACAGTCAGATCCTCCACGACGATCGGCGCCGCGATGGGTGCCGAGTCGGCGTAGATCCAGAGGGCGCCGATCGCCGAGTTCCAGTTGTCCTCGAAGCTGCCGGTGCGCAGGAGCGTGTTGCGCCGGATCGACGTCGTGCCGGACAGCGGCACCGGGTTGAAGCGGGTGCCGACCGTGATGCCCGAGCCCGCGGTCACGATGTCCGCGACGATGTTGTCCTCGACGCGGTTGCCGGTACCGCCGAAGATGCCGATGCCGTTTGCCAGCGCCGGTGACTGGACCGTGTTGAACGTGTACGCGCTGCCGGTGACGGCACTGCCTTCGGAGAACATTGCCAGCCCGTCATCACCGGTGTTGCGGACCATGGACTGGTCGATCCGCACATTGGCCACGTTGGCGTGGATGTTGACGCCGTCGGCGAAGGTGTCGCGGATCCGGGTGCCGACCACGTAGAGGCCGTTGGTGCCGGAGTCGGCCCACAGCCCGACCTTGGTGTGTTCGATCCACAGGTTCTGGATCAGCGAGCCGGCCCCGAAGTTGCCGTCCAGCGCGCCGTCCGAGCCGTTGTCGTCGCGGACCCGGACGTCACCGAAGATCGCGAAGTCGGCCAGCGTGACGTTGCTGCCCGTGCCGAAGAAGCCCCCTCGGGGACCAGTGCCCTGGATCACCGAGTAGCACGGCCCGGCGCCGTAGACCTCGACGCCCGCGACGTTAATCTTCGCCGTGATCCGGAATGTCCCAGCCGGGATCCACACCGGTTTGTTCTGGGCCGCGCCCGCCGCGATCGCGGCGTTGATGGCCGCGGTCGCGTCCGAGCCGTTGTTCGGGACTGCGCCGTAAGCAGTGATCGACAGTGCCCCCGCGGGAGCCGTCGCCGCGGCCGGCGCCTGTTCGGCGTCGAGCAGGTCGATGTCGTAGTACGCGGCCGTGCTCGACGTGTCCTTCTGCAGCTTGAGCACGGTGCCCGCGGGCCAGTCGCCGATCAGCGCGCGCGTCTCGTCGTAGAACCGGTGCGGGCTGCCCTGTGACGGCACGTTCGTGTACGGGTACGCGCCGTAGACCCAGCTGTAGTTCGAGGTCAGCGTCAGGTCCCGGATCTTGGTGCCGTTCGCGTAGAGCGCCAGCGGCGCCGTCTGCCCGGCGCCGTCCGCGGTGTCCGGAATGGAGAACCGCACGGTGACGGCGTTCGCAGGCTTGGTCAGGGCGAAGCTCACGGACTGCCCGGTGGCGCTCAGCCGCACCGCGCGGCGTCCACTCGATTCGGCCTGGACCGTGTGGAACGTGCGGCCGGCCGCGAGCGCGGTCCCGGTGGTGGTCCCGGCTTCGGCCTCGTACTCGGTGTACGGCGTCGTCGCGCCGCGCGCCGCCAGAGCGGTCTCGTTCGCGAGGACGACGCTGTCGACCAGCACGTCGCTGCCGGTGCCGGCCAGCTGCAGCGTGTTGACGCCGGCGCGGACCGGCACCGCCACCGTGGCCGTCCGCCAGCCGGTGCCCGACGGCAAGGACGCGATGCCGGCGTCACGGCCGTTCGCGGCCACCGCGAGGGTGCCCGAGTTCGCGAACCGGATCGTCGCGGTCGTCGTGCCGGGCGCGGCCACCGCATAAGTCCGGATCACGCGCGCGCCCGGCGTTGCGAACCCGGTCACGTATCCCGGCCCGGTGTAGCCCGCGGTGGCGGTGCCGACGGTCGCGCCGCCGGAGAGGAACGCCGCCTCCGCCTCGCCCGGACCTGCTGGCACCGAAGGTGTCACGGTGAGGTTGTCCAGGTTCACGTTGCCGGAGTCGTTGCTGTCGAAAGCGTACGCCACCGTGTGGTCGCCCGCGGTCAGCGTCGCAAGCTCGGTCGTCGATGTCCAGGTGTCCCAGTTCGCCGACGTGGGCAGTGATACCTGCCGCTGGCGGACGTTGTCGACGTAGAGCGAGAGCGTCATGGCGCTCCCGGTGCCGTTGGCGTACCGGAGGGCGAGCGACTGCGGCCCGGCGGTCGTCACCTTGACGGCGAACGACGTCCGTGCGGCACCCTTGTTCCCGTCGGTGTAACCGCCGACGAACCCGCTTCCGCTGTAGCCCGCGTGGTCGGCGGCAACGACGGCGCCGCCGGAAAGCGTCGCGTTTTCGGCTTCGTACAGCGGGCCCGCCTGCCCGGTCGCGGACGGCGTGACGTCGAGGCGGTCCAGATTGACATTGCCGCTGTCTGCCGAGCCGAAGGTGTAGGACACGTTGTGCGAGCCTGAGCCGAGGGTGACGGTCACGCTCGCCGATCCCCAGCTGTCCCAGTTCGCCGTGGGGGGCAGTGGAACCTGCTGTGCTGCCCCGGAGTCCACAGCGAGTGTGAGGGTCCGCGCCGACCCGGTGCCGTTCGCGTAGCCGAGGGCGAACGTGTACGAACCCGCCGAGGCGGCCGTGACGGCGAACGTCGTCCGCGCGGTGCCACGGTGGCTGTCGGTGTAACCGCCGACGAACCCGGTACCGCTGTAGCCGGGGTGGTCGGTCTCAACAGCAGCACCGCCGGAGAGCGTGGCGTTCTCGGCTTCCAGGCGGGTGGTCGCGGCGTGCGCCGGGACCGTGGGCAGGAGAGCGGTGAAGGTGAGCACCGCGACGGCCAGGACGCGGCCGCGGTGAGGTGGGGACGGGGACATCTGATTTCTCCCAACCGGAACTCCGGACGCGTCATTGCGTCCGTGGGACTTCGCGGCGGTCAGCCTTTGACGGCTCCGCCGAGCGCGTTTCCGCGCAGGAACATCCGCTGGAACACGAGGAACAGCACGACGGGGATGACCGTCGAAATAGCCAAGGCGGCGAGGAAGACGTCCAGCTCGACGAACTTCTGCAACGCCGGCAGCCGGACCGAAAGGGGCTGGACCGCCGGGTCGGGCAGCACCAGCATCGGCCACAGGAAGTCCTTCCAGGCGGCCACGATTGCGAACACCGAGACGACGCCGAGGATCGGGCGCGACATCGGCAGCACGACCGACCAGAACAACCTCAGTGGCCCGGCGCCGTCGACCCGGGCGGCTTCGAACACCTCACGGGGAAGGTTGTCGAAGAACCGTTGCACCAGGAGGATGTTGAACGCGCTGGCGCCCGAGGGCAGCCAGACCGCCCAGAACGAGTTGATCAGCGAGAAGTCCACCATTGACAGGTAAAGCGGCACCAGCAGCACGATCGCCGGCACGAACAGCGTCGTCAGGACGACCCCGGTGAGCACCTGCCGGTAGCGCGGTCGCAGTACCGACAGCGCGAACCCGGCCGTCGTCGCGACGATCAGCTGCACCAGCCACGACCCGGCGGCGACCCACACCGTGTTGAGGAAGTACTTGTCGATCTGCACCCGCGTCCACGCCGTCGAGAGGTTGGCGAAGTCGATCCCGTGCGGCCACAACGCGAGCGGATCGCGAAGCGTGTCCTGGGTCGGCGTGACCGCGGCCTTCGCCAGCCACAGCATCGGGCCGAGCCCGGCCAGGAACAACGCCGCGAGCAGGGCCGCGTGCAGCGTGCGGGCCGTGCGGCGGACGACCGGCCGCCGCCAGTCCGACGGCGAGAGCAGGGCGCGGGTCATGACTTGCTCCAGGAGCGGGTGAGGCGGAAGTACACCGCGGAGAACAGGCCCAGCACCACGGCGAGCAGCACGCTCAACGCGGTCGCCGCGCCGTAGTCGCCGCCGAGGCTGTCGGCGAAGGCGTAGTTGTAGACGAGCAGCAGGATCGTGGTCGTCGAGTGCGCCGGGCCGCCGCCGGTGAACAGGAACGGCTCGAGGAACACCTGCGCCGTGCCGACGATCTGCAGGATGAACGTGATCAGCAGGACCCCGCGCAGGTGCGGCAGCGTGACGTGCCAGACCTTGCCCCAGACCGACGCGCCGTCGATCTCGGCCGCCTCGTACTGCTCGGGCGGGACGCTGGTCAGCGCGGCCAGGTAGATGATGATCGTCGCGCCCGCCGCGGCCCACGTCGCCTCCGCGACCAGCGAAAACATCGCCGTCGACGCCGACTGCAGCCACGGCGCCGGGCTAATCCCGACGGCGCCGAGCACGGTGTTGAACACGCCGTTCGGGCTCGCGTCGTAGAAGAATTTCCACAGCAGCACGGCCACCACCGGCGGGATCACCACCGGCAGGTAGGCCAGCGCGCTGTAGAGGCCCTTTGCCCGCCGGACCTCGCTCATCAGCACCGCTGCGACCAGCGGGATCGGGTAGCCGAGCAGCAGCGCGAGCACGGCGAACCAGAGTGTGTTGCCGACGGCGTTCCACAGTTGCGGGTCGCTGAGCACGGCCTGGTAGTTGTCCAGCCCGACAAACACCGGGTCGGAGACGAGGTTGGTCTGCTGGAAGCTCATCACGACGGCCTGGCCGATCGGCCGCCACGAGAACAGCCCGAACACCACGACCATCGGCAGGAGGAACAGCACCGCGCCGAGGCCGCCGCCGCGCACCCAGGTCATGGGGGTGCGGCGGCGGGTCCGGGCCGGGCGCGGGGTGACAGCCGGCCGGGCCGCGGTGAGCGTCACGGCCGGTCCAGCAACGCCTGGGCCTGTGTCTGCGCGTCGGCGAGCAGGGCCGGGATGTCGGCGTCGCGGTCGGTCAGGACCTTCTGCGCGACCGGGTCGAGCAGGCCGTAGACCTGCTGGGTGGACCGGGTCGGCTCGGGGATCAGCGGCTGGCCGAACATCTTGTCCGTGTACGGCGTCATCTGCTTCACCGGCACGTTGACGTACTGCGCGATCCAGCCCATCCGCTGGTCGTAGGTCGCCTTGTCGAACACCGGCAGCTCGGGCGAGCCGACGGCTTCACCCGAGTCGGCCGTCGTCTTCGCGTCGGCGACCGCGGCGGCCTGGTCGGCCTGCTTCTGCAGGTAGTAGAAGTCGATCCACTTCACGGCCGCGGCCTTCACCGCGTCGTTCGCCTTCGCGTTGACGCCCGCGAGCGTGCCGCCGCCGAGGACACCGGCGTTCGCGCCATCCAGGGGGAGGGCCGTCACGCCGTAGTCGTCGGCCTTGATCGCGTTCTGCGCCTTGAGGGAGCCGTAGTTGCCGCCGCCGGAGACGTACATCCCGATCCGGCCGGCGGCGAAGTCCTGGTTGATGCCGTTCCAGTCGTAGAGGAAGTTGGCGCCCATGCTGTTGTCGTCCCACCGCATGGTGTGGATGGTCTGCAGCGCGCGGGCCATCTGCGGGGTGTTCAGCGTCGCCGTCGCCTTGTCCCCGGCCAGCTGTTCGGTGCGGCCGCCGAAGGCGTAGTCGAGCGTGGTGAGGATCCAGCCGCCGGTGTTGTCGGTGGTCAGCTGGGCGTACCCGGCCTGGCCGGTCTTCTGCGCGATCTGCTTCGCGTCCGCGCGGACCTCGTCCCAGGTGGACGGCGGCTTGTCCGGGTCGAGGCCGGCCTGCTTGAACAGCGTCCGGTTGTAGTGCAGGGCCTGGCCGTGCGCGGCGATCGGGACGGCCCACATCTTCCCGTCGGCGGCCGAGCCAGCCTTCGCGACCTCGGGGTTGAACTTCTTCGCGTACGGCAGCCCGTCGACCAGGGCGCTGATGTCGGCGAGCTGACGGCGTTCGATCAGGCCGCGGCCGTCGGTGAACGGCATCGTCAGGACGTCGGGGAGCGTGCCGCCCGCCAGCTGCGCGGTGAACGTCGTCGCGTCCCACTTGAACTCCTGCGGGGCCAGGTCGATCTTCGGGTTCGCGGTCTCGAACTGCGTCACCCGGGCGTTGAACGCGGCGACCGCGCCCTGGTCGAGGCCCGGTTCGATGGACACCTTCACGACGGTCTTGCCGTCGACGGTCGTGGTGTCGTCGGTGCTGGAACAGGCGGTCAGCGCGGCGACGGCGCACAGGCAGACCGCGGCAATCTTCGAGGACTTCATCGTCACTCCTGGCGGGGTTTCAGACTCGCAGCCAGACGGCTGTGTCGGTGGGCAACTGGGAGCCGGCCAGCTCGCCGCTGGCGAGCAGGACTTCGAGGTGGGCGGGAAGGTCGATCGGGGTGTCGCCGAAGTTGACCAGGCAGAGCAGGTCGTCTCCACGGCGGAAGGCGAGGACCTCGGCGCCATCCTCGGCTGCCCAGGCGAACTCCTCACCCCGCAGCGCGGGTTCGAAGCGGCGCAGCGCGATCATGGTGCGGTAGAGCGTCAACATCGATCGCGGATCGCCGTCCTGCCGTTCGACCGAGTAGTCACCCCAGTTCGCGGGCTGGGGCAGCCATGGTGTCGCCGGACTCGCGCTGAAGCCGTACGCGCTGCTCGTGTCGGCAGTCCAGGGCAGCGGGACACGGCAGCCGTCACGGCCGGGGTCGGTGCCGCCGGAACGAAAGTGCATCGGGTCCTGCAGCACTTCCAGAGGGAGATCTTCGACCTCGGGCAGACCCAGCTCGTCGCCCTGGTAGACATACAGCGAACCGGGCAGGGCCGCCGACAGCAGCGCAGCCGCGCGGGCCCGGCGTTGCGCCTTCGCCAGGTCGGTGGTGATTCCGAAGGCGCGGGCGACGAACCCGAACGAGCTGTCTTCACGGCCGTAGCGGGTGGCCGCGCGGGTGACGTCGTGGTTGGACAGTACCCATGTCGGCGGGGCGCCGACCGGGCCATGGGCATCCAGAGTGGACACGATCGCGGTGCGCAGCTCGGCCGCGTCCCATGGTCGCATCATGAAGTCGAAGTTGAACGCCGTGTGCATCTCGTCCGGCCGCAGGTAGCGGGCGAACCGGTGCGGGTCGGCCAGCCAGACCTCGCCGACCAGGACGCGCGGCTCGTTGTAGGAGTCGGCGACGGCCCGCCAGCTGCGGTAGATGTCGTGGATTTCGTCGCGGTCGACGAACGGGTGCGCCTCCGGCGTCACCTCGTTCGGCAGCTCGGGGTCCTTGATCGGCATCGTCGCGGAGTCGATGCGGATGCCCGCGACGCCCCGGTCGAACCAGAACCGCAGCACCTGCTCGTGCTCGCGGCGGACGTCCGGGTGGTTCCAGTTGAGGTCCGGCTGCTCGGGCGCGAACAGGTGCAGGTACCACTCCCCGGGGGTGCCGTCCGGGTTCGTGGTGCGGGTCCAGGTGCCGCCTGAGAAACTGGACTCCCAGTCCGTCGGCGGTCGTTCACCGTGCTCGCCGCGGCCCTCGCGGAACCAGAACCGTTGCCGCTCGGGCGATCCGGGCCCGGCGGCGAGCGCGGCGCGGAACCACTCGTGCTGATCGGAGACGTGGTTGGGGACGATGTCCACGATGGTCCGGATGCCCAGTTCGGTGGCCGCGGCGATCAGCTGTTCGGCCTCTTCGAGCGTGCCGAAGGCCGGGTCGATCGCGCGATAGTCGGCGACGTCGTAACCACCGTCGGCCAGCGGCGAGGAGTACCACGGCGTGAACCAGATGGCGTCCACGCCGAGGCTCTTCAGGTAGGGCAGGCGAGCGCGGATGCCGGCGAGGTCACCGGTGCCGTCGCCGTTGCCATCGGCGAAGCTGCGGGGGTAGATCTGGTAGATGACCGCGCCGCGCCACCACGACGCCGCCTGGACAGGCGGTGTGGTCAGCGGGCTGGTCGAGAGGTCGGTGGTCACAGGACTCCTGTTTGACTCGACAGCTTCCGGAGTGCGGCGAAACAAGCGACTCGGCCTCATCATCATGGATAAGGTTTAGCGCTACACTTCGCTAGACGGTAAGGTCGTCTCCAGGGTCCTGTCAACGGCCGGTCCCGTAGCCTCGGCGGGCGGGATAAGCGAGAGGAGTTCGAGGGTGCGCGTCACGCTGCGGGAGGTCGCCGAGCAGGCGGGCGTGAGCATGATGACCGTGTCGAACGTGATGAACGGCAACCGCGCGCGCGTCTCGCACCGAACCATCGAGAAGGTCCAGCGCATCGCGGACGAGCTCGGATACGTCCCGAGCGCGTCGGCCCGCAGCCTCGCGACGAAGGCCTCCCGGCTGGTCGGGCTGCTGGTGCCGGCCGCGGACGAGGACAGTCTGATGATCAGCCCGCACACCATGGCGATCGCCGGTCTGATCGAACGCGAGCTGCGCAAGTACGGCTACCACCTGCTGTTGCGCGGCGTCGCGCATCCGGACGAAGTGGCCGAAGCGCTACGCTCCTGGAGCCTCGACGGCGCGATCCTGCTCGGCTTCCTCGACGAGGAGGTCGGCAAGCTGACCAAGAAGACCATCGGCGCGGTCCACGTCGTCGCGATCGACAGCTATTCGAAGAACCCCCTGACAACGGGTACGCGCTCCGACGACTTCACCGGTGCCCGGCTGGCGGCTCGGCATCTGCTGGAGCTCGGCCACCGCCGGATCGTGTTCGCCGGCCCGGCGTTCAGCGGCGTCGGCGTGGTCCACGAACGTTTCGAGGGGTTCGGCCAGGCCTTCGCGGACGTCGGCGCCGAGCGTCCCGGCCTGGTCGAGGCGGTCAACACGACGTATGCTGAAGGCCGTGAACTGGGGCTCGTCCTGCCAGCGCGCCACCCGGATGTGACAGCGGTGTTCGCCACGGCGGACATCCTCGCGGTCGGCATCGTCCACGGCCTGACAGAAGCGGGCACGCGCGTCCCGGAGGACGTTTCGGTGGTCGGCTTCGACAACCTGGATCTGTGCGACTACGTCACCCCGAAGCTGACCACGGTGTCGCAGGACATCGTGCGGAAGGCATCGACGGCGGTGTCGATCCTGCTGGGCTCGATCGAGCAGGGCGAGCGGCCGAAGCAACCAGTGACGGTTGACGTTTCCCTCGTCGAGCGCGAGTCGACTGCACCGGTTGCGCCGCCACGGAAGTGAGCAGCTGTCTTCCCTCGAGAAGATTCCCTGTTTCCTGTTGGACGGCAGCTTCCCGACTTCAATCGCTCATCACGGTAGACCGGGCCGGTGCATCGGCCCGCGTAACGGCGCGAGGCGTGCGCCAACCTGACCAGACAGCACGGACTGTGCTGCTGAAACAGCTAGGACATAGTGCAGAGTGGCGCAGCATCCGACTTGCTTTGCAAGCATCGCATCGGAAATAGGGCTCGTTCGCGGTGCACTACCCGAGGAGAAGGATGATCCACCGTAATGCGCTCGTGCCGCCCGGCGTGGCATTCTCGCCTCGCTTGATCTGCATCAGCGGAGACCGCCTGATCCATCCATCGGACAACCTCGGCGACGAAGCCCGGATCGTGGTGCGCTTGGCGCGTGGGTGGTTGCCTGAAACCTGGCGGGCGCACCGGCACTTCACCGACCGTGGTGCCGCAGGCCGAGAGAAACGTTGCTATTCCGACGATGATGTCACCGGCTGGTTGCTGCTGGATCCACGTCCGGGATCCCTTGCCTGGCAGGTCCGCATGGGAAAACTTGACATCACCACGGCGCTGACTGCCGAAGCCGAAATCTGGCCATGGTGATCCCACCCGGGCGCCGACGGCGATCAGTTCGCCATATTGCGCCGGTTGCACTTAACCCTGAACCGGTGGTGCTGGCGAACACCAACACCACCGGATGGTGGGTGTGCGGTTCGTTGACTCCCGGTCCGACGCCCGGGTGCAGGTCGCCGACTTCCTCGCCGGCGTGGCCAGGCGAATCGCCTACGACGACCTGAACGGCCGCGGCGACGTCCGGCTGACCGGGCTGCTCTGGCGGCCGCGGTCCGCGTTGTCGAACAGCGCGCTCCCCGACTGGGCTGGGCACATGGCTGAGCTCCTGAAGCACGCCGCCTCGTGGGACACGCTGCTGCTCGCCCTGCTGATCTACGGGTTCGCACCAGGGTTTGTATTGCGACTCCTGGTGAAGCTGTACCCGGAGGACGACCCCCGGCGGCGCGAGCTGGTCGCCGAACTGTACGCCGTGAAGCGGCTCTGGCGGCCGTTCTGGGTAGCTGACGCGCTCGGCGCCGTGCTGGTCGAAGGACTTCCCCGCCGACTCGCGGACCTCCGAGGGGTCCTTGTTAGGGCCACACTCCGGAAGGTCTTGGAGATGCGCCTTCACAAATTCCGCCGCGGCAACGGCGACGACCGCATCCTTGGCGATCCCGGCGACTTCGGCCCTCCCGGCGATGGTTGGCTCTAGGCGACAGCAGGCGGTCAGGCGAGTCAGGTGACGGCGAGGACGTCGACGCGCTCCTAGTCGTCCGGCACCAGGAAGTTCACCAGCCGCGCCCCTCGGCGAAGGCCAGCACGCGCATCGTGGACTTCAGCTTTGCGCGTGACTTGCAGCACGTGCGTCCATCGCAAGTCCGGACAGGTCGGTCACGTCGTCGGGACGGATCGGGCGGTCGTGTGCCAGTTCGAGCAAGGGCTGGAATATCTTCCTGACGGCGGGGGACACTCGCGGGAGCCGCGCCAGCGGGCTACCGCCCGCCTGCTGCAGCACTTCGAGTCGGGCCCGGCTGGTCGGTGCCGAAGGCAGGCTGTCGAGGAGCCAGTCGGACGCGGCGTCGGCCAGCGGCCCCAGTGTAAGTACCGGCACGGTGGCGTCCACCCGCGCCGGCCGGATCAGCCCCAGCGGCCCGGAATGCTGTCCGGCAGGGTGGCACCTTCCTCCGCGACGCGCTCCAGGGATCAGCTCCTCGTAACCCCGCGGTGCTCGCCAGGGCCGGGCCGACGGATTGCCGGGGTGAGTCAAAGCCAAGACGCACAGATGCCGAAAGGGGATGTGCAGTCATGGTGACTCTGCGCTACGATGTCTGCATGATCTCCCCAAACACGGGAGATATCCCACGCGTGGGGGTTCAAGTCCCTCGGACACAGTATTACCCCACGGATCGCGAAACGCGATCTTGAAGCTGGGGCGATCGTAGCCTAAGGGATGTCTCGTAACTCGTGTTGTGGTTGGTGGGCTGGTGTTGCCGGTCAGTCGGTGAGGAGGATGTTGTGCAGGTGCGCGATGCCGGACACGGTGTCGGCGAGTGTGCTCCCGGCTCGGCGGTAGTCGCGGAGGATTTTGAAGTTCTTCATCCGGGACAGGACATGCTCGACGCGGGCGCGGATTGTGCGGTGAGTCGCGTTGAGGTCCTCCTTCCAGGCCGGCAACTCGCTGCCGTCGCGGGGTTTGCGGTAAGGCATGACCAACCCGGGATTGCCTTGGTAACCACCATCGGCCATCACCTGTCGATCGGCGAGCTGGTCGGCGATGCCGGAGTCGCGGTAGACGGTGCAGTCGTTGCGGCTGCCCGGCTGCGGGTCGCCGGTGGCGATCACCAGTCTGGTCTCGGCATCGATCGCGACCTGCACGTTGGTCGAATATCGGTAGTTCTTCGACGGCGTCGCCAGCCGGTGATCCCGGGTCGGGACCAGGGTGCCGTCTACGATCGCCACGGAGTCGACCCGGCGTTTGCGGACCGGCGCAAGCGCCAGCAGCGGCCCGATCGTGTCGATCACCCGGTGCGCCGCGGAGTGCGACACCCCGAACAGTGGCCCGATCTGGCGCATCGTCAGGTTCGTCCGCCAGTAGGTCGCGACCAGCAGAACCCGGTCGGCCAGCGGCAACGCCCGCTGCCGGCCCGGGCGACCGTCGGCGATCTCGTCCCCGCCCCGCTTCGCCACGACTCGCACCAGCTTGCGGAACTGGCCCGGCTCCAGCCCGGTGAACGGGGCAATCCATTCCGGCCGCGACGCCGTGATCACCTGCACCACGACATGATCAACTATCACAACGTTCCACACGTCCCGACACTGGGGTTACGAGACATCCCTTAGTACTGCATTGGGTCTGAGTTGACTCCGGCCCGCGTGGGCGGATGAGGTGGGCGTCGCGGCGGGCTGTTGGATCTGGTATTTGAACCGGGCTGAATACCGGCGAAACGTCGCATTCCTCCCCGGGGGTTTACCCAGCATGAGCCACGTACGTCCGCGTCATCCGCGCCGCTCGTCCTGCCGTACCCTCGGTCCGTCAGCTCGTAGGCTGTAAGGAGGGGAATGGCCGACGACGTCGACGGCGCTGTGGAACCGGCGGCCGTCCGGAACCAGATCACCGGCTCGCCGGGGACCGCGATCCAGCTCCGCGACTTGAAGGGTGACCTGTACGTCAATTCGACGGTCTTCACGCACGGATACCCGGGTTCGCTGGTCGACGATCTTGCCGAGGCGGTCAGGAAACAGTGGGAAGGCGAAGCTGCCCGTCGTGACCTGAACGACCCGTACCCGTTGCCGATCCGGTGGTCGCCCGCGCCGCCCGAGTTGTTCTCGCCGTGGGCCGACCTCGTGCAGCTCGCCACCTGTGGGGTGGGCTGGCCTCCTTCAACCGGGGCAGCCAGCTGGGCACGAAGCGCCGAGGAGCTGGCCGGTCGCGACGGGGAGCTCGTCGATGCGTGGGCGAAGATCCCGACAGGGCGGCTGGTTGTCCTGGGCGAACCGGGCTCGGGCAAGACGATCCTGGTGGTGCGGCTGGTGCTCGACTTGCTTGCGCCGGGACGGCGGAAGGCGGGGGACCCGGTTCCTGTGCTGCTGTCGATGGCGTCGTGGCGTCCAGAGGCCGAGGGGCTGGCCTCCTGGCTCGAGGCGCGCCTGATTGTCGACTTCCCGGCCCTCGCACGCCGTGCGGCAAACACCCTCGACGCCGATCGGACCACCTTGGCCCGCACGTTGCTGGAGCGTGGGCAGATCATCCCGATCCTGGACGGCCTGGACGAGATGCCCGCCTCGGCACGGCGGGCGGCTGTCGCCGAAGTCAACCGGATGATCCAGCCGGGCCGACGCATCGTCCTGACAAGCCGTACCGACGCGTATCGCGATGTCGCGAACCCCGGCTTCGGCACCGGTGTCGCCCTGACCGCCGCGGCCGGCATCAGACTTGACCGCCTGCCGGGCGCGGACGCGGCCGCCTACCTGCGCAGGGCGGCCGGCGGTCCATCCGGCGCGCAGCGCTGGGACGATGTCGGTGCCGCACTGACCTCCGGGGCGGGGGACACGGCGGTGTCTCGCGGACTGGTGACGCCGTTGATGGTGGCGCTGGCCCGCGCGCTCTACGACCCGGGTCCGGGAATCACTGCCGACACTGCCCGGGAGCCGGGCGAGTTGCTGGGCTTCTCGCGGCCGGAGCAGATCGAGGAGCACCTGTTTCGTGGTTTCGTCGGGGCGGTGTATCGCCCTCGCCCCGGTGCCAAGCGACGGTGGACGGCGGGGCAGGCGGAAGAGTGGCTGGGCTTTCTTGCCCACCACCTCGAACGTGACCGGCGCGGTGCCCCCGGCTTCGGCTGGTGGCAGTTGCCTGGAGTGTTTCGGACCGGGTCACGAAGAGAGGCGGCACTGGTACTGCCGGTACTCCTCGTAGCTCTTTTCGCCGGCGGCACCACGGCCGTCCTGTACGGCATGGATGGTAATGGCGTGACGGCGGGAGCTCAGGTTGCGGCCACGGCCGTCGTGGTCGGGTGGGTGACGCAGCGTTTCACCGGCCGCACCGGGGCAGCCGCGGTTGCTGCGCTGCTCGGCTGGATGGCGGGCTGGTTCACCTCCGGGGAGATCAGCCCGCTCGGCGTGCCTGGTCCCGGCTCGGTGATGGTCTCACTCCTCGCGGGGCTTGCCGCGGGCTTGACTGCTTCGCCGACGGTGGTTCGTTCCGCCGGCTTCCCTGCTGTACTTGAGGTTGTCGTGGCGGCGCTGCCGGTCTACGGGCTGGCCGAAGTCGCTTCCTTTCGGTTCGACGCCCTCGGCATTAGCAGTCCGTTGACCTTCTCGACCCTCTTTGCCGCTGCGTATTTCAACGCACTGGCCTGCGCGCTTACGGCCGGGCTCCTCACCGGCATCACCCTGCGTATCGTGGCCATGCCGCACACGGCGTCTGGGTGCCTGGACCGGCACCCGGTTCTGGCCGGCGGCCTCGTGGCTGTCGTCTTCGGTGCGTCGAACGGTGCGGCGGCGGCCACGGCGCAGATGGTCAGCGACGGAATGATCACGGGGTGGCTGGGTGGCCCTAACCGATCGCCGTTGTCGATGGGGCTTGCCAATGGAGTGTCCGATGGGCTCGTGGCCGGGGTGGTTGTCATGCTGTGCCTGACGTTAACGGGGCCGCGGTCACCGGCTCGCGGCCGTCTGACGGCGCACCCGGTCGTCAACGGGCTCCTGGCAGGTGTGCTCTTCGGTGTGGTCGGACAGTGGGCAGGGCGGGCAAGCGATCTGAGTTCGGTGGCTGATTGCATCGCCCGGTTCCTGGTCATGGGGCTGCCCGTCGGTTGCGGCGTCGGCCTGGCCACCTGGCTTGCTGCAGGGATTCCGGTTGCCGGGCGGCAGTTCGGTAAGTCGGGAATTCTTGCCGGGCTGGTTGCCGGGGTTACTGTCGGTTTAGCGGAGCTGCGTGTTTCCTCGGTTGCATACGGGATGGTCGCTGGTGTGGCCGCAAGCGTGGCGGTGATGGCTTCGGTCGGACTGGCCATCCGTCTGAAAGCCGGGAGGCTGGGCGGTAGTGGGCATCGCCTGTCGGCATCGCTGTTCGGCTTGGCGGCGGGCTGGTTCTACGCCGTCAATTACGACTTCACGGCGGCGTGCGCGATCGGTGTCGTTGTCGCGTTTTCGGTCGATCTCGCCCGCAAGCTCGGCATGGCCGGGACACCGGTGTCAGTTCTGGGTTTCGACTGGCGGAAGTCGGTGCTCGGGCTCGTCGTGGGAGCACTGTCCGGAATCAGCTGGGGCAGTATCGTCGGTGTCCGGCCCGGGTTATTCGTCGGCGCGCCGATCGGAGTGGCAATGGGGCTGCTCTACGCAATGGAGGCACCGAAGCGTGTCGATGTCGTCCGATCTCCCCGGGAGTCATTGGCGCGGGATCGGGCGGTGTTCCTGGCCATCTCAGGAGTCGTCGGTATCTGCTTGGCGACGGTGGTGGGTTTCACCGAGAGCAGAGGCGATGCGTTCACGTCGGTTGCCGGATCACTTGCCGCGGCCTGTTCCGGGCTGGCGGCGGGTGTGCTGGTGGCCTCGGCGCACACCGTATGGGGTGGGTATTGCTGGCGGCTCTGCGTGCTCGCGCTTCGGAAGCGGATCCCGTGGTCGTTCGCGTCGTTCCTCGCGGACGCTCACACCCACCACGGGGTACTGCGGCAAGACGGGAGCTACTACCAGTTCCGCCATCTGGGATTGCAGCGGAGTCTGTCGCGCACCTACGCAGCGTGTACCGGTCATCCGGATGGCCCGCGTGACGACGGGCTCGCCTGAGCCTGACGTCGGATGGCCAGAGTGCTCTGGTCGTCATTAATGCGATCGCGCGGCTCCAGTCGATGCGTCGTCGGGGCGGTAGTGGCGGATCAGAACACATGCTCGGTCGATGTCGGGAAAGGCATCGCGACGGCGGGAGTGCAGGGCGCGCTGGTGCAGGTAGTCGGTGACCTGGTAGCCGGCGATGGTGCCCATACCGGCGGTCGTCGAGTGCGGCGGCGATGACCGCCTTGGCGTAGGTGGTTTCCTGGTTCCAGTGGCGGATCAGTTTGTGCCCGCGGCCGTCACCCGTGTGAAGCTGGCGTCGGGGGTGTCGAGCGCGACCCGGATCCGGGGATCGGTGCGGGAGAGGTGGCTGCGGCGGTCAGCGCGACATGTGCACGTCAGGCCGGGGCTGAGGTGGGGGCCAGTGCGCGGGGAGGTGTGCAGGCCGTGTGACTTTAAGCTACGATTGGTGGCATGATCTCCCCAAATACGGGAGATATCCCACGTGTGGGGGTTCAAGTCCCTCGGACACAGTATTACCCCACGGATCGCGGAACGCGATCTTGAAGCTGGGGCGATCGTAGCCTAGCTCGAATCAATCTTCTCCAGTCGCCATCCGGCGCCGTCGTAGACGACGAACCGTCCCGAGCCTCGTAGCGCAGTCGCGACGCGGCTGCTTCGTGTCCGAACTGACTCCAGCGTGGCGTGGCCGTCCCCGTCTTGAACGCCGAGCCGGACATGGATCTCGTCCACGAGGTGATCTTCGCGAATGTAGAGCGTCTTCGGCCGCGACTGGCCCGCGCGTTGAGTGCTGGTGTGGCCATGGCGGCAGCGGTACGTCGGTCGCCCGTGGTTCCAGTGCGAGTCCAGCCGTCGGTCGCAGACTCCGCAGTGGATCAGGCCAGCCAGCGCGAACCGACGAGTCCGGCCGTCGCTGGCTGGTCGGGCCGCCCGGATCTGCTGAGCGGCGATGAAGTCCTGCTCGGTGACGAGCGCACGATGTGCAGCCTTCGCCGACAGGGCCGGCGTTGCGGTTGGGCCGCTGGTGTCGGTAGCGCGGCGGTTCCAGGTCTGGCGGCCGGTGTAGCGCGGGTTCGCCAGGATCACGGCGACGGTACGCAGCGTCCAGGCTCCGCGGGTGCGGTGCCGGTTGCGGTCCGGGTCGGCGCTCGACGGACAGGGGACACCGCGTTCGTTGAGGTGTCGGGCGATGCTGGCGACGCTGTGCCCGGCCAGACGCTGCTGGAACATCCACGCTACGTGTGGCGCGGTTCGTGGGTCGGGCTCAAGCCGCTGGAGGCGTCGGCCCCAGCGAGCATCTGCCAGGTTGGGGTGCGGCCCGGCGTCGACGAGCTGGTAGCCGTAGGGTGGTCGGCCGCCGAGGTAGCGTCCTTGCTGGGTGACCTGGTTATGCATCGCCGCCAGCACCCGGTGGCGGGCGCGTAGCACTTCGCGCTGCGACTGGGTCGCGAGAAGCGACAACAGCGCCCGGTGATCGCGGTTCGCGAGGTCGACTGGACCTCCTGTCTCGGGCAGCCACAGCTGGATGCCGTGCCGCGTGCACCAGGCGTAGAGGGTCGCGAACTGGGTGCCGGTAAAGGCACGCTCGTACTCGCCGACCACGATCGCATCGATCACGGATTCAGGGCTCGAGGCCGCAGTCATGAGCTGGGCGGCCTGAGGGCGTTGTCGCCAGGGGATGCGGCGTGAGGTGCCGGCGTCGAAGTAGGTGGCGACGACTTGGCCGTGGCCCACGACCAACTCGTCGGCCATGTCGCGTTGCCAGCCCTGTGATGAGACGCGGTCTTGGTGGCGGGTGGTCGAGGTGCGGCCGTAGAAGGCGAACCGCAAATCACTGACATGGTCGGGGCGGTTAGAGGTGGTGGTTGCCGGCTTCTTGGCGTTCATCCACTGCGCCAGCAGGTCGGCCGTGCCAGCAGGTGGTGCGACCTGAGGCGAGGGCGGGTGCGGTGGGATCACGCTGGACGGATGTCGCGGCCGTTGGGTCATGACGGCGCGCTCCGAGCAGTTCATCCGATCAGCGCAGTCGCGAGGCGTCATTGAGGACTGTATAACGCCCTATGCGGCGACGATCTCCAGTAGTCCCACTGTCTGTTGGGTCCGCATGGCGCTCGACTGGCGAAACGTTATCGATTTCCTTCGAGAGGGTGTAACAGCGGATGGCCGGCCGCCGACCCATCAACCGTACGTAGCGGTGATCGTCGATCTTGCTGGGCGGAGCGGGATTTACTGGGCCGTCCCAGTGACTTGGTGTTGACGTTGCACCTCTCGTTCGGCAAACGTGAAAAGGGGCCACGATCCTGTGGTTGAGACGACTTCGTCGGAGGTTCCCATAGCCGCAGGAGTGAGCCAGGCCGAGGAAGTCGCTGAGATTCTTGCTCGTATCGGTCCGGTCGACGGAAGCGCGCTGTTGAGCGAAGCGCAGCGTCGTTGGCCGTCACTGACATTGCGACGTCTGCGTACGATCGTCATGTCGGCGATCCAGGCCGGCTTGGTGCTGGCTGACGGTGAAATACTCTCTGCTGTTGCAGAAGCGGCGCAACCTGACGACGGACGGCGCGATCTCTTGCGGGCTGTCATCGTGGATTTGGAATCCGTGGTTCGTCCCAGCTCGGAGAAACCGGACGGCGATCGCCAGGCGTATCAAATCTGTGCCGCTCGCCTGTCCGGTGACTCTGATTGGGTTGGCAAGGGCGAGCGGTTCACGGCCTGGGTAAGGCTGTCGGACGAAGGCTGGGAAGCGGAGATCAGATCGGAGCGCGTTCGCGCGTCATACGAAAGCCATGCAGTCAGTCCGGTGGAAGCGTTCGAAGCGCTGCGGCAATTCTGCGCCGACGCCGACACCCTGGTTGCCTACAACGGCATACAGGCCGACTTCCCTCTGCTCGACGAAGCAAGCGGCAACGCGGGCATCCAGGGTTTCGGCGGCCACCGCCGGGTCGATGCGCTCTACCTCGCCCACGCTATCTGGCCGACAGCTTCCTCCCACCGACTGGCCGAGCTGGCCACTGAGGTCGGGGTCGACCGCACGGAGCTGCGCTGGCATGACGCCGAGGCAGACGCAACACTGACGGCCCGCGTGGTCCAGCTCGCGGCGTCGACCGTGGCTGCGTGGCCTGAAGCAGAGCGTGTCCTGGCGTTGAGCGCGGGCACCGGTAGCGCGGCCTGGGACCTGCTGGCTTCCTTGCTTCCGTCTGATTTGGCCACCCACGAGCACGACGATGCGGAGGTTGAGCAGGTACTGTCCGACCTCATCCCGGCGCCGTCACCGAGCCGCCGGAACACCCCGCTGGTCGTGCCGGACGAGCTGCGCGACGACTCGGGGCGGGTCGATCCGCACCGCCTTGCCCAGGCGGCAGCCTCGGGGCGAGTGGAGCGTCGACCGGCGCAGCAGGAGATGTCCGCCCAGCTGGCCGCTCAGGTGACCGCCGGCCGGGATGCTCTGTGCGAAGCTCCCACCGGGACCGGCAAGAGCCTCGCCGTCCTCGCCACCGGTCTCGACTGGCTCGCCGGCGCGCCGGGCCGGCAGGTCGTCCTCTCGACCCACACTAAGCAGCTGCAGTCCCAGCTCGCCGGGGACATCGCCAAGCTGGCCGCGGTGGTGCCCGGTCTGGCGGACGTCGCCGCGCTGGTCAAGGGCAAGCGGAACCGGCTGTCTCTGCGGGCGCTGGTCACCGCGCTGGCCGACGCCACCGGCGCGGCCGCGAGCTCCCGGCCCGAGCAGCGCACCCGGTTCGCCACCGACCCGAGTTACCGGGAGCTGTTGATCTACCTGGTCCGGCGCTTGGGCGAGGCGAAGACACTCGATGACCGCTGGTCGTCCCGGAGCGTGGACCCCGCCGATCTTCCGGCCTTCGTTTCCGAGTACTTCGAATCGGGTGCCCGGGTCCCACTGGCGCTCTGGCTCATCGGCCTCAGCCAGGAGAACGGAGACTACCGGCGCAGCTCGTCGTCGCTCCTCGGCCGATTTTCCGAGACGGCGGCGGAAGCGTTCGCCGCGAGTCAGCTCATCGTCGCCAACCACGCGCTGCTCCTGAGCCAGCCGGACGTGGGTTCGGACTCGACGTTGCTCGTCATCGACGAGGCCCACTCGCTCGAGCAGGCCGCGACCGCCGCGGCGAGCGCCGAGGTCGACTACCGCGCCGTGGAGAACCTCGGCGGTGAGCTGCGCCGCTGGTGCACGCGCGGGCGTGACGTACCCGACCGGCTGGCGGAAGCCGTCGCCGACCTGGAGTCCCTGCTCGACACCGAGACACTGCCGCGAGCGGCCCAAGCCGTCTTCGACCGTTCCGGTGGCACGGTGGGCAGCCGCGTCGTCACCTTGGCCAGCCCGTTCGGCGGAGTCGGCGGTGAGGCGCCGTCCCGGCAGCTGCTCAGCCGGCTCGATCGGCTGGCCCGTTCGGCGAACGCCGTTTCCGGCGCTTTGGCCGCGTACCTGGGTGCTCGCGCCCGGGCCGATTCCTGGTGGGAGTACGAGCGCACAGCCTCGCTCGCCGCGCGGGCCGACGTGCTCGCGGACGCGGCGAGCCGGGTCACCGAAGACGCGCGGCAGATCCTGGACGGCACGTCGGACAATCCCCCGCCCGAGGAGGGCAACCGCGTCGTCTACGCCACCGAACTGGAGAGCGAGGGGATCAGCGTCGCGGCTCGCCGGTACGCGTTCGCGGTCGTGTCCGCCCCGATCGAGCTCAGCCGCGAGGTGACGTGGGCCGAGGTGCGTGCGCGGTTCGGCCGGGTCTTCTACGTCTCCGCCACACTCCGGGTGGCCGGCAGCTGGACGTACATCCGCTCGCGGCTCGGCCTCGGGGTGGACGTCGACGCGTTCGCTCTGTCCGGCCCGTTCGATCTGACCGGTCAGGCCCGGCTGGTCTGCCTGGCCGACTTCCCGAGCTGGGGTGAGCAAGCCGATGGCGCGGTGCGCACGACAGCACACCAGCTCGCCGGCTACGCGGAGGAGGTCATTCGCCGTGAGGGCGACGCGTTTCGCGGCGGCGGACTGGTCTTGACGACCGCGAAGAAGGCTGCGTCCGCCATCGCCGAACGCCTGATCGGTGAACTCTCCGGCCGGACGCCCGGAACGCCGGTCACGGTGGCGCCGCTGCTGGGCAACACACGCGCCGCTCGCGCGTTCGCCGAGACGGGCGGCTTCTGTGTCGCGACCCGGGGGATGTGGCAGGGCGTCGATTTCGCAGCCGACCGGGTTTCCCTCGTGTGGATCAACAAGCTGCCGTTCGCACCCTTCGCCGACCCGCTCGTCGCCGCCCGTCGCGCGGCAGCGGCGCGCCGAGCCGCCGACGCCGGCGATCCCGATCCGGAGCGTTCCGCGAACGAAAACTACTACTTGCCGCTGGCCGCGATGGATCTCCGGCAAGCCGTCGGCAGACTGGTGCGCTCGACCGACCACCGGGGCATCGTGGTGATCAGCGACCGTCGGCTGGCCGGCCGCACCGCGCAACGGCGGAGTTATCGCCGGGTGTTCCTCGAGTCGCTCGACCCGGGACTGCTGGTCCCGGATGAAGTGACTGGCGAACCCGCAGGCGGCAACGTGCTGACCATGGCCGAAGGCTGGCGGACAATCTGGCAGTTTCTCGGCGAGAACGGACTCATCGAACGGCAGCGAGCGGCCGAGCTGTGCGAGCCGGATGCCCTCCGGACCCACACCCTGCTGCCGGCTACTCGCGAGATCCTCGACGCGGTGATCAACCCGGTCGAGGAAGCGGCCGCGCGGGCCGCCGGGAAGCTGGGCGACCTTCTGGTGGAGCGGTGCAGCCGGATCGCAAGCCTGCTCCGCTTCTCGGAAGAACCGTTTCGGCTTCGCGCACAACAGGAATCGGTGATCCGTGCGGTCGCCGAGGATGCCGACGTGCTGGCTCTGCTGCCGACCGGTTTCGGCAAGTCGTACGCTTTCCAGCTGCCCGCACTGGCACTCTCCGGGGTGACTGTCGTCGTCTCGCCACTGGTCGCTTTGATGGCGGACCAGGCCCTCGAGCTGAACGCCACCGTCGGCGGGGCCGTGCGCGCGCTGGTCGGGCCGATGCCCGAGTCGAACAGCCGGCGCGGGAAGACCGAGGTCGCCGAACAGCTGACCGGGGTCGCGGACCACGGCATCCGGCTCGTTTACGTCTCGCCGGAACGGCTGGCGAACCGCCGGTTCCAGGAGCTGCTGCGCGAAGCGGCGGAGAAGGGCATCCTCCGCCGGATCGCGGTGGACGAGGCGCACACGTTCGTGCAGTGGGGCGACGACTTCCGGCCCAGCTTCCGCCGTGCCGAGCGGCTCATCACCGAGCTCAGGAACGACTACCGGTTGCGGGTGACCGCGGTGACAGCCACCGCGAACCGGTCGGTCCGCGCCGGACTGCGAGCGGGACTCTTCGGCGTGGCCGAGGAGCCCGTTGCGGGTGAGTCACTCGTCACGGTGACGGCCAGCCCGCTACGTCCCGAGCTGGCGTTGTACCGGCGGGTGATCCGCAACGCCGGACCGACCACCGTCGCCGGGCTCACCGAGGAGATCGCGACTGCGTGCGACGACCACGCCATCTTCTACTGCCTGACCGTGAAAGAGGTCGAGGCCCTGCACGCCCATCTCCGGCAGTTCCTCGGCGACACGGGCGTCCGGCAGGTCCGGCGCTTCCACGGCCGGCTGTCCGAAGCGGAGAAGGCGGCGGTGCTGACCGAATTCCGGGAAGCACCGGTCAAGGGCGATCCCGGATTCGTGCCGCTGATCATCGTGGCGACCAGCGCGTTCGGGCTCGGCGTCAACCGCGTCGACATCCGGTGCGTGTTCGTCGTGTCGCCGCCGCCGGACCTCGCCGCGCTCTACCAGCAGCTCGGCCGGGCCGGACGTGACCAGACCGGAAAGGCCGCCGCCGAGATCAGCGCGCCGTCCTACGGCCTGGCCCTCGGGACCGGCCGCGGCTTCCGAACCCTGCAGTGGATGCTCTCGCAAGGCCTGTCGCCCGCCACCGAGCGTCAAATCGGAAAGCTCCTTCTCGAAACCGCGGCCAAGAGCGGGGTGCTGGATCCCGACGAGCTTGCCGACAGCTGCCTTCGAGCCGAGGTCGCCGCGAGACGGCTGCGGCCCGCCGAAGTGCGGAATTCGTCCACAGTGGACGCCTTCCGGACCGCCGTCATCCGGTCGGTGGCCACCTTGGCGAACAGCGGCCTGCTCGACGACCGGGGCGACTTCCCGGCGACGGTCCTGCTGGCTCCCGTCGACGAACCTCTCGACCCCGGCGACGACGAGCTGACGGCAGTTGCCCAATGGCTGCAACAGATTGTTTCGGCGAGGTCAGGCCGATATGAGACGACCGAACTCCACGAGGAACTTGCCCGTGAGGTACCTCGATACGACCGGACAGCCGGTGACGCCGCCGGTACTTGGGCCGTCCTTTCGACGCTCCACGATCGAGGTTGCCTCGACGTCTCCCAGGCCGGCAACTACCGGACGCTGATCTCGGTCCGGCCGTCCGGGACGGCGCCGGGAGAGGTGGCGAGTCATACCGTCGGTCACCGCGCCCGGCGTGACCGTGAGCTTGCCGAACTTCTCGCTTGGTACAACGAAGACCGCGTCTGCGCCAACGCCGGTATGGCCGGGTACTTCGGAATGTCGGAGCACGCTCTGCCCGGCGATACGTGCACTACGTCCGCTTGCCGTTGTTCGACCTGCTGGCAACGCAACGCGGACCGGGACCCGCAGCCGGACCTGCTTCGCGCGTTCAACACGGCTCGCCCCCGGCCCTCGGTCCGGCGAGACGGCTTGCCGTACCGGACGGTGACGGATCGCAATGTCCGCAGCCTTCTGTGGGACAACTACCGCGGGCTCACCGACGTGATGATCAACCGGGTGCTCCGCGGCGACGAGACCTACCCGGATGCGGCCACGGGAAGGCAACGTCCGTTGTGGCCGAAGCTGCTGTACCACCGCCTTCGCGGATGTGATCCGGGCGCCCGGATCGATGACGTGCGCGCCGCGCTCGACCGGCTGAAAGCTGCGGACCAGGTCATCCGGACCGATCACGGACTTTGGCGGCTGCACAGGTACGCAGAAGCAGACGAACGCCGTGAGCGGACCACGGCCGGGCAAACCGCGGAGGTGGCGACATGACAGCGAGCGCGACCGAGATCTGGCGACCGTTCCACGACGATCCGCTGTTCACCGCGGAGCTTTTGGTCGAGCCGGACGCACCGCACGAACGGGTTCTCGCCTATTTGGAACGGGTGGCCCTGGCGCGACGGGCTCCGCTGCACGTCGCGACGGCGTTCAACGCCGTGCATTTCGGTTTCGGCCCGGACGGCTCGGGCTACCGCGGAGAGCTCCTCGATCCGGAGCTGTTCTTCCGCCTCGACGCCGAGACGGAGACGGTTCCCGAGGTGGGCATGTTCGTCCGCGTCGAACGAGGCGGACATACCCTATGGGCCGAAGTGGTCGGGCAGTTCGGAGCCCATCTCGGCGTCGACGTCGACGGCTGGGTCCCAGCCGAGCTCCCGGGCGCATACGGGTGGAACGATCCGGCGCCAGCCGGGGAAGCCCGCGCCATCCTCGACTTCGAGGCGTTCGGCATCGGCTTGAACCACCGCGACCGGGCGGAGCTCGAACGGCAGCGCCGCCGCGGCACGGTCCTCGACGCGCGAGGCCACGTGCTCGGTACCGCCCCGGTGGCGGCGCGGCCCCCGGACACCGGCCGGTACGCCGACTGGCTGCTGACGAGCGCGAAACCGCTACTGCTCAGCGGACCGTTGGGCGGCCTGCTGACCGAGCCCCACGACGACGGCGCGCTCGTCGCCGCATTGAAAGCGGCCCTGACAACGATCGACAGCCTCCTGACGCGGTCGGCGATCCTGTGCCGCTGGGGCCCGTACGCCGCCCCCGCTGACCGGTTCACCGAACGCCTCGCCTCGCCCGACGCCCTCGGCGGAGACGACCTGGGGGAAATCGTCAGGATCGTCACCCGGCCGGCAGGCGAACCCCGTTACACCGGCGTCTGGCCGTTGCTCGAGGCGAGGGCCCACCTCGGTGAGACGCCGGACCCGCTTTCCTACGCCGGCGCGGTCGAAGCCGTGGTGCACGCCAATCTCGCGATCGATGGCGAAGCCGCTCGGCTCGACGGGCTCGACGTGCGGATCGACGATCCGTGGCAGGCGGGCGGTGTGTGGCGCAGCGCGCCCTACCCCGCCCGGGGCGAAGAGCCCATCGAGGACGACGTCCTCCTGGAACACCTCGACAACACCCTCACCGTTTTCACGGTCGCGTTGCGCGCGACGCACATCGACAACGGCGTGCTCCCGCTGACATCGTCCGCCGTGGAGCTCTTCCCCCACCAGAACATGATCATCGACCTGTTCCACGAAGGCGAGCCGCTCGACGACGCGATGCGCGTCCAGGAGGTGGTCCTGAAGGACAACCGGCTGACCGGCATCGCCTGGCCGTTCGGCTTCTACCCCGGGATCAAAGTCACCGTCGCCGCCGCGCGTGGCGCCCGCCGGGTGGCGCTTTCGACGACACTCCTCGACGCGCCCCTGCCTTTCGGCGACGACTACCGGTGGGCGACCGACGAGAGGCTCCTTGCCGCCGCGCTCGGCCTGGCCGAGGCAGTCACCCCCGCGCCGGCGGCCGCCCGGAGTGTCAAGCCGGGGCGCGGGGTGGACCCGCTGGGCCGGTTCATCGTTAACGCACTGCGCAGACACGGCGAGGCGGGGCCGTTCGGTGCCCGGCAGCTCACCGGTCCTCAGCTGATGACGGCGCTGTTCGGGCCAGAACCGGTCAACCCGGTGCTGCTCTGGTTGGTGATCCACACCTGCGGAGATCTGGTGGAGGCGGGCAAGCTGACCTGCGAACCGGTCGCGGACCGGACGGCACCGGACGTCTTCGTCTGGTGGCCCGACGGTGCCGGAGCACCTCATATCACCGATCAGGCACGCCGACCGGGAGGGCTGGCCGGACAGGTCAAGGAGCACTGGGTGCCGCCTGGCCTGCGGCAGCTGCCGGACGGGTTCCGGGCCAGTGAGCAGGCGAAAGCCAACTACGCGAAGTACATCAGCGGCCTTCACGGACCGCACGCATCCGCGGAATTGCCGCCCGGTTTCACCTTCGTCCGAGGACATCGCCGCGGCGACGAGCCCGGGCCCGTCTGGCTCGATGCGATCTCGGACTGAACCGCACCCGAACTTCGAAAAGGAAGGTGGCCGACCATGGCCGCTCCACACCGGCGTCACCGTCATAACATGGACTTCGGCGGATCGCTCGGGACCACCGAGCTCCTGGCCGAGGCCGCCACGGCGACCGACTCGGACGAGGCCGCGCGTCGGCGTGCTCAGGCTGAGCTGGCCGGTTTGCTGGACCGGCTCGGCGACGTCGTCGAGACGGCGCTCGACCTCGTGACGGCGGAGGAGTTTTCCCGGCTGGTCTGGCGACTGCCGAATCCCAACCGCACGAATTTCCTGCGCGACCTGCGTGTCCCCCCGGCGAAGCGGCCGACGCCGATGGCAGCGCGTGACGGGCTCACCCGCCTTCGGGCCTGGCCCGAGGAGCGGCGCACGCGTGCTTTGCAGCTTCTGGTGTCGCCGGTGCGTCGAGCGCTAGCCCCGGCGTTGACCGAATGGTGCGAGAGCCACGACGACGATGGCTTGCGGCAGGCCCTGACCGACGATCCGGCTCAGGCGAGCGCGGTCCGGTTAACCGTTTTCGCCGACTGGCAGCGCGGGCCCGCGTCAGTGGCCGCGCTGAGGATCGCGCTGCGCAGCAAGCTTGCGTTGCCCAGCTGGCCGAGTGAGCTCGTCGACACTGTCGTTGCTGCTTGCCGGAAGCTCGAAGCTGTGAGCGGAGGCGCGGCGGTGACGGGTCGTCCCGTTCCGGCGCCCGAGGTGAACGAGCTGGTCAAGACGGCCGAGCAGCTCCGGCAGGCCCTCGCGGAGGCCCAGCGCGCAGCAGCGAGGGTTTCCGCTGAACTGGCGGATTCCCGGACCGCGTCAGCGGAAGACCTTGCGACGATCGCGGCCCTCGGACCGCAGGCCGAATCGGCGCAAGCCCTACTCGAAGGTGCGAGTTCGGAATCGGCGTTCGCAAATTGCCTGGTTCTGGCCGAGAAGCTTGACGAGGCGGCCGAGCGGGCAAGCCGGCCGGACGAACACCCAGAACTCGAACGCTTCGAGGGTCTCGTGGGCCCGCCGGAGTACGGGGAATTGATCGCGAGCGTCCGCAGCGCCGCGAGTGAGCTGCTCGGAAGCGACGACTGGGACGACGCTCGGCGAAGCCGGGCCGACGGCTTGACGGCATTGGCCCGCCTGGTCGACGCCGCGGCCGCGGGGAAACCCGGCGTGGCGGTCGAACTCCACCAGACGGCGCAGGCGGCACTGCCCGGCGACCTCCAGCCACTACTCGTGATCGCTCTCATGGGCCGGCTCGGCTTCCGCCCGGACGACGAGCCAAAACCGCGTGATACGCCGGTGGCGGAGCCCTCGCCGGAACCTGAACCGCGGCTCGCACCGCTCGCGGTGGCGCCTCCCGTCCAGCAGGCTGCCGCGCCCGATGTATCAGCTCCCACTGATCAGCCGGACGACGCCGATCAGGCAGCCGACACCGAGGGCCGGCAACTGACCGCGGAACTGCTCGGGGCCGGCAAGCTCGCTCTGACCCACCACGCCGCGGACATCGCCGGAGACGACCAGTTCGCCGAAGCGACCCGGCTGCTCACGCTGGCGACGGCCGTCCGGACCGAATCGGGTACCACGGCTAAGGAACTTCGGGACTCGCTCGAAAACCTCGACCTGCACGGCTTCGACGGTCATCAGGCCGCCCAGCTGGCATTGCTGACGGCGGCCGTACGCGCAGCGCTGGTGATGGCCGATCCCCATGCCGGTGAACTGGCGGACGAGCTGAGCGGGCACTTCGAGCGCCAGCCTCACCTAACCGCCTTGACGTCGGCGATCGGAAAGGCCTCCGCGCGCGGGCTGCTCTACAACCAGGCCTTGCTGGCCGAGCTGGCCCCGATCGCCGTTGCCGACAACGATATCGCCGCCGCGGCGGAGGCCGCGGCCGCCGACCGCGACCGGAGCAGGAACCTGCGGTTCCCGCGGGCCAACCAGATCGCGGAAACGTGGTGGGCACCGAACGGGCTGGTCGGGCGGGCGGTGGCCATCGCGGCGGCTGACCGGCGGGAAGACATCGAGACCGCGGTCAGAACGCTGCGCAAGCTCAGCCGGCGCCAGGATCTCGTCGCCGAGCTCAAGGCCATCGACGACAGCCTGCGCAGCTCCGGTTCACGGTCGCTCGAAGGCGCTTCCCGGCGCAAGATCATCGAGCAGGTCGCGGAGTCGCTCGACCTGGTGCGGGTGTGGGTCGACGCCGTGCGAGCGGAAGCCAGTGCCGCGCACGGCACCCACCCGGTACCCGCGCAGGTGACCGAGCTCCGCGCTCGGGTGCTCGAGGAGCAGGAGGGAGCCTCCGGCGAGCTCGATGTCCTGCGTCACGAAAGTGCGGACCCCGTGCTGGCGGCCGCGGCAGCTGCCTGCCTGGCTCTGCTCGAACAGAGCATCGATATGCTCGACGGCGAAAGCTTGAAGGGTGCCGAGCCCGACCCGCGCGCAGTGCTGAACCGTGACCTGCTGCGCTGTGCGCCGCTGCGGCTCAGCGCCGACCTCGTCCCGGCCCGGCCGATGACGCTCGATGACATACGGCTCGCCGACCGCACCGGCTGGGAGACCGCGTTCGACGAGCGGCTGGCCATTGAGGACTTCGTCGCCGCCCGGACGATCGTCGACGCGATCGCCGAGGAAGCCGGCCGGGACATGACCCCGCTGCTCGACCGACTCGAACAGGCCGTGGCCCGATCACGAGCCCAGGTGCGCGTGCTGGCCACGGAGATCGAAGGCCGGGTCCAGAAAGCCGCCCGGCTGGGGCAGCTCCTGGAATCGGCGCGCTCCGATGTGCTGGCCCAGCTCGAAGCCGCACGGCCGGACCGTGACGACTTGGACCAGGTACGCCGGCTACTCGACGAGATAGACAGCCGGCTGCCCGAGTACGCGGTGAAGGCCAAGGCAGAACTGTGGGAACGGGTGACCTCCGAGCTGAACAAGGCCGGGCAGCTCGTCCCCGAGCACGCCGCGGACCGCATCCGCGCCCGGATCGACGCCGGAGATCTCGCGACCGCGGAGGAGTACCTGCTCGTCGCGCTCGGTGGTGAAGAGCCACCGAGTGCACCGGAATCCCTTGACCTGCCTCGGTTTCTCACCGCACTCGACACCCTTCCCGCCACGGTGGTGCGCGACGCGCTGAAGGCCGCCGAGAGTGGCACTGTCCTCGCGGACTGCCTGGACTTCGGGCCGCTGTCCCCGGCGGAACGCACCGCGGCGGCCGACGGGCTGCATGCGTGGCTCGACCTCGGTGGCGACCGGCGACACCGGGCGTTCAAGCCCGCGCTGGCCCAGGCGCTGCGGCTGGCCGGGATCGAGTTCACCGCCGAGCGCCCGGCCGGCCTGTCCGACGGGCCGAACCGGCGCTGGGTTGAGCTGAGCGGCGTGAAACGGGTCGGCGACGCGTTGATCCCGGCATTCGGTTCCCTGGCCGGTGACCAGCTGCGGCTCATGCTGTGCTGGAACGCACCCGACGTCCGGACGCTCTTCGCCTGGGTCACACAGGACACGAGCGACGCGCCCGTCCTGGTCGCCGTATTCGGGACGCTTTCCGCGAGTCAGCGACGAGCGTTGAGCAAAGCCACCGCGGCCCGGCCGGAAAAGCCGGTGATCATGCTCGACGACATGGCACTGGCCTACCTCGCCGCCTACGGCGGTGGGCGGTTCGCGGCCACGGAACGCATCCTCCTGCCCTTCGCGACGACCAACCCGTACCACCCGCACGCGACGGGCAACGTGCCGAGCGAGATGTTCAAAGGCCGGCAAGCGGAGCGGTCCGCCATCCTCGAGCGGCACGGGGCCAACCTGCTCTACGGCGGACGGCAGCTCGGCAAGTCGGCGGTACTGCAGGCGGCGGCTCGCCGCTTCGAGGTCACACTGGACAACATCGCGGTGTACCTCTCGCTGCCCGGATTCGGCGTGACGCGAAAGCCGGACGCGCTCTGGGACATGATCGTCGCCGGGCTCGCCGAGCGGGAGATCACAGCGCCGGGCCAACGAGGACGGGATGCGGCCAAACACGCTGAACGGGTCGTGAAGACCTGGTTGGGTGCGGATGCCCAACGACGGTTGGTGCTACTGCTCGACGAAAGCGACGAGTTCTTCGACGCGGACGCTACGACCGGCTTCGCGACGACCACCCGCCTGCGTGACCTGATGAACTCAACGGAACGCCGGTTCAAGCCGGTCTTCGCGGGACTGCACCAGGTTCAGCGGTTCGCGCAGCTGCCGAACCAGCCGCTCGCCGCCGCCCACTTCGGGGATGCGCTGGCGATCGGCCCGCTGGCCCCGGAACCCGCTTACCAGCTGATGTTCACGCCGATGGAAACGCTGGGCATCTCATTCTCGTCGGACGAGCTCATCCACCGTGTCCTGGCGTACTGCAACTACCAGCCCAAGCTCCTGCAGCTCGTCGGGGAAGCGCTCGTGCGATCCGCGCACGAGCGACGCGAAGACAACCCGCGCTACGTGATCAACGACGACGAGCTCGAACGGGTCATCGGATCCGAAACAGTCCGGCAGAAGGTCCGGGAAGCGGTCCAGCTGACCCTGAACCTCGACTCGCGGTACAAGCTCATCGCCCTCGTGGTGGCCTTGGCCGCACTCGAGCACGGTGCCGACCGAACGTTGGCGACCGGCGAGCTGCGCGACGAATGCCACTCCTGGTGGTCCGCCGGCTTCACCGGACAAGGAGCGGACGAGTTTCGGTCGCTCTTGGAGGAGATGAGCGGACTCGGCGTGCTCGCCGCGGCGGACGGAGGCTGGCGGCTGCGCTCCAGCAACGTCCTGCGCCTGCTGGGTTCGGCGCAGGACATCGAGGACGAGCTGTTCGGCTCGGAATGGCGGGCTCCGACGAGGCTCGCCGCCGAGAATGCCCGCCGCACGGTTGCCGACGGCCTGGCCGCCCCACTGACCGAGAAGCAGTTCGCCACGCTGATCGAACGCTCCAATCGCCTCCGGTTGGTGCTGGGCAGCCGCGCCACGGGCGCCGACCACGTGGAGCAGCTGCTTCAGGAGGAGGACCGCCGGGTCGGAGCGCGGTTCACGCTGGAGAAGGCGACGTCTCCGGAGAGCTATCGGCGCGAACTTCGCGGCGGTAAGCCCGGCGACCCGCACCGGGTCGTGTTCTGCGACCTGGGCGGGATGAAGGTCGAAAGCGCCTGGACGGCGGTCAACCAGGCGCTCGAGCTGCTACCCGCCGCCGGGGTGACCCGCACGGTGGTCGCGCTGGTCAGCGCCGACGCCGGCGAGGTGTTCCCCGCGATCTGTGGTTCGGATCGGGCCGATCTCGCCGACCTCGTCGTCCCCTTGCGCCGCGTCTCGGCGGACGGGCTCCGCTCGTGGTTCGGAGCGGACAACCTGACGACGTCCTTCAGCGATTCGGGTAGTCAGGCAGACCTGCTCCAGATCACCGGGGGCTGGACGAGCTTGCTGAACCAGGCCGCGGAGCTGGCCGCGGGAGAGGCGCGAAGTGCCCGGCGGGTGTGCGACAAGATCCGCCAGCAGCTCGCCCGGCCGGAAGGCGCGGCAGAACTGGTCGACGCGGTCGGCTTAGCCACGATGCCCGCTTGCGCAGACGCGTTCGGCGAGTTCGTGAACTACGACGAGGCCCTCGCCACCGACGACCTCCTGGCCCTCTTCGACGACCACGGAGGAGCCGCGACCATGAACGTCCTGCGGAATTTGGACGTGCTCGTGGAGCGGCAGCGAGACGGCTTGTGGGAGGCCGAGCCGGTCATCGCAGCGGCTTGGCGAGTGTTCTCCGCGTCGCGCCGAGGTGGTGCCGACTGATAGCCGGTGAGCCGCTACCTGTCCGAAATTGTCGGTCGTGCTGGGTACGGTGAAAGAACACTCACTGAGGGGGAGCGGAGATGGAGAAGCCAACGAACCCCGGTGCGGATTCGCCCGCGGGCGATAGGTTCGAGGTAGGTGTAACCGACTCCAGAAGGGCAACCGCGTACCTCGTCGCTCCAGAGTCCGACGAGTACATCGCGATCATGCGAGTCCTCGAAGCGTCGATCTCGGATCTCACACCGTCCGAGGTGGCTCAGGCGTTGCGGGATGCGGGGACACCGCTGCCCGAGCGGCTGGTCGAGACGCGTCTGGACAAGCCGCGCGATTGGACGGCGGCGTCGGCGAGGACGGACGCGAGCAGGATCCGGCGGTATGCCGATCTGATGGCCCGCAACTGGCGCTGGACCGCTACTCCCGCAGGCCGCCAGGTGCAGCGGTTCTATTCGACAGTGCTAGCCGGCACACCGACGATGCGCGAGATCCCTCTCTCGAGCCTGGCACGGGTGGTCGCCGCGCTGGATTTCCTTGCTCAGGCCTTCTCGACCGGTGCTCCGGCCGGTGCAGATGTCGCTGAGCACATCGGGAGGCTGTTCACCAGCCACGACGACCTCGACGCAGCGCTCGTCGGCGCCGAAGACACTCTCGCGACACTCGCCGACCGGTTCGACCTCGACGATGACACGACCGGCGAGCTCAAGCAGCTCCTCGTCGAGTACGCGACGCGCGTCACTGCCGAGCCCGAGACTGGTTCGGCCCAAGCGCACCGTGCGCTGGTGTTACTGCGGCCGAGTTGCGAAATGCTCGCGGAGACCGCTGTTACGGAGTCCGAGGCCCAGACGCTGATCGAGCGAGGGGCATTGACGGCATCCCGAGGGAGCCGTCGAGGCGACTGGGACGGCTTGCTGGACTGGTGCGATCCGGACACCGGGCGCGCTCGAGCCCTGGTGTTGGCTCGTGCCTGTCTCGACCCCCGGTTGGGCCCGGCAGTCTTTTCGGCCGCGGTGGGCGACCACTCGTGGCGCAAGCTTTACGACGAGGCAGACGATGACGACCTTCCCCGCGTTCCGGCGTGGCGGGACGGGCCCACCGTAGTCGTGCCGGACCTGCTACGGGCGACCGGTCGGGCCGGGGGACGTGGGCGGCCTCCGGCAGCTCGCGATGACACCGCTGCGCGAGAGGAGATCAGCAGACAACGTCGAGAACGAACCCTTGAGCACGACGAGGCGTTGCGGGAGGCGTTCTCGACCGGTAGGGAACGCCGCGGGCATCGAGCTTGCGGCTTCGCGACTCGACGTCGGCTGATAGGTGCCGGCGGCGTAACGGTGACGCGCTCGTAGCCGATCTTCCGGGCATCCACGCACCGAGGGGGTGGCACAAGATGAGTGCTCCGCGGACCGTGGGCCGCGCCGTGTTCGACGAGGCCTTTGGCGGGCGGGTGCGGGCACTCCTGCGAGCCCGGCCGGTCGCGGACGCGGCTGACAATGCGAGCCGGCAGTCCTGGGGCACCCACGACTACGACGTCGTCACCCTTGCGCTCGCCGCCATCGACACGGTGATCTCCCGGCAGGGTTTCGATGAGGAAGTGACCTACGACGAGGCTGTCAGCGGCCTGGCGAGGCTGGCGGCGAGCGCATGTCCCGAGCAGCCCTCCGAGGTACACGAAGCGGTCGCACGGTACGTCATCGATGCGCTGCTGAACCGCCGGGAACGCGAGGCCCCGTTCGCCTACCAGGTCTCGGACTTCTCGCTCGAACCCGACGGATCCGTGCACCACCGGGCTATTGCTGTGGAGTTCCGGCTGTTGAGCGAGCACGAAGACCAGCAGCGGGGCGTGAACGTGCTCCGGGCCTCCGCGGACGCGATCAACGCGCTGGTCGGGGGTTTGGAATTTGACGTCGAAGACGAGCAGGCCGCAGTCGAGCTCATGCTCGATCGGCAGCTCAAGCGAGGCGCGTTCGGCCAGGCGGAGAAGGCCGCGGAGCGGTCGCGGCTGCTGTCGGTGCGCTACAGCGACGAACTGCGCGCGCTCCTGACCGACACCGTGCGCGACATCCGTACGGTCCTCGACCGCTGGGCCCAGGACGTCCCGGCGCAGTTCGAGCGCAACCGGGTGCACCTCGAGGAGCGGCTCGGCGCCGAGAGCAGGCTGCTCGACCACGTACGGAGCGCCCTCGACACAGCGGAGGCAGATCCCGCCGTCACCGCGGCGGCCGCCCGGATCGCGGGTCTGCTCGAAGAATGCCGTCGTCGGCACACCGAACTGCATGGCAGGCTGGTCGGCGCGCGGACGATCTTCCTCGACGAACAGCTTCGCCAGTCCTTCCGGCCGGTCGGAGGGCTGCGGAACCCGGACATCGCCGACGGTGTGTTCCTGCCGCTGTTGACCATGGCCGCCGAAGACGCGGCGGAACCGGCCGAGGCGTTCGCCGTGTTCGTCGCGGGGCCACAGGTGCCCCGGATCGTGCGGTTCGCCGACCTGGTCGACGACCTGCTCGCGCCGCGCCGAGAACCCCGGATCGACGAACCACCGCTCGACGAAGAACTCGGCGACCCGGACCCGCCCGCGGTCTCGCCCGAGATCCTGGCGGCCGCTACGGCCGTAGTCGACTCCGTCCCGCTGCCCGCCCGACTGTCGGCGTTGCTGCTCGCCGTCCAAGCCGCCGACCTGCCCGGCGAACTCGATCGAGGTGCTGTCGAGCGGCTCGTCGTGCTCGCGGCGCTCTGGACCTACGCCCCGGAGACCGCGGAAGACTTCTCCACCGCAGTGGACACCGCCGCCCACATTCTCGGCCCGGCCGCAGTGGTCGACGCCGACGGGAGCCTGATCGACCTACCCGGCTGGTCGGGAGACGACCTGATCGTGGCCGAAGACGAAGAAACACTCGCCCGCTGGGCCGCGACTTCCGTTCAGGAGGTGTCATGACGCTTGGCCAGCAGGATTTTTCGGACGTCGGCATACTCATCGGCTGCGCGCTCCGCCCGAAGCAGCGGCCTGGCGCCGATTCCGACTACCGGACGCTGCTCGGCCGCTACCGCGAGGACGCGGAATTCCACAACGCGGTGACCAGCGTCCTCGACGGGCTGGACCTGCAGGTGCTGTCCGACGGCGAGCTAGGACTGGTGCTGGGCGCGCGCCGTGAATCGGTGTTCGCGTACCGGCTCACGGATCTGCCCAACGTGGGCACGGTGCCCCACCGGCTGCTGGTCGGGCTGATCAGCGCGGCCATCGCGGCTTACGTGTTCCCGGCCCCGGCCGACTTCGACGACGACCGCGTCCGGTGGGTGTCGGTCGACGAGATCGAACGGTTCGTCCGCGACGCGTGCGATCGGCTTAAGCGCGCACCGGAACCCCAAATGCTGGAAGATGTGTCGTTCGAAGAAGCATGGCGGACGTATGACCGACTGTCTCCCGGCTATAAGGCTGATAGGGGGAAGGGACAGGGACGTCGCTCGGCCGCGTCCTCCACTTATTGGGTCGCGAACGTCCTGAACTGGATGGTCGACCAAGGCCTGGCGCGGCTGGCGCCGAACCGCGGCCCCGAGACTTTCCAACTCCTCGAACGCTTCCGCATCCAGGTCGGTGAGCTGGCGGGGAACGCGACCTACGAGCTGTTGGCCGCGCGGCGCCGAGGCGACCACACTCCGGTGGTGGGGACGTGACCTACCAGCTTTCGTCCTTCCGCCTCGCAAACGTCGGGGACCGTGCCGCCCGCTTCACGGATCTGACGCTGGACGTCTCGACGGCGGGCGAGCGAGCACCAGTCGACTCGATTCTCTGGCTGCGCAACGGCGGCGGGAAGTCGAGCCTGCTGTCGCTTTTCTTCGCACTGTTGCTCCCGCTGCGCAAAGACTTCATGGGCAAGACGGTCAAGCGTCACCTCGAGGACTACGTGTCCTCCGGCGACACGAGCCATACAGTGGCGGAATGGGTGGCCCAGCCCGGCGGCGACGCGAGCCGGCCGGCCCGGCTGGTCACCGGCGCCGTCTACGAATGGGACGAACGGCGAAAGCCCGCCGACCCGGATCGCGACCGCGAGAAGCTCAAGGGCTGGTACTACAGCTTCTTCGCCGTCCCGGGTGTACTGGACCTGCCCGGCCTGCCGGTGCGCGACGAATCTGGCCGGACGCGGACGATGGCCGAGTTCGTGAACGTGCTCAAGGAGATCGCGGCGGCCAATCCCCAGCAGTTCAGGTTCGTGATCACACGCCAGCGTGGCGAGTGGACGGACGTGCTGACCGCGCGGAACCTCGACCCGGCGGTGTTCGCCTACCAGAAGCAGATGAACCATTCCGAGGGTGGCGTCGCCGGGCTGTTCGAATTCGCGACCACGGACAAGTTCATCGACTTCCTGATCGATCTGACGGTCGACAGCACGCAGCCCGACCTCGTCGCGAACAACCTGCGAAAGGTCGTCGACGTGCTCGCGCGCAAGCCCGGCCTGCTCGTCGACCGGGAATTCTGCGGGGAGCTGGAAGGCAGGCTGGAGCGGCTCGCCGAACGGCACATGCTGGCGAAGACGGCGGGTGAGGCGGCTGCGGGAGCCCGCTCGTCCGCTGCCCGGCTTGCCGGAGCGTTCCGTACCGCGGCTTCGGCGCGGGAGGGCGACCGGAAGTGGCTGGCAGAAGAAGCGGACCGACTGGGGAACAGCGCTCGTACGCTAGATCGGGAGCGCAGCCGGGTTAACGACATCGCAAGCGAGCTGTACCGGGTCGCGGCGAACCACCGGAAGAAGACCGCGAAGGCCAGCTGGGAAAGGGCGACCATCACCGCGGACGAAGCCAACGACGAGGACCTGGCCTGGCAGGCGGTGGGGCACCTCGCCGATCGGGTCGAAGCTCACCTTCACGCGGAGGACGTGCGGCAGCAGATCGCCCAGGAGGACCGGGAGACCGCTCCGCTACGGGAAGCCCGAGACAACGCCGCCGCGACGCTCAAGGCCCGCTACGCGCAGCTCTCCGAGGAAGAGCGCGAAGCCGAAACGATTGCGGATACGGCAGCCGGCGAGGCGCAAGCGGACGCGAAGACGGAAGGTGCTCGAGAGCAGCAGAACCGGAAACTGGCAGTCAAGGCAAGCGTGCGTGCCGAAACCGCTCGTGGTCGGCTGATCGAAATCCGCGAAGAGGTGGCCGCCGCCGTGGTGCTGGGCGATCTCGCGGACGATCAGGCCGATCCTTCGATTATCTTGGCCGCAACGAAGCAGAACCGCCGCGAGAGGGAGGATCTGCAAGGCCAGGTGCGGAAGCGCCGTGAGGCCCGGCCCGCGGTTCGCGGCGAGCTGGAAGCGCGGAGCCGGAAGCTGGCGACTGATTGCACGGCCGCGACGGCCGAACGCGATCGCCTTGATGGCGACAGGCGCAAGCTCGTGGCCAGGGCCGACGCACTAGCTACGGACGTCCGGCTGGCCGAGCTGACCCAGCTGGCCGCCGGGACCCGGCTCGACCTCTGGGCCGAGGCCGCGGACCTGCGCGCGGCGCTGACCCGGGAGGCGTCGGCCGCCGAGTCGGCCGTCGTGGCCATCCGGGTGGACGCCGCCGAGGACAACCGCGCGCTGGACGGGCTCCAGACCGACGACTTCCTGCCCACCACGCGCGACGCCGAACGGGCCGCGGAGGTGCTTGTGGCGGCCGGGGTACCGGCAACACCGGGCTGGCAGACCCTCCGTGACCTGGTCACCGAAGCCGAGCGCGCATCGGTGCTGGAGAATCCTGGCGTCGCGGAACTCGCCGCTGGTGTGGTCGTCGCCGACGGCGACGCGGAGAACGCCCGCCGTGCTCTTGCCTCCAAGCCGTGGTACACCGTCGCGCACGTCGCGGTATCCACAGCTACGCAGTTCGAACGGGCGGTGGCCGCGGCGCCGCCGGCACACCTTGTGTTCCCCAGCGAACCCGCGCTCTATGACCGCGATGCGGCGGAACACGCGCGAGCGGACCGTGAAGAACGTAGGCGTGACCAGGACCGGCGGATCTCGGAGCTGCAGGAACAGGCGAAGGCGGACAGGGCGCTGCTGGCGACGCTGGAGTCGCTGCTCGAAGACTGCCCGGCGGGGCACCTCGATGCGCTGGAGAAGGCCGTCGAAGAGTTTGACGAGGCTATCTCGGGCCTGACCGACGACGATCAGGTCGTCCGGGCGCAGATCGATGAGCTGGACGAGCAGGAAGCCGAGGACGCGGTAACCGAAGTCGGCTTGAGCGACGAGCTGAACCGGCTGGCGCAGCGGATCGAGCGGCTGAACGCGCTGGCGAAGCGGACCGCCGAACGGCCGGGGATCCAGCTGGCGATCGCGCAGCTCGATAAGGAGGTCGAGGTCTGCACCGGCATCGCCGACGAGGCCGCAAGCCGGGTGTCGGAATTGCAGGAGACGGAGCGAGCCGCTCGTTCGCTGGCCTCGCAGCACCAGGCGAACTGGAAGCGGTACGAACGGGATTCCACCCAGGTCACCCTGCTCGACGGCGATCGGGAGGCCGTCGTGACCGGCGACGGCGATCCGTTGTCGTGGCTGAGCAGCCGGTTCGCCGAGCTGGACTCGCAATGGCAGACCGTGGCTTCCCAATCCGTGCTGGCCGAGCGTCTCACCGCACACCTCGAGCGAGGCAAACGGGCGGACCGGGCGCTGGCCGAGTACCCGGAATCCGCGCGCGAGCTCGCGCAGCAGCTGCTCGCGACCGGCGACGGTCAGGACGCGGACCGGCGAGCAGCAGCGCGGAAACGCTCCCGCGAAGTGGCCAACGAGGCACAACAGAAGCTGAGCGAGGCGAAGACCGAACTCAACCAGGCATCGGAAGAGGTCAAGCAGCGCACTCCGCGTGATCGGCTGCGGCACGCCCCGCTCGACGACGAGCCCGCGACCGAGGCGGAGGCCCGGGAACGAGCGGCGGCGGAAGCCGAGCGGGCGACCGAAATGAGCAGCGAGGTGACCCGGCTCAACCGCGAGGCCGAGGATGCTGGCAAACTCGCGTCCGAAGCTGACACGGCGGCCCAGGTGTTCGCTCAGCAAGCCAAAAGGCTCGCTGGCGCCGCCACTCCGGTCGAGGTGCCCGGAGACGTCCCGGCCTATGCCGGGGACGAGCCGGAAGCCGACCTCGAGTCGCTGCTCAGTCGGCTCCAGTCGGCGAATAAGGAGGCCGAGGAGACCGCCGACCGTGTCACCAGGTCGATCGCCGAGGTCCGCAGGATCGCTGCTGAGGCCCGGTTCGCCGAGGTGCCCGGCGCGATCCGCGACCGTCTCACGGGGGACGACGCGGACGTGCTTGCGGACCGCGCCGAAGCCCGCGCGCAAGAAATGCGGGTGCGGTACCGGACGATCGACGGCCAGCTCGCCGAAATCGGGCGTGATCAGCGGCTCGTGGTCGGGGAGATCGCGGGCCTGGTGAAGGACGTGCTCGCGACCCTCGAGTCCGCGCATCGGCACTCGAAACTACCCGGCACGCTGGGGCGGTGGGCGAACGAGCACTTTCTGCGGATCAACTTCCTGCGTCCGGCCGGGGACGAGGACCTGCATGCCCGGATCGACGCGGTTGTCGATCGGATCGTCGCGGACAAGAAGACGAAACCGGAGGGGCTCGCGGTTCTCAAGAAGTGCGTGCACGAAGCGGTCGCGCCGCGTGGGTTCACGGTCAAGGTGCTCAAGCCCAACAGCGATCTCGCGATCGAACCGGTCGACGTCACCCACCTCGGCAAGTTCTCCGGCGGTGAGAAGCTGACCGTGTGCGTGGCGCTCTACTGCACGCTCGCGCGGCTGCGGGCGGTCAACCGCGGACGCGGACGGGCGGCCATCGGCGGGACTCTCGTGCTCGATAACCCGCTCGGCACGGCCAGCCACGTTGCCCTGCTGCGCCTGCAGCGGGACGTCGCGGCGGCGCACGGTGTCCAGCTCGTGTACACGACCGGCGTGGAGGATCTCGGTGCGGTGGGCCAGTTCCCCAACGTGCTGCGCATGCGCAACGCGCCCGGCTCGCTTCGCAACCGGCGCTACGTGGTGTTAGACCAGCAAGTCACCGCGGATGACGACGGTATCACCAGCGCCCGAGTCCTGCGCGAGGACGACTCGTGAACGCGTTGGCCGAGCGGCTCGCCGAGCACGTCGCGGCGTCGCCGGTGCAGCGAGTGGGATTGGTTGACCTCTACGCGGCCGCGGTCGCCT
Source organism: Amycolatopsis sp. cmx-4-61 (assembly GCF_046548775.1). Lineage (NCBI taxonomy): Bacteria > Bacillati > Actinomycetota > Actinomycetes > Pseudonocardiales > Pseudonocardiaceae > Amycolatopsis > Amycolatopsis sp. cmx-4-61. The sequence goes on along the minus strand of NZ_JAEBEI010000021.1, from coordinate 96,856 downwards.
TCGACCGAAGCCTGGCCACGACGCCGAGCGCCCGAAGCGAAATCCGCGAGGCACTGGACGAGCTGGTGGCGGCCGGTCAGGTGGTGTTCCCCGTGTCGCGTCAGCATTTCGACACGCGGGAGGAGCCTCCGCTGCCGAAATGGGTACGTCTCCCGCCCCGCCGGCGCCCTGGTCGTGCGCCGCGGGACGTTCGAGTTTGGCCGGCGGCGCTCGAGGCCGCGGGACGCATCGCCGCCCGCGACGACGAGATCGGGGTACTCGAGATCGCCGCAGTTTTCCTGCGCGACAAAGGTGCGTCGCGACCGAGCGTGCCGGTTCGCGAACGTTCGCTGGAGCTATTTGGTGACGAGAAGCGGCTGGACCGCCTGAAGTCGACGCGCTTGTTCACCTCGGGCGCGTTGACGATGGACCTCTTGCGCTGCCACGAGGTGCCTATTCCCTTCGTCTCGCAGTGGGTAGCGGGGGCTCCTGACCCGCGCGGTACCGCGCTGCTGATCGCGGAGAACCATCACACCTACACGTCGCTGCTCGAAGCCACGCGGCTCAGCGCTGCCGCCGGCGGCCCGGCTCGGTACGTCGGTTACGGGACGGGTAGCCAGTTTCCGTCGGCGGTCTTGTCCGTCCCGCTCCTGTCTCCGCCGCCGGATCGGATCGTCTATTTCGGCGACGTCGATCTCAACGGTTTGCAGATCCCGGCCACCGCGAGTCTTAACTCCCAGCGTGCGGGGCTTCCGGTGGTTGAGCCCGCGTACTCGCTCTACGACCTCCTGTTCGCGACGTCCTACCGACGTCCTGCTGAGCCGGTGGCCGAGCACGTCGCCGCGCAGGTAGCGGGCTGGATGGGACCCTTGGCCGGGCAAGCCCAGGACGTGCTGACGGCCGGTACGCGGATCCCGCAGGAGGCCGTGGGGTACGAGCTGCTGATGGCACGTCTTCCCACGCTGGATGCCGCCTGAGCGAAATTGGGCCTTGGCCAGGACCGCTGTCGTGAGCGATCGGGACCGGTGACTCTGCGCTACACTGAGCGCATGATCTCCCCAAACACGGGAGATATCCCACGTATGGGGGTTCAAGTCCCCCCTCGGACACCAACAGTGGTGAACTTTCACCGATCCTCTCACAGCACGCCGATCACCGATTTTGGTGGTCGGCATCTTGCGTTCCAGCCTCGTGTCACCCGGTCGGGGCGGTGGTCGGCGTGAGCGGTCTTGTGGCTCCGGTGATCCCCGGGGCGAGCATCGACGGTCTGCTGGCGCCGTTGGCTCCGATCGCGGTCCCACTTCCGTTGCCGACACCACCGCCAGGTCGTGCTCGGTGCGGTCTGGCGTACGCGATCGCCCGCATCGACGCCTCCGGCCGCGTGTGCGTGCGGCCTCTGCTGAGGTTGTTGGGCTGGCCGGCGTCGGTCCGGCTGGCTGCGACCGGTGTGGTGACCTCGGTGGTGATGAAGCCCGACCCCGGCGGGGTGTTCCGGCTGGGCACGCGCCGGACGGTGGTGCTGCCGGTCGCACTCCGCCGCCTGTGCGGCGTGACTCCCGGCGATGACGTCCTGCTGGTTGCTGACCCGGAGCACGGCGTTCTGGTCGTGCACCCGCTGTCAGCTCTGGACCAGATGATTCTCGGCTACCACGCCTCCCTGACCGGAGGGGACTCCGATGACCAGTAGCCAGATGGAACTGGACGCGGCACGGCTGCTGCTGTCGAAGATGGGCATCGCTCCCGCCGACTTGCTTACCGAACCGGTGGAGCGTCCCCAGGTCCCGACATTCACCGAGTACATCCCGGTGGTTGCCCGGGCGGTATCGGCGGCGACGGCACGCTCGTATTCGTCGTACTGGCGTCGGCTGGAGACGGCGTGGGGGAGTCGGCGGCTGGATGAGCCGTCGCCGTCGGAGATCAAGCACCTGGCGGAGGAGTCCCGGGCGCAGGCGGTGGTTCGGCGGAACTCGCGCGGTGGGCGGAACGCGGCGGAAAACTTCATTGCCGCGGTCCGCTGTATCTACCGGCATGCGGTCGCCGACCGGATCCTGACCGAATCCGAGAACCCGGCACTGAAGGTCGCCAAACCGCGCCGGTTGCCCTCGCCGCGGCGGGCGCTGGCCGATCACGAGCTCATCGAGATCAACGCTGCGGCTGCCGAGACGGGAGACGACCCGTATCTCGACACGCTCCTGTTGAGACTGCACACCGAGACTGCGTGTCGGCGTGGGGGAGCGTTGGGGTTGCGGCGGCGAGACCTGGACGAGACCCAGTGTCTCGTTTACCTGCGGGAGAAGGACGGCACGAGCCGGTTTCAGCCGGTGTCGCCGACGTTGATGAGACTGCTGGTCTCGCACGCCGACGAACGCGGAGCCACCCACCCCGACGGGCCGTTGCTGCGGTATCGCACGGGTGAGCCGATCAGCAAACGCCGCTACGACTACCTGTGGGAACGGATCGGCCGGCATGTCCCGTCGGTGCACACCCAGAACATCTCTACCCACTGGCTTCGCCACACCACCTTGACCTGGGTCGAGCGTCGCTTCGGCTATGGCGTCGCGCACGCCTACGCGGGCCATTCCGACTCCGCGGACAGCGCGACGGTCACCTATGTCAAAGCCTCGCTCCACGACGTGGCCACCGCCCTGGCCGCGCTTACCGGCGAACCCCACCCTCTTGCTCACAAGCCTGCCCTCGGAGGTGTGTCATGACCCGGCCACGACGATGGCAACTGTCCCTGGTCGTCCAATGTGCCTGCACCGCGTTGGTGGCCCTCGGCGCGGCGTATGCGTCCTATCGGCACGGTCGCACGTTCGCGCTGAAGTTCGGTGCTGACGCGACGACTGCGGCGATCTGGCCACTGATCGTCGACGGCCTCCTCACCATCGCCACGGTGGAGCTCTGGACGGCAGCGCGAGACTCAGGTCGCCGTGTCGCGTGGACGGCGTTCGGGTTCGGGATCTCGCTCTCGCTGTGCGCGAACATCGGCTCGACCGACAACCAGACCGTTCTCGGCGTCATCGTCGCCGCCAGCCCGCCGCTGGCGCTTCTCCTGGCGGTGGAACTGCTCAACCGCGCCCTCCTCCATCGCCGAGAGGTCCACAGCGAGACCGAGCAGCTCGCCGAGACTCCGCCGAGACTGCGACTCGCAGACATCTCGGACGAGCCGGCCCCGACCGCCGAGCAACGCATGTGGGAGTACTACGTCGGCGAGCGGGCCCGCGGCCGCACACCGACGGGCGCCGAGCTGGATCGAGTGGTCGGAACGCACAACTACGGCCGTCGGATTCTCCGGAAGTGGAGGACCGAGCAAGATCGGCAGATCAACGGCCCCGGACGTTCCGAGACGGTAAGCGCAGTAACGACGTCCGCGAGGGCGGTCATTTACTCGGGTCCGCCTTCGTGATGTTGATGTGTCGCTGGAGAGATTAGAACTCTCACTGGACGGGTTTTGAACGGATCTTGAAGTTGCCGTCTGACCTGCGTAACGGACCAGCGATGTCCAGTCTTGGGGGTGCATTGGGAGTGGGCTACGTGAGCAGCTGGCCGATCTGGGGATCCAAGTCGGGGTCTTGCGTGGCGGTGAGGACATCACGGCCTGGTCATCGTGTTCCCCGGCCAAGTGTAGGCAGGCCGCCCCGGATCGTTCGCGCCCGCGGCAACACGGGCCGGCGAAGTAGTCCCTGGCGGTACTGCCACTCCAAGATGATCTTCTCGCGCGGGGCGGAACGCATTTTCGGATACAGGGTGCACAGCCTTTCTCGCAACTCTTCGACAGACCTGGCTGATTTCATGGCCTGCTCGACACGCTTTGGTTGCTTTTGCTGCACGTCGTTACCCCGTTCCTGACCAGTCGCAGAGTGCCTGACGGTATCGAGCTCGCATCCCACGATGGTGACATACGCGACCCGGAACGACGTCACTCTGGGTCGACAACTGCGGCCACGTCCGGCTGCTACTGAGCTACCGCCCTCTGCGGGGCAGCCGGAGGTTGTCGGAGGACAGGCGAACTAGTTCGAACGCAAGCTCGCTGATGGGAGTGGCTACGCCTGCTCTCTCAGGAGTGCCCTTGGCAGGATTCGAACCGGCGATACCGGCCTCCGGATGGTTAGACACACTGCCGTGCCCGTACATGCTTTGACCTGCTTAAACGCACAGCTCGTACCGTGCCGATCGCTGCGTTTGGTCACGCACTGGGCGCAACCCGGACAGAAACGCGCTCTGTCGCCGGAGTTCCGCGGCGATCAGGTGCCCGTCACCACGCTGCTACTGGATCGTGAGTACGCCGATCTGCGAGCCAGGCTCGGCGTGGGGTGGTGCCGTCGCTGAGGCCCTGAAGTCGAGGCGTCGACTCCGGAGGCTCCGGCAGGGGCCGGGCTCAGCCGGTTATCAGCAACATTTTGGCGGGGTGTGACGACGTTAATGGGCATGACTGACGACGCCACGCCATCGTCTCCTGCCACCGCCGTACCGGCCCCGCCGCCTCTCGCGGCGCCGGTGCGGGTGGTGCGGTTGCGGGAGCTGTCGCCGAAGACGATGTGGTGGACCGCGGCCGTGATCGCGGCGCTGACGGCGGGCGCGGTGGTGGTGTTGTGGTGGCCGGCGACCGCCGGGCTGAACGGGGCCGCGCTGGTGACCGTGCGGCTGGACGCGTTGAAGATCGGGCTGAGCATCGGTGTGGGCAGCGGCGGCGTGGTCGCGCTGTATCTGGCCTGGCGACGTCAGCACTCGACCGAAGCCGACCTCGATAACCGCGAACGCGCCCTCGCCCACCAGCAGGAAGTCGCTGCAGCCACCATCGCCCACCAGGACCGAGTTGCCCGTGCCACCGAGCACGATGCGGCCGAGCGGCGGCTGACCGAGCTGTATCTCAAGGCGGTCGAGCAGCTCGGCTCCGCGCAGGCTGCGGTCCGTCACGGCGGCCTCTATGCCTTGGAGCGCGTCGCGCAGGACAACCCCTCCCAACGTCAAACGGTGGTCGACGTGATCTGCGCTTATTTGCGTAACCCCTACGCCCTGCTCCCGGACACCGGTGGGCCCCGCCCGCTGGGTATGAGACGCCCACTCGTGCGATCGGCCACTGTCTGCCGCACACTCACACCGCCCCTGGGTGCAGCCCGCGCCCGGGAAGATCAGCACCAGGAACGTGAAGTACGTCTTACTGCCCAACGTGTCCTGCACCGGCATCTACAGCCTGGCGACGACCCCGATCAGCCGCGTCACACATTCTGGGCCGATATCGACCTTGACCTCACCGGTGCCACTCTCATCAACTTCGCCTTCACCGGCTGCCGTGTCGGCACAGGCGCCTTCCGGGAAGCGACCTTTTCCGACATCGCCTCATTCGACCGAACGACCTTCACCGGCGACGCCCTGTTCGTCGGGGCGACCTTCACCAGCGCCGCTTGGTTCGACAAGACGACTTTCATCCGCGCCGCTGCGTTCGTTGAAGCGACCTTTGGCGGCGACGCCTTGTTCGGCAGGGCGACCTTCAATGGCCCCGCCCTGTTCGCCGCGGCAACATTCACCCGCGAGGTCCGATTCGTCGAGGCAACCTTCACCGAGGTTGCCTCGTTCGAGGAGGCGACCTTCACCGGCGCCGCCTCGTTCGTCGAAGCGACCTTCGCCGGCGACGCTCGGTTCGAGAGGGCAACTTTCACGCGTGCCTGGTTCAGCGGAGCGACCTTCGCCCGCGATGCGCAGTTCAGCGGAACGACCTCCACGCGCGACGTCCGGTTCGGCCAGGCGACCATTGCCTGTGCAGTGTTCGTCAGGGCGACCTTCGCGGGCGCTGCCTTGTTCAACGAGACCATCTTCGCCGGCGGCGCCCGGTTTGACGGGACGGCCTTTACCCACGTCTCATTCGACAGGGCAGCCTTCAAACGCGACGCCTTCTTCACTGGAACGACCCGACTGGGCCGTGCCTTTAACCCGGTCAAGGACGAAGTGTAGAAATCTGATGAGAAGGGTTCCGGTCTCGCATGTTGAGCGGCGTCGACGAGGTGGTCCATCGTAACGTCGTTGAAGCCGGAGAGTGAGGAGCTGTCACGCTGGGTTCAGCGCGCGTGTACGACTCTGGTGGCGTTGGGCGCGTCGTATCGGCACGGTCGCGACGTCGCTCTGCGCTTCCGTGCTGATGCGGCGACAGCAGCGATCTGGCCGTCGATCATGGACGGCTTGCTGACGACGGCGACGGTCGACCTTTGGAAGCAGAGTGACGGCCGCAGTGGGCTGCGTGGACGGCGTTCGGCTTCGGTATCCCGCTCTCATTGTGCGAACGTCAGTTCGGCTCCGCGGCTGAGCGCGTTCTTGATCGTGCTGGTGAGGCGCATAGTTGGGACATGCCACGTCTGCCCCTCGATGCGACCGTTCTGTGCGGCGCCGGTGTGTCGTTCGATTCACACCTTCCTGACGGTCGAAAGCTGGCGTCGCTGGCCTTCGGCGAGGTCGCCCGAGGATGCGGCGTGTATCCCGCGAAAGCGATCAACGCCGTGAAACGACAGCTCGACCGCGAAAGGCTTCGCCTGGAAGTGGTTCTGGACCTGATGGCCAAGGAGGTGCCGTCGCGGACCTTGGCGGGCGTGTACTCGGCTGTTGAAGGAGCGCGGCCCGCCCGGCCACACCACATTCTCGTGCGGCTCGGTGTACCGGTCGTGACCACCAATCAAGACGAACTGCTCGAAATGGCCGCTCGCGCGCACCGCCTTCTCGACGTCTTGCACCTCCACGGACGCGCGACCGACCTCCGCTCCGTGGTGACCATGCTCAGCCAGTACGTCGAAGGGCTACCACGCTCCACTGCGGCGGCTTTCACCTCGCGTGTGACGGGGCGGCACGTGATCGTGATCGGTTACAGCGGCCGTGATCGGGATATCATGCCGTACCTCTACCACGCCGCGCGGATAACATGGTTGCGATTCGAAGGCGCCCAAGGCGCACAGGATCTGTCGCCCGAGGCGCAACTCCTGAAAGACGAGCTGGGCTCGCGAATGCGGGTCGTCGACCGTCATGACCCCGCCCAATGGCTCTACGAGCGGCTGTCGGTCGGGCAGCGATCCGACGTCGACCGCTTGTCAAAGGCCGCGCCGCCGGGCTCGTTCACCTCTTCCCTTTCCGTGGACGCGAAGGCCGCATTCGACGCGATCACTCTGCGCGATCGACGCTTGGCCGTCGCTCGGGTCCTGGTGCATTGCAACGAGGCCGAATACGCCTACCACGGGCTCCGTTTTTGCCTTCGATCGTGGCCGAAGGACCCGAGGGTGGCCGTCCGGCTCGCGGCAACCGCCGAGGTGGTGCAGCGCAGGCCGGAAGCATTGAGCCTCTATGCGCGTGCGGCCTCATTGGCCGCAGACCCTGCCTTGCGCGCGTCGGCGCTGCTGGGCCGGGCGCACGTCAACGCCAACAGCGGCGATCATGCCACCGCACTGGACGAGCTACGGCAGGCGACCAGCGCGGCGAAAGCGGTACGCGATCTGCGTACCCGGCGCAGGCTGCTCACCAGGATCCTGAATCTGCGTGCCCGTATCAAGGTCATGACCAACCAAGAAGCCGAGGCAGCAGAGGACTATCGGCGCGCGGCCGAGACCGCGGACCGCAACCACGATCTCGACGGGATGGTGACGGCCCGGATCTTCGGCAGCGACGCGCAGCACAGCCGCGGTCGGTATCGGGCAGCATTGACTCAGCTGGCCGAGGTGATGGAGGACAACGTCCTCTACGGTCGTCCGCAAACTCGGGTGTGGGGCCACTTCTATCGCGGGCTCACACTATGTTCGAGTGGTCTGCTGCAGGAGGGGCTCCGCGACCTGCGCACCTGCCGGGACGGCGCCGCACAGACCGGTAACCACCAAGCAGTTGCCTGGTCCGAAGTCGCCCTCGCCAGCTATGTTCGAGCCTCCGACGCCCGTCGGGCCGAGAGCCATCTGGCCGCCTGCGAAAATGCGATCGCAGCGCACGGTGCGCCCTTGACCGTCTGTCAAATCCGGTTGGAGTGGGAACGCGCCGAGCTCGCTCGCGCTCGTGGCAGGGACAGCGACGCCCTTGACTTGGCCACCGAACTGGAATCGCGTATCGCCGATCCCGGTCTCGGGATGACGCTGCCGTACATGCCGCCGCACCTGCTGGCCATTCGTGCCGAAATCGCGCGCCACCGACACGACGCCGATGCCGCCGACCTGCTGCTGCGCGCACGGGACCAGTTCCGGGCCGGCGGATGGCGACACAGCGCCGTACGCATGGACGTGGCGCTGTGGCTGCTCAGAGGACGTTCCCGTCCCCCGGCGAGACTCCTCGACCGCTGCCGACGCTACGAGTATCGCAGTGAAGTGCAACGGCTTCTGAAACGCATGAACACCTATTACCCGCTGCACAGCTGGTGAGGCGCTCCTGCAGCGGCGAAGCTGGCCAGCTCCAGAATCCGGAGCGGTGTCGAGTGTCGAGCCCGGCGGGGTCAGGTTCAGCCCGGCGCAGTTCGTCTCGGAGGTGTTCCGCACAAAACCCGGCGTAAGTCGACGTACGGGCTGCCCGCCTCGCCGTGGCCATCTCCGGGGTCGATCGCGCCGAACATGCCCGCGCCGGGGCGTTCCGGTGGGCCTCGCCGCAGGCCGCCGCGTTCGCCGCCGCAGCGGTCGAGATGGCCTGCAGGCCGTGCATCTGCCAAACGGTCAGGATCGCCAGGTGCCGCGAGACGCCGGCGTTGGAGCCGGTGCGGCCGCGGACGGTGACCATCGGCGCGTATGGGTCGGCGTAGTAGTCGGCGGCGTCGGTGAAGCTGGCCAGGTCCTCCGGCTCCCAGGCCGCGCGCCGCCTGACGTGAGAAGCTGTCGTGTGCCCAAGTTGCTCAACGCCATGCCGCTCGAACGTACCAACCGAATCTTCCTCCACCCCGTACACCAGGAGGCGGTCGGCACGGTCGCGCAGCTGATCGGGGACCTGAGGCAGTGCCGAAACCCCGAAGACTACTTCACCTTCCAACAAGGTCTGCTCATGAAGGTACTCGCGGTTCAGAAGTACCGAACGGGGTGCCGGTGGGTCGCGAAGCTGCTCCGGCAAGGTAAGACCGTGCCTGCCGATGCCCCCGAGTTGCGGTCGGCCGAGCCTGCGGACAGTCCCGAGACTTGGGAGCTTGAAGTCGACGTGTGTGAGCGTGTCGATCGCCAGCTTCGCTCGGTCGCCGATGCGCTGGCCTGGCGCATGTTCAATTACGACCGGCGGGTCATCATCGCGCTTTCACGCAACCAACACCCCGGCCAAATGGCCGGCAAGGAGGGCCTTGCCGCCGAGCTCGCCTTCCTGGCCGTGTGGTGGCGGGAAGAGCGCCGGTTCGTCCTGCTCCACGACTTGACCACATGCCTGAGCATCGGTGACGCCACCTCCTTCAAGGAAGTCGGCGCCGAGTACGAGGCCTACCTACACGAGATCAAGTCTGACACCAGCCGCAAGCCCGACCGCAGAACAGCGAAGCAACTTCGCCGCCAGCTCATGGCCGAGGAAGCCATTCGTTCCGGTGGTCCCCTGCCGGGCGAGCTTCCCGGACGGCTGGTGCAGCTCGACCTCCCTTATAAGACGCACCTTGATCTGCTCGGCCGGTCCTTTGAGCTCGCCCACCAGCGCGGAATTCAGGGCATGAAAGTCCCCGGAGGCAGATCCCTCGTCACCACCGACACCGTCCGCGGCTACGAACTGTGGTCTGAACAGGAACTCATCGACCGGACGGCGACGGAACATCTGCAGGCCACCAAGCGTGCACACATCCTGGGCAAGGGGCAACTCGTGTACGCACGAACCGACGACATGGTGGCACGGTCGCCGACCATGCCGCCGTGGGCGATCTACCCCTTGTCGCCCGAGCTGTGCACCAGGCTGATTGCCGACTACGCGTTGTTCATCGTGACGATGTCCAGCGATTCGGTACTGGCCGCACTCGACGATGTCGGTCTGGCGGCCGAATGGGTACTTCCAGTCGATCAAGGCGCCATCGAGCCGGATCAGGTGGTCCTTCGCGTAGGTAACCGCCGCCGCATCATCGAATTGCGGTGGGTTGAGATGCAACGTCGGCTGCTGTTCGAGATGGCAGACCTCCCGACGTGGGCGGAAAGCATCAAACAGCTGCTCGCTGCTGAGAACACCGGCCGTCATCCCTGGGCGCTGTTCGCCGACGAATGGCGGGTGTGGGCATAGTCGCGTTCGCTCCGTCTGCGTCAGAGAACGCCGCGAAGGGGGACTCGCCGAGCCTCGGCGCGAACTCGGGCTTTCGATGGTGTGTCGAAGACGAACCGAGACTTCGATGGTGTTGGCCGCGCTGACGCCCTGGCTCGTCCGGGGCCGTCGAACCGGTACACCCAGGTCGTCTCCGTGCCGGTCTAGCGAGCCTCGGCCAGCCTGATGGGTCCGGAATGCCGAACGACCGGTCCGAGATGATCTGGGTCAGCGTGCGACCGGGGGCTTGCGGCGAATCGTGGCACCGACAGCTTCTACGCCGTCGGGCGAGCCCTGTAGGTCGCCACCATGGGGACCAAACTTCGGTTCCCCCGACGACGTCCAGCCAGCCTATGTCGAGGGTGAACGATCGTGCCTCCTGGACGTCGGTTCCGACCAGCATCCTTCACCGGCTCCAACACCCCGTCCGTGGCCAGCGCGCCGATCGGGTGTTGCGGCGGCTTGAACCGGCAGTCGGCGCATCGATTCGGCAACCGCGGAGGCGAGCAGATGCGAGCTTGCTTGGATTGCATACTGCCTTCACCCGTTTCCGTGGCGGTGGGCGTCCTCAGGCGGATGGTTTCTTGAACGATCACCACGTGCTCGTTGATCAGGTTTCTTCGGACGAATGGCTCAGGGCGATCGACTGATTCACGATCGGGTGAACTTCGCGGTGCTGCGTCCCGAATGGCCGCCGTATCCGTCATGGCTGTACATGTGGGTCGGTTCGACCACGGCAAGCCAGGCCCGTACGCCGGAAGAAGGGCTGATCCGCTGCAGGTGTGAGGTCGCCCGATCCGAGCGGCCCAGGAAGAGGAGGCACGATTTCTGCCTTCGAGGAGCTACGTGATCAAGGCTGCTTCGGCCGTGCCGGGGTGACGTTGGTGAGCACGCTGATCAAGGAAGAGCGTCACAAATTCCCCGCGCTTGCCGACCGGGAGCCGGACGATCTCGTTCAAGACTTCTTCGTCCAGAAGATCGAACAGGTAACCGTCATGCTGGTGACGCAAGCCACCAGCGACGCCAGCGTGGGGAAACTGCTGCGGCGGTCGATTCGTCACTGGTTGATCGATGAGGCCAGGAAGACGGGAACCGGGCCGTTGCGCCGCTCTCTGGAAAAGATCCTGGGCGGCGAGGCTGTCTTCGAGCAAGTACCCGCCGGCCAGGCAGGCGCCGGACGATGGAGGCTCGCTGGAACCGACGCGGCGCCGTTCGGGGATGACCTCGATGGCCTCGTTCAGGCGGCTCGGAAGGTACGAGATGTTCGGCCGCCGAGGTGGACAAGTGACACTCGCCGTCCTCCAGTAGCCGACCGTCGGTCGATCACCGCTGTGCTCACGGCTGTGCTGGAAGCGGCCGGAGGCAGCCTGGAGACGGCTCAGCTGGTGTTCGTGTTTTCGCGGCGCTTCGCCGCGGCACTGGATCCGATCGAGGTCGCCTTGAACGACGTCACCCAGCTCGGCGATGTTCCGTCAGAAGAGGCTACCGGCGAAGACCTGGTCATCGCGGCCGACTCGGAGCTCGACGCTGCCTGCGCGGCCGCCGAGATCGTCGGGCGACTGTCCGACAACGAAAAGTCGACGGTCCCGATATGGGACGATGCGAACGCGGTGCGTGAGCGATTGGGCGCAGGGCGAACGCAGGCGTACGCCGCGATGGATCGCGCGAAAAAGAAGGTACTCGACCTGGCGGGCACCGGCCCGGATGCCGAGCAGATCGTGCGGGAGGTGATCAAGCTGTGCCGCTGACCACATCACGCACCGCCTGCCCTCACCGGACGATTCGGCAGCTGCGACGTCAGACTCCTTCGGCGGCTCATGAGGGCTACTGCATCGGGAGGACGGCATGACCGAGCCGAGCGCACCTGATTTCCTTCTCGAACTCGCCGGACGGGCACGCGTACCCGGCGAAATCACGGCAGCTGGCAGCCAGGCCCGGTTCGGAGCGCCCGGAGAAGCGGACCCGGCCCGAGGCCAGCTTTGGCGCGCTGCCTGGGACGACACCAGCCTGCTGGTCCTGCTGCTCGAAGTGGGAAACTCCGAAGTCAGCGTAGTGCCGTTGACGATCGACCCTTCAGCCGAGGACGAACGTTCTTTCGTCCTGGCTCCTGACGCGAGCTCCTTGGGCGTCGCTGCGACGGCGTGGATCGGACTTCGTGGAACACTGCCCACGAGGGTGCTCGACGCGATCGTCGACCAGCTGGCTTTCGACGTCGTCGCCGCCCTGGACCGTGCGGAAACAGGGCCGGGCGAGCGTGGACCCCTGATCCGTCGTGGCGAGCCCGTCGGCTCCGAGTTCGACGCTGCTGTTGAGGTGAGGGCAGAGGTTGCGGACGATCTCGAGTTCCTGCGATCGGCTCCAGCGCTTCCGGTCCGGAAGGACGGACAGCGCACCCGGCCACTGGCAGAAATGCTCAAAGGTCGCGTGGATCTTCCTGCCTTGAAGACGGCGCTGCGACCCTTCGGGCTTACCCAGGCCGATGTGATGGGGATCCTCCGCGGCACCAGACCCGTCACCATCGAGCAGGTGCCGGTCATCGCCGAGACGACCGGCCTGCCGGCGGAGGTGGTGTCGGAGGCCGTGCAGCCGCTCCCGCCGGATCTGGCGGCCGAGGCGGAGCGACCTCGGTACCGGCAGGCGTGGCGGGAACTGGCTGAACAGGACTCGGTGGACGAAACCATGGCCCGGCTGAACGGTGCGTACGGGGCCTTCGCGCTGGCCGCCCGGCAAACCGGGGCCGGTTCACCGCGCTGGGCCGAACGGCTTGACCAGTACATCCTCGGACGACGAGCCGGGAGAGCATGATGCGCGGCAAGTACGTGGCCGAAGCCCAGGAACAGGCCCGCGCGATGTGCGAAGTCCTCGAGCGCAGCCACCCCGGCGCGGCGGAGCGGTTGCGGCACGATCCGCTCGCCGAGCTGGACCGCTGGGACGACCTCGCGGTAGCCGCGGTCCGGGAGTCTGCCGGAGCCGACCGATGCTCGGTCGCGGGCAGCTACCACCCCGATCCGCCGACGCTCTTCGTGGCGCAATCGGTGTCGCAGCGCCGAAACGGCTTCACTGCACTGCACGAGCTCGGGCACCATCTGCAGCAGACTGACGAGCACCTCGGCGGCCGGACGTTCGACGTCGGCGATTCGGTCTCCTTCGAGGAGGAAGCCTGCGACGCGTTCGCGGCCCAGATCCTGTTGCCGGACGCCGAGCTGTCAGCTGCCATCGGCCCTCGTGGCCCCGTCCCGCAAGATGTGGCCGACCTGTTCGCGAAGTCGTCTGCCTCGCGTGAGGCGTGCTGCGTGTGGGCGGCCCGGCACCTGCGCGGCGCCGGTGCGGTGGTCCTGCTCGACTCGAATGGCATCGTGCTGTTCGCGTCACCGACGAGCTTCATCCCGCCAGCTCGCAGGTCGGACCAGTCTGGCACTCCGCTGATCGCGGCCGCGCTGGCGAACCGCGGGAGGCAGGTAAGCCGCGACAACACCCACGTCGTCTACCGGACGGGACACACCAGCGACCCGCTGTACGGGCAGGCGGTGTGGTCAGGTGAGTACCTCTTCGCGATCGTGGTGACCGACAACGCTCCGTGGCGGGAGCTCGCCCTACCGCGACCGTCGGGCGGTACGAACGGCACGGCCGGCTGGACCTGCGAGACCTGCGGCGACGAGTTCAAGGTCGTGGACAGCTGCGGACAGTGCGGCCAGCCTCGATGCCCGGACCGGCACTGCGGCTGCGACGTCGCCAAAACGGCCAAGGAACGGCTGTGCACGGTCTGTTACCTGAAACTGCCCCCAGCGATGTTCGTCGGCAGCGGAACCGTCTGCCGCGACTGTGGCTGACGTGCCCGGACGAATCACGAGGTGTGACGTCAGACCTGGGTGAAGCCGGTCCAGCCGAGGAGCGGCCCGCCGAGGGAGCACACCATGCCCTGCCACCGTGCCGTTGCCGGCCCCGCGGCCAAGGTCAACAGTGGCTGAGCCGAGCGAGCCTCAGACCGAGACCGAGAGCGTGGACAAGGTCCACGTGAAGCCGACCGTCGCGGTCGGCCCGGACGGCCGGACCCGGACTGTCCCCGAGCGGATCGCGCGTCGCGTGTGGGTCGCCGCCGGCGCGCGGTGCACCATGTGCAACCGCTACCTGGCCGACGAGGAGGTCACCGGCCGGGACGTCATGGTCGGACAGCTGGCGCACATTGTCGGCTGGTCGACCGCCCCCGGTTCCCCACGCGGATCCGACCCGCTTCCACTGGATGAGCGGAACCTGGCCGAGAACCTGATGCTCTTGTGCTACGACCAGCACAAGGTGATCGACCACCGCTCGATGTGGGAAGTCTTCGACGCCGACACGCTGCGCGCGATGAAGCGCAAGCACGAGGTGCGCATCCGGAAGCTGACCGGCATGGGTGAAGAGCGTGCAACCACTGTCGTGCGCGTTGTCGGCAACCTGCACGGCCGGCCGGTGGACCTGACCGACAACCGGGTGACGAACGCCTTGCTCGAGCGGGACCGTTTCCCGGACTGGACGCTGCGCGGCGCCGACGAACTCGAGATTGACCTCCGTGCGGTCCCCGGAGAGGAGACCAGCACCCCGGGCTACTGGGCATCGGCCCGGGAGCACCTCGAGGACCGGCTCGGCTACCTCCGCACCCAGGTACGCAAGGGGCAGGTCGCCCACCTCTCGATTTTCGCGCTCGCGCGGATCCCCGTTCTCATCATGCTGGGCACCCTGCTCGACGAGACGCTGCCAACGGATTTTTACCCGAAGCGCCGGGACGGTTCCGAAGGCTGGGGCGGGACGCCCGGGAGCCCGCAGATCGACTTCACCCACACCCGCAGGCAACCCGGGAGCGATCCTCACCGGGTGGCCGTCCTGCTGTCGGTCTCGGGCTCCGTAGACCCAGGGCGATTACCGCCCGAGGTCGACGATCGCTACACGCTTTACGAGCTCAGGCCCATCGAAGTCATTCCGACACCCACGTTGATCGGCAACGCCGCCACCCTCGACGCGTTCAGCCAGGCGTGGCGCAGGGTCCTCGCGGAGATCGAGATCGACCATCGAGGCGCGCCCTGCATCGACGTGTTCCCGGCCGTCCCCGCGGCTGCCGCCGTGAGCATGGGCCGGCACCTGATGCGAGTCGCCCAGCCCCCGCTGCGCGTATTCGACCGAGTAGACGGTCACGACACCTACCAGTACGCGATCACCACGTCCCCGAACGATCAGGACTTCCGCTGATGAACGACACCACCATGGACGCCTTCTCCGCCATCCTCGCCGGCGCCGCGGACATCCTCGACATCCCCGCCGACGTCCGCGACGCCGCCGTCGCCCGCTACACCGACGTCGGCACCTTCCTCGCCGAAACCGGCGGCGAGACCTGGAGCGTCTACCCCCAGGGCTCGTTCTCCACCGGCACCGCCATCAGGCCCCCGACGAACGCCGGCGAGTACGACATCGACCTCGTCTTCCGCAACGGGATCCGGAAGGAAAGCACCTCCCAGGCCGAACTGAAGGAACGCGTCGGCACCATGCTGGAGCAGTACCACGAGTATAAGACCAGCACCGACGCCGACGACGCCCCCGACAAGTACTTCGAGAAGCGGCGCTGCTGGACCCTCGCCTACGACTCGCTTGGCTTCCACCTCGACGTCCTGCCGTCCATCCCCGACGACGACTTCGTCCGCTCCGACAACGCGATCCTGCTCACCGACACCAAGCTCCGCCCCTGGCAGCACGGCAACCCCAAGGACTACGCCGTCTGGTTCCGCGACCGCTCCGAGGAAATGCTCCGCAAGCTCCGCTTCGAGGCGAAGAGCAGGAAGGTCGACGTCACCGCGGTGCCCGACTGGATGGTCCGCTCCACCCTGCAGCGCCTCGTGCAGGTCCTGAAGTGGCACTGCTACCTCGCCTTCGCCGACGACCTCGACGACCGCCCGCCGTCCATCCTGATCACGACACTGGCCGCCCACGCCTACGGAGGTCAGGAAGACCTCGGCACCGCCCTCATCGAAGCTGTCCACAGCATGGAAACCCACATCCACCACATCGACGGCAGGTGGGAAGTCCTGAATCCGGCGCACCCGGGGGAGAACTTCACCGACAAGTGGAACGATCCCGACACCGCACACCGGCGGACCAAGTTCCGAGCCTGGCTCGGCACCGTCCAGACCGACCTCGAGCGCGCGCACAAGACCCGGGACGCCGGCATCGACATCCTGGTCGACAACCTCAGCGGCCCGTTCGACCGGGACATCCTCACGAAGTCCGCGGCCGGCTGGGCGGGCCGAACGGTCGAGCTCCGGGAACGGGGCAAGCTGTCCGTCGCGGCTGGAACCGCGGTCCTCAGTGCAGGCGCCGGTCGCCGTAGCCGGAGCCACGTCTTCCACGGCCGTGAAACCCGCTGACCGCTGGCTGGGCGTCGGCCAGCAGGCCTTCGCCCTGCGAGCCCTCCTCCCCGACGCGGAGATCCGACTCAGCCGCGGCAGTCTGACCGTGACCACCCAGATCCAGCCGACGTCGGCAAGCCGCAAGTACACCGTCCGGATCAGCTACGCCTATGGCGGTGTACCCGCGGTCTGTGTTCTTTCACCTGACCTTCGCCTGCATGCCGAGGCGGATGTCCTGCCCCACACTTACTCCGACGACACCCTGTGTCTCCACTTGAATGGTCAGTGGCGACCAACGATGCTCATCGCGCAGACCACAGTGCCCTGGATCAGCGAATGGCTCTTCTACTACGAAATCTGGCTCGTAACGAAGCAATGGCACGGTGGCGGCGTGTTGTGACAGGTCGGGGGCATGCGGCGAATCGGCGATGGCTGTTGGATTCGTGGCCGTTCTTTGGATCTACTGGGTACTCGACGCCGGGGGCGACGCCCCGGATCGTCCGGTTCGCCGACCCGGCCGACCGAGTCCTGGACGGAACCAGCAGCCTCAACCTGGCGGACGCGAGGATTCACCTTGCTGGGAAGTTGGGTCAACGCCTGAGTCCCCGGAAGCCGGAGTCGTCGCGGTCGGCTGCAGCGCATGGATCATCCAGCTCGCAAGGTGCCAGGCACCGCCACCGCTGATCTCGGGGGTATCCACTGTGAGGTAGTACGGAGGTTCGACGTTGAAACCATCGCTGCCCCCGACCCATGTCTCATCGTCGTATCCGCAGGTGACCTCCGCTTCCGCATCATCGATCATGAGACTGAACCCGCCGTTTTCCCCGTAGTTCCAGGACAACTCGGCGGTGTGGTCGGTTCCCTCGACAGGAATCTGCACCTCGCCCGCAGTCTGCCAGCCACCCCACTTGTCGGGGAGTACCAAGCCGGGCACGCCGGTCAAAGCATCGTCGATGACTTCGAAGGCGTCCCATGAATCTTCGAAGGTTCCCCCAGTGAATACTATGGTGTCGGAGTCCGGCCGGACTTCGATTAGCTTGTCGCTCTGGAGCTTCACCACCAGCGTGGTCCGAGCCACCAGACCAGTGCGTGAGAACGTTTCTTCGACCACGGGCTCATCGTCGTCTAGGCGGTACGCATGCGTGATCTCGGCGTCGGCGAGGAAGAACGCGGTAGCGCGGAGGGTGCGCGTGTCCGGCTGCTTTCCCGGTTCGTGGAGCTCCGGGGGTTCGCAGACCACGTCCTGGAGACCAGCCAACCCGGTGAGTCGGGTCAGGTCGCCGCCGGTCCAGCCGTGTTCTTCCCAGTCGAGATCCAGGGCGTCGAGTAGTCCGTCGATCTTGCCGACCAGTTGCCCCGGCACCTGCGTGGCTTCGCCGAGAGCAACGGGAACCAGCGAGGAAAGAAGCCGCGCCACCAGCCACTGGTCGTCGATGCCAGCCGGGACGTAGTCGAAGAGCGCGCCCCGAACCTCGCCGGGAGCGCGCATCAGCGGCTTGCCGCGTTTCCAGGCTTCGTAGGCCTGGATGATGTCTTTGTCCCTGCTCAGGAACAGCAGGGAGTCCGGACCGTCGGCGCGCTGCAGGACATCACGAAGCCACGCCGAGTCGCTGCCGCCGGTCTTGACCTTGTCCTGGCTCTTCGTCTTCGCGGGCGCTTGTTGGAGAATCTGATCCTTCAAGCCCGCGACGGCGCTCTCACCGGTAAGGGCGATCACCTCGATATGGGGAACGGCGGCGAGCGCGGCCAGAAAGGCTTGGATGACGGCATCGCGGTCGGCATAGCCCGGGGTGATCATCAGGGGCGGCAGGCCCGCCGCGGTGAGATGCCCGAGCGGCCCCTTGACGAAATTGCGGGCTAAGACCCACTGGGCAGCGAGGTGCTCCGCCCACTCCCAGGCCACTGGCTCCGGAACCCAGGTCTGGATCCGGATCTTGGCCAGGTCCCGGGCGAGGGCGGCGAGCCTGGCCAGGTTCGGCCCGACCTCGCCGTACGCGTTGGCGTCCACCACCACGGCGATGAGCTTGTCGCGGATCGCCCGGTCGAGGAGCGTGGATTCGGTCGTCGTCTTGGAGCTCACTCAGGAAGTATCTCCCATGAGTTGCTGGGAGATACTTCCGGCAGGTGGAGGTGGATCCGACCAGTAGTTCCCGTTTGCCGGCCAGAGTCGCCAACTTCGAGCGTCCGCCGGACTGCCGTCTGATGTGGCCGGGGCCGTGTGGTCGTCTTTAGTCCTGGTGCAGGTTTAGGTCAGGGTAGCCCGCATGGCGTGACCAGCACTCGGTAGTGCCGCCATGCGGGAGCAAGTCGCGATGGAGCTGGACAGGAGCCAAGGGAAGGTAGGTTTCGAGGATGCGCCGCTCGATCGCCAGGGCGGCAGCGCGATTGGCGACTTGGATGGTCTTCATGACGCGACCGCCGGCCTTTTCGTGGTTGTGCAGGCGATTGTCGTTGGCGCAGTGGGTGATGCCGACCTTGTACACTCCGCATTCGCCGAGGTGGGGGAATTCGATCAGGTAGACGCGGTGCGGTGCGTCGGGATCCAGCCTGGACCCGTCGCAGCGCAGGCACGGTGGGGTGCCGCCGCAGATTGCGCTCCATGAGACCGATCGCTCGGTCGAACAGCGGGTGCAGGTCGCGTTCAGGGGTCGCCCAGGGTCTCCGGTGAACTCGCCGACGAGGCTGAGTCCCAGTGCTGCGAAGCGTGCTCGGATGGTCTCCTGCGTCGGTTTGAAGCGCCTTGCGTTGCATTCGGTGCAGGGGAGCCAGGACAAGCGGATTCCCTCGGAGATGCCGAAGAGCGTGTTCGCCTGAGCGGCCCCGCATTCGAGGCATTCCACGTTGAGTGGGTCGTTGCCGTCCTGGTCGCCGAGTGGATGCAGGGAGCGCATCCCGGCGGCGGTGAGGACTTGTTCTTGCCGTTCGACCGGCCAGTCGCCGACGAGGTTGGGGTACCCGAGCCGCCGATTCTCGATCCCATGCTGGATCCACTTGCACATCTGGCACACCCAGCCGCCTCGGCGGATCATCGGCAAGGAGACGTCGACGATCGCTCCGCACGGGTTGTGCCGGGTGCGGAATCGCGCACGAGCCCCGTCCCCGAAGGCAACGGGCGTTGCGTCGCACTTGGCGATCAGTGCGGTCAGACAGTGATCACAGAAGCCGATGGCTCGCCTGACTCTGGGCCAGCACGATTCATTCTTGCACGACGGCGCGGAACACGTTCCGTTCACGTGGCGGTGCCGCTGGGTAGGGGGCGAACCTCACGCGTCCTGCCGACCCGATTGAGGCCATGCGGCGCAGCCCGGAGCACGGTCGCTCCGGCGTGGTCGTCATGCCAGGCCACGCCGGAGCGGTCGACCTCAACATCGAACAGGTGCTCGTCGGCATTGCCGGGGCCTCGGCGGATGCCGGTGACCTTGAGGTGGGTCAGCGAGGGACCTGTGGCCCAGGCTTCCCGGACGGTGGCGAGGAGGTGTGCGCCCAGCAGGTCGGCGTAGAGGTCGTTGAGCTCGGTCTTGGTCCAGGCCTTACTCGACAGTCGTCCGGTGGGGGTGACGTGCGCTTTCTTCATGGGTAGGACGTCAAGTCCAGGAAGCAGAACGATCAGGTCAGCGTGATGCCGTTCGGCGCGGGTGACCATGACTGGCGCGGGATTGTCTGCGAAGGCGGCGTCCAGCGCGGCGCGAAGTACCTGAGCGGCTCCTCGCTGTAGCGCTGCCCACCAGGCGTCGGCCTGTGCTTGTTGAATCCGGTGGTGCTCGCGATCGCGGGCGTTAAGTTCCGTGGCGTGCTGCATGGCGCGATTCGCAGCCGACTGGCGTAGTTCTCTGCGGCGGGCACGTTGCCAAGGGCGGGCTTCGTGCTTGATCTTCGCCCACTCTTGCTGCTCGATGACAGCCGGATCGATTGAAGGGGGTACCGGGATCATCGGCCGCTGGGCCGGCGTGAAACGTTCACGCTGCACGGCCATCAGCTCGGCGAGATGGTTGTGGGCCGCCGCGCCTTCGGCTGCCCTCACATCCGTCGGGCTGACGGCGGGCGACGCGGGGGTCGCTCGAGACGTTGCAGGGCGGGTGCTGCGGCCCCGGCTGCCGCTGGTCGTCCGGCGGCCACGGCTTCGTGAGCTGGTGACGCTGTTGAGGAGCAGATTCTCTGCCGCGCCGAGCGGATTGGTGACGGTGTATATCGCGCGGCTCACCCGGCGCACGGGGCGAGGTGTTACGGCGCGTTTGACCGTTCTGACCGGGTGAGCGGCGCGGCGGACGCTGCGGGGGACTGCGCGACGCACTGCCTTCCGCGCAAGCCGCTTGCCAATGCCCACGAGCATCGCCCCCTTCAAAGTGTGATGACGAACGACGCCATCCATCGCGGCGGCGCGGTCGTCCACGAGATGTCGCAGGTAGTCGCGGCTTTGTTAACAGGTTGCGAACATCGAAACCTCGAACATTCCGCGATCCTGTCGTCGGGGCCGCCTTGGAGGAGTGTTGCATCCGGTCCTCGGCGGCATTTTGGACTGTTCGCGGCGCCTTTGGGGTTCGCTCCGTAGGCCGTCGGACCTTCGAACGTCGTTTCGCAGCTCACGAGCGCCGTTACGCGGCCGAGTCCGCGGGGAGCCGCCGTTACCCATCCGGGTGATCTCAGCTTGCCCCGAGGCCAGGGGCAAGGTCGCGGGCCAGGAACAGAGCGAACACCTATTTAGACGCTGGCTCGGATCTTGTCATCGAAGCGAAGGAGCTGGCGCGATGAGCAGCCGATCCGTCGAGAACAGCCCGTTGACCATGTTGCAGAAGGAGTTCGGCCGGGCCTGTGCGGTCAAGCGGTTCGACTATGCCCTTCACGACTGGTCCGCCGAGGAGACCGCGCTTTCCGGCGTCGCATCCCATGACGATCTCGTCGCAGTCCTGGCCACGCGCGACTACGAGCGGCACGACGAGGTGCTTCACGCGCTTCTCGTCCGGGCTGCGGCGCCGGTAAGCAGTGGTGTCGTGGCGACCGAGATCGTGGTCGACGCGATGCTGCCTGCTGTGCCGGGCATCGTCGGTCGAGTCGTTCGGGCAGTGCGGTCTGCGGGCGGTGCCGTCGGTCTTCGGCGCGGCGTGGCCGGAGGCGGAGTCTCAGCGGCGGAAGACAGCCGGGACATCCAGGTGTCGGTGATCGGGCACCTGTGGGAGCAGAGCCGGTGCTATCCGCTCCGGCGCCGGCACCACGTCGCGGCGAACCTCATGCGGGAGACCCAACGCGCGGCTCAGCGGGACTTCGGCGTCGACCACAGTCAGGCCGCCGCCGACGTGATCAGCATGGACGACGACCAGGTGCATCGGCCGCTCGCAGCCGTGCCGGTCGAGCTGGATGCATCGGAGGAGCTGCTCGAGCTGCTGGCCTGGGCGGTGGAGCAGGAGCGGCTTGACGAGCACTCCGCCACCATTCTGACCACCCGCTACTTCGGTGATCTGGTCGGCCGGGACGGTGTGGCTACCGACCGCCAGATCGGTGCGCTGATCGGGCTGAGCCAGCCGACGATCACCCGCCACCGCCGACGTGCGTTCGAGCGACTGGCCGAGGCCGCAGCGGAGTTCCCGAGCCGCGACCTGCCCTGGGCCGGCTGAATCACACCACGTGGCGACCTGCGTGCCTTCGAGCAACAGTCAGTCGGCCACGCATAGGGAGGTCGAGTCATGATCCGTCGTCGCGACCGCAGTGGCGCGGGCAGGAGCCTAATGGCGAACCTGCTGCCCGACGCGGACCTCGAGCCTGCGCTGCGGGGTACGACCCGTCGCGTCGGCCGGTGGGTGGCGTGGTTGGCCGTGCTGGCCAGCCCGTTGCTGACGATCATCGGGTTGGTCGTTCTCCAGCCAGCGGGTGCGCCGTTGATGCGGGACGGTGGCGCACCCGCGCCCTCCAGCTCTCCGGAGGGCTGGGCGGAGATGTACGTGCGCGCCTGGCTTTCTGCGACCCGAGACGATCCGGCCGGACTGGAGACCTTCTACCCGCCGGGGATGAAGTCGCAGCGAGCGGCCGGCACCCAGGTCCCGGTCGACACCGCCGTCGTCTCGGCGACTTCGCCGGTGCCCGGGGTGTGGTCGGTCGTCGTGGTCGCAGACGTGCTGGTGCTGCAGCCGGACGGTAAGCGTAAGGTGTCGCTGCTGTGTGCCCAGGTCGCGATGGCCGGGACCGGCGACACCTACGTCGCCACCTCGCTGCCCTCACCGGTTGCGTGCCCCGGCACACTCGGCGCAGCCGCGCTCGCCTACGACGAGGTCGCGGACCCTGATGGTCCGATCGGGCAGTCGGTCGCGGGGTTTTTGGCCGCCTATCTGGCGGGGCAAGGCCAGCTCGATCGGTTCGTTAGCCCGGGAGCAAGCCTCGGCCTGCCGAAGCCGGTGCCGTTCGCCGCGGTGCAGGTGGCCGAGGTGCGGACGCACGAAAAGTTCGAGCCGGGGCAAGCCGCCCGGCCGCCCGACGGGACCGCTGTCCACAGCCTTGTGCGTGCCTCGGCCTGGGACGCCACCGGGCAGAGCACCTCAATCGACTATGCGCTGACCCTCATCGCGCGGGCCGGCCGGTGGGAGATCAACCGCATCGATCCGGCGCCGCTGATCGCGGGCCGCTAGGCCGAGGAGAATTCCGATGATCGTGCTGGCCGCGGACGTGAAGTCCTGGATCGACACCAACCTGGCCTGGGGTGACCAGTCCGTCCGGCGGCTGATCCTGCTGGCGGCGATCGTCGGCGGGATCGGGCTGCTGATCGGCACCCGCGGGAACTTCACGCGAGCAATCAAGTACGGGGTGATCGCGGCGATCTTCCTCGGCATCCTGCTCAACCTCGACGCGGTCGCCGGCATGTTCGGCGCCTGGTTCACGCATTGACCGCGCCGAAGGGCCGCGGCGACGTCTTGGTCGGCCGGTCCTATACCCGGTCGCGGCGGTTTCCGCGGATGTTCGGGCGGATGCCCGGCCGCGACGGCGGCTACCTGCCTGGCGGCCCGTACACCGTGACCCAGGGCGCGTTGTTCCTGGTCCTGCTGGTCGTGGTGTGGAAGCTGCCGCTGCTGGACTGGCTCGGCCCGGCTCGTTGGGGGTTGCCGCTGTCGGCGGTGTTCGTCCGGCGAGCCCGGATCGAGTCGCGCACCCCGCTCGGCTGGCTCGTGGGCCTCGGCACGCACCTCCTCGCCCCGAAGTCCGGCACTCTCGGCCGCCGCGCGTACCGGCCCGCGCGACCGGAGCGGACCCGCGCCGCGCTTTACGTACACCTTCGCGATGAGGTCGATGTGCCGTCGGCGCCGGTGTCGTCGCTGCAGCTGGTTTTGGCCCAGGCTCGGGAGCGGTGATGGACAGCCCGGTGACCGACGTGGCGGGGAATCTGCTGTTCTGCGTCGACGGCTCGACCTGGGCCGTATGGCGGGTACTACCGCACGAGAGCGCCCGCTCCGCGGGACGGCAGCTGCGGGAACTTTACGACCGCACCGTGACGCTGATGAAGTCGCTGCGGGGCGAGGTGATGATCGCGTCGCTGTGCGAGCAGGTCCAAGCCCACGCGATCGTGCAGCGCTGCCTCGAGGGCATCAACCTAGACGCCAACCCGCACTGGGCGGAGACCGTCCACAACGCCTGGGACCAGCTCGACACTCTCGATGTCCTCGGCCGCAGCTACTGGCTCGCCAAGCCCCTGGCCGGGCACGGCTGGAGAGCGGGTGCCCAGGCCATGCTCAAGGCGACGAGCGCAGCGCTGGCCGAACAGCTCGGTCTTCCGGCCCGTCCAGCGTCGGTTGCCGCGCTCACGGTCGGCCGGGAGCGGGCTCGGGTCGCGGCGCAAGAGCTCGGCGGTTCCGTCCCGCTGCGGCCGGCGACGGAAGCCGAGCTGCTGTGGTGGCTGTGTCGCGCCCCGGTCCGTGGCGTCGACGAGCCCCAGCTCGACCGCACGACCGCGGTGCACAACACCGGCGCCACAGTGCGGCGAGGGAGCGGGCGCGCGCGGCTGACGGTGCTGCGCTCGTGCGTGTTCGACGAAGGCGGTCGCACCGACCCGCCCGAGGACCGGGCGGGCTGGGGGCCGCTGGGGCTGTTGAACCGCCGGTTCGTCAAGTGCGTGACCCCGCATGACGACGGCGCCGTCGCCAGCTACCAGGCCTACCTCGTCCTGGCCGAGATGCCCCGGGCGTTCACCTTCCCCGGGCACGAGATCCTCGCCCGGCTCGCCGACATCGGCTTCGGCGTCGACTACGCGCTGCGGATCACCGCCCGCTCCAACGAGGAGGCCCGCGCGGCCAACCGGCGCCGCACCCGCGACCTGATGAGCCAGGACGAGGAGCACGCCGGCGACACCGCAGGCGTCCCGGCGGACGTGGTCTCGGCGCAGGAGGAGATCCAGCACAAGAACGCCCGCCTCGGTGCCAGCTCCACCGAGATCGACCTCGAAGTCGGCGTCGTCGCCGGTGTCTGGGGCGCCACCGGCCAGGAAGCCGACGCGCGTGCCAAGGCGCTGCGGCAGGCGTTCCTGGGCGGGGAGTACCGGTGGGAACGGCCGCTGGGCGGTCAGCGGCAGCTCTACCAGGCGCTGCTGCCGGGGAGCCGGACGCCGATGGTGGTGCGCGAGTGCAGCCAGAACCTCCTCGCCACCGACGCCGCGATGCTGCTGCCGGTCTCGGCGACCGACTTCGGCGACCCCGCCGGCGCGCTGTTCGGGCTGACCGTCGATGGCGGCGCCATCACCCCGTTCCTGCTCGACCCCACCTACGGCCCCACCCACGACTCCTCCGGCGGCATCGCCGTGATCGGCGAGCTCGGCGCCGGGAAATCGGTGATCCTGAAGAACGTCGCCGCGGTTGTCCGGCTGATGCTCGACGGGCGGGTGATCGTCATCGACCGGACCCGCAGCCGCGAATGGGCACCCGTCGCCGCCGCGCTGCCCGGCAACGCACCGATCGTCGACATCATCGACCCCAATCTCGACGACCGGCCCGCCGCGGCCGAACTGCAGCACTCGTGCGACCCGCTGCGCGTCTTCCGCAGCGCCAGCAAGTCCAGCACCGGGATCGCCGAGACGTTCTTCGCGTCTTGGCTCGACCTGGAGTCCAACTCCGCCGAACGGGACGCACTCGGCCGCGGACTTGATGACGTCAGTGGTCACCCGGAGGCATCCAGCAATCGGCTTGTCGACACGCTCCGGCGACACGGTGAACGGGACCCCGCTGCTCGGGCGCTCGCGGATCGGCTCGAGCGGCTGCGGCGCGACCCGATCACCCGGCCGATCTTCGATCCGGAGCTGACGCCGGTCGACCTGTTCGGCGCCGACATGGTGGTGTTCTGCACCAACGAGATCCCGCTCCCCAGCGCGCTCGAGATGAGCAACGAACGGATGGCCGCCCGGATCCCGCCGCGCAAGCTCTTCGGCCGCGCCTTCCACCTGCTCATCGCCGCGATCGCCAAGGAAATCTGCTTCACCCCGGGCCGGTGGGGCGAGTTCATCTGCGACGAGGCCTACAACGTCACCGGCACCCCCGAGGGCCAGCAGATCGCGCTCGAGTTCGTCCGCGACGGCCGCAAACACGGCGCCGACGCCGCCTTCGGCTCCCACGCACCGAAAGACCTCGGCGACGACGTCCTGCGCG
Source organism: Amycolatopsis sp. cmx-4-61 (assembly GCF_046548775.1). Lineage (NCBI taxonomy): Bacteria > Bacillati > Actinomycetota > Actinomycetes > Pseudonocardiales > Pseudonocardiaceae > Amycolatopsis > Amycolatopsis sp. cmx-4-61. Next base: position 70,695 of record NZ_JAEBEI010000021.1, on the reverse strand, counting down.
GCCTGATCGCGGTGCGGTTCCTCGGTCGCCATCGCGACAACAGTCTTGCCCGCAGCGGCCTTGCCTGGCTCGGCGTCGACCCCGCTGACACCCGCTACCACGAGATCGTCACCAAGGACCTCTCCCCGTTGAACCCGGCCGGCGGCGAAGACGAGCGCCGAGCCCGAGCAGGGGAGTTCCTGGTGCGCGACCACGCTGGCCGCGTTGGCAAGGTCAAGGTCGTCACCCAGCCGTACCGCACGCTGCCGGACGCCGTCCTGACCACGCCGTCCGTCACCCGGGGCCACCAGGCGCATTGAACATCGCTCCGCCAGCCGTGTCTTAACAGGACACGACGAGGCTGGAGGCGACTGGCGATGAAGTGCACGGCCGGCGGAACCCGCGTTCTTGCGCTCGCCGCGGTGATCGTCCTCATCGGACTGTTCACGCCCCAAGCCGCGACGGCGCAAACGCTTCCTCTGGCGCCGAACCCGCCGGAGCCGACCACCTCGCGCCCACAGAACCCGTGCGAGCCTTATCCGACGTGCCTGTGGCTGCCGGGAGATGAACCAGCGCCGCAGCCGGATCCGGACGCGCCACCGCTGCCCTTACAGGACGGCCCCGGGCATCACGTCCACCTTGGCGGGATCTTCAGCATCGACGACGGCTACGGCCGCGCCCTGCACCACTACGACCTCTTCGCCAACCTGCCCAGCCTGCTGGACAACCCGATGCCGGCGATCTGGCTGTGGCTGGGCAACATCGGCTTCGCACTCGGCAAGTACGCCGTCGGGTTCTCCGTCTGGTTCACCGAGTGGGCGGCCTCCACCCAGGTCTTCGACTGGATCAAAGCACCGGCCCGCGACCTCGAAGGCATTTGGCAGACCTCGGTCATCGGCGACCTGCAGCTGCGCCAGATTGCGATGCTCATCGCCACCTGCTACCTCGGCTTGCTGTTCGCCCGCGGCCTCACCACCCGGGCCTGGCGGGAAACCGCGTCCACCATCGCGGTCAACGTTCTCGCCGTCGCGATCCTCACCCACCCTGTCGACGTCCTCGTCGGTGACGACGGTGTGTTGTCCCTGTCCCGCGATCTCGCCGCCGATGTCTCCAGCGTCATCATGGGCCAGGAACCCGGCAGCACCGGGAACCCGGCCGCGCCGATCGGTCAGGCGTTCATCGACAACCTGCTGGTCACGCCGTGGGAGACGCTCAACTACGGCACCCCGATCAGCCGCGTCAAAGGCATCGCCGGAGCCTGCCAGTACTCCGTCAAGCGCGTCCTCGACGACGGGCCGTGGTCCGGCAAGGACGACAGCACCAAAGCCCGCGAACTCGACGGCTGCCCCGGCGACTACGGCAAGTACAACGAGGTCGCCGACGGCGACCGCACCCTCGGAGCTTGGCTGTACGCGGTCGCGATGGTCCTGTTCGCGATCCTGGTGATCTGCCTGAACACCGTCCAGGTCCTGGCCCCGTACCTGCTGCTGTTCGAGGGCCTGTTGCTCGCGCTCGCGTTGGTCGCCGCGCTGGTGCCCTCGATGCAGCACCAGCTCGCCTACCGTGTCAGCTCGATCGCCGCCACCATCGCCCGGCTGCTGGCCGGCATGGTCTTCCTCGCCGTCATGACCGTGCTGCTGCGCACGCTCATGCTGGCCGACCTCGGCCCGCAGCTGGTCCGGTTCGCCGTCATCGACCTCGTCGTCTTCTCCGGCTTCCTCTTCCGCAAACGCCTCGCCGCGAACCTCCAGCGGGTCCGCGGCCAGCTCAACTCTCGGCTCCAGCGGCTGGGGCGACCTCGAAGCGCTCCGAAAGCGTTGCCGACGCCGGTCGCCCCCGCAGGTCCGGATCGGTTCGCCCGCACGGCCAAGGCCGGGACGTCGGCATTCGCGGAGACCTTCGCGCCGGTCGGACGGCTTAAGGAGCGCTTGGTCGCTGCGGGCCGCACCGGTGGGCAGGCCGGGGGACAGGTGCTCAAGTACACCGTGGGCGCGCCGGTCTCGTGGCCGCAGGCCGCGCAGCGCGCGCAAACTGCACTCACCGCGAAAGCCGGTATGGCTAAAGCGGCACTGGCTCGCCGAGCCGACGCCGCGAAGACCTACGCCACCGCCTACGCCGGGAATCTCGGAACGGCGACGGGAGCGCGACCCGCGTGGCACGCGGCCGCCACCGTGCTCACCGCACTCGGCAACCGTTCAGGCGGGCAGAAGCCGGCAGCGTCGACGTACCTCGGCGAGGAGTCCGCCGGAGTGACGCCGCCGGCGACCGGGCGTAAACCGGCGTTCACCGGCACTGACCTCGGGGCTGCTGCCCGCGGGCGCGGCTTCATCACGAAGACACCGGCGGAGACCACACTCCCACCCGCGATGCTTCCGCCGCCCGTCCCATGGGCGCAGCGGCTGCGCGAACGGCTCGGCAACGCCGCCGGCCGCCAGTGAACCCGCTGCTCGCCCTGCGAGCCGCCGAGACCGCACGAGACCAGCTTCGGGAACACCCGGCCCGCTGGGGTTGCGTGGCCGTGGTCTTGCTGCTCGGCCCGCCTGCCGTCTGCGTCCTGATCGTCGTCGTCCTGCTCACGACGCTCGCCGGAGCCGGCGACTCGAACTCAGCAGCCGTGCCAAACGGCGGCCAGGTAGGCGACATCCCGGCCGACTACCTCGCCCTCTACCGCGAAGCCGCCCAAACCTGTCCCGGCCTCGACTGGACGATCCTCGCCGCCATCGGCAAGATCGAAACCAACCACGGCCGCTCCCAGCTCCCCGGCGTCCACAGCGGGGAAAACAGCGCCAAAGCCGGCGGCCCGATGCAGTTCCTTCAGTCGACGTTCGACGGTGTCGTCGCTCGCCACCCGATCCCGCCTGGCGGTGCGCACCCGCCGTCTCGGTACAACCCGCACGATGCGATCTACGCCGCAGCGGCCTATCTCTGCGACTCCGGAGCCCGCGACGGCCGCGACCTGCACGCCGCGATCTTCGCCTACAACCACGCCGAGTGGTACGTCCGAAAGGTCCTCGATCAGGCGGAGAAGTACAGCTGCGGCGCGGTGCAGGCGCCGAATGACGCTGTCCATGCCGCGATCCAGTTCGCCTGCAGCCAGTTGGGCCTGCCATATGTCTGGGGTGGTAACGGCCCAGCCAATGGCGATCGAGGGTTCGACTGCTCGGGCCTCACGAAAGCGGCCTATGCTGCAGCCGGGATCGATCTGCCGCGCACGGCCCAAACCCAGTACATTGCAGGTCCCCGCGTGGCTCCCGACCATAGCCAGCCGGGGGACCTCGTGTTTTTCGGAACAAGCACGGGCCACATCACCCACGTCGGGCTGGTCATCTCGGACCATTCAATGATCAACGCGCCGGACTTCGGCAAGCCGGTTCGGATCGACCGCATGGGAAAACCTCTTGGCGCCACACGACCAAGTGGCTTCTGATCGCTCGTTGTGGCCAAATGACGTGGCTTGCCAAACGGCCGACGTGCCCGATCCGTCGGCAGCTGTAGCGGCGGACTGGGTTACGGCGACTGAGTTGGCATGGAAATCGAGTTGGCGCATGCAGTTGCCGCGTTGCGGGACGAGTTGATCGAGGCAGCCGCGTGGGGCGCCGGGCACGACGTGGAACTGGCTGTCGGGCCGATCGAGCTGGAGTTTTCGGTCGAGCTGCGCAAGGACGCGAAGGTCAAGAGCGGGTTCAAAGCGTGGGTCGTCACCGCCGACGGCGAAGCCGGGCTCGCGCGAGGACGCACACAGCGGGTTCGCCTGACATTGACCCCACGGCGTGCCGACGGCAGTGATCTTCTGGTGTCGGGCGACCCGGATCGTCCGGCAGGCCCGGGGGATCTGTCCGGCGTCGGGCGCTGACATCGATGCTGCGCGATAGTGTGGTCGCGGTGACCGGCTCGGGTGGACCGGGCTCCGGTTACCTGCTCGGGCCCGGTCTGGTGCTGACATCGGCACACGTGGTCGGTGCGCCGGCTGCCCCGGTGTCGCTCTTTCAGCCCGGTAGTTCTGAAACAAGCACCGGCCGGGTTGTGTGGTGTGGTACTGAGGAGGATCGCGACGCGGCACTGGTTCTGGTCGACGATCTCGGCTGGCCGGCGGACCAGCCCTCCGACGGCTTGGTCCGCTGGGGCCGTCCGGTCACCCACCGCCCCGGGATCCGCTGTCGCTGCTGGGGTGTGCCGGACATCGTGCAGCGCAAGGACCGGCCGATCGAGCTGGCGCAGCCCGAGGGGACGCTGAATCCCGGCGACCGCATGGTCGGAGACCGCTACCTGATCCGCCTCGACGGTCCGCCGCCGGAGTCTTCCGCACGCGGCCGCTCGCCTTGGGGCGGGATGTCCGGCGCCGCGGTGTTCGCGGCGGACCGGCTGGTCGGCGTGGTCGCGAGCGATCCCGCCGGCTGGCGGCACGGCGTCCTCGAAGCAGTGCCGGCGCACCGGCTCTACCGCGACCCGGCGTTCCGCATGACGCTGGAAGAGCACGGACCCGCTCCGGTCGCGTTCGACGGGATCGAGCTGGCTGGGCTCGCCGATGACGACGTGGCCGGCAGCCGGGCCGACGTGATCACGCCCGCCGGCCTGCTGCACGCGCATCACGCGGTCGTGCCATTCCACGGCCGGGATGACCTCCTCGCCCGGCTCGCCACCTGGGCGGACGAGGCCGGGACAGGCGTCTGGCTCGCGCACGGCCAGGGCGGCCAGGGCAAGACACGGCTGGCGCACGAGTTCGCCGTCCGGCTGCGGGACCGCGACCGGGTGGTGCTCTGGCTCGGTGAGCGCGCGCCAGGCGCGGCGCTCGAGGTGATTGCGGACGTCGTCGAGCCGGTCCTGGTCGTCGTCGACCAAGCGGAGTCGCGGGTGCAGCAGGTGGCCGACCTTCTGCGTGCGCTGAGCCGGCGACACGCTGCCCCCGCGGTCCGGATCTTGCTGCTGGCCCGGACCGCCGGCTCGTGGTGGGAGCAGCTCGGTGACGCCGGCGAGTCCGCCCGTGCCCTGATCGCGCGCGCGTCCATCACCGAGCTGCCGCCCCTGGACACCACGCTCGCCGGCCGACGTGAGACCTACCGGTCCGCGGTGGTGTCGTTCGCGACGGCGCTGGCCGGGATGAACACCGGCCGGGCGATCGACTGGGCCGGCGTCGGTGCGGAACTCGCGCGGACGGGGCACTACGACAGCGAGGCGATGGACTCGGTGCTCGCCCTGCACATGACCGCGCTGACCGACCTGCTGGACGCTCCGCGTTCCCTGGAGGACACCGGTGACCTGGGGCAGGCGCCCGAGGACCGGCTCCTGGGCCACGAGAGCTTCTATTGGCGTACGACGGCCGTCGCACGTGGCCTGCTCCCGGCGATGAGCCAGACCACCCTGGACAACGTGATCGCGGCCGCGGTGCTCCTGGGGCCACCGTCCGTGCCGGACGTCGATGCGCTGCTGGACCGGGTGCCCGGCCTGGCCGATCAGTCCCAGGATCGGCGGCAGCAGGTAGTCGAGTGGCTCGCCGGGCTGTACCCGTCCTCGGACGGCAGGCGGGCGTTCGACAGCGTGCGTCCGGACCGGTTGGCCGAATGGCTGGTCGGGCGGATCCTGCGCGATCCGAACCGGGCCGCGGTCGTGGCGTCCTTCGCCGGTGAGGCGTCGGATGACGAGGGTGCCCGTCTCGTGGCCGTCTGCGCACGTGCGGCCGCGCATCCGGCGCACGGTGCCGGGGTCGGCGAGTTCCTGACGCGGCTGTGCGTGGAGCACGCCGGCGCACTCGCCGTGCCCGCACTCCGGGCCGCGACGCAGGTCGCTGCACCGCAACCACTGTTGACGGCGCTGGACGACATCGTCACGGATCCCGCGACGAGCATCGGTGTGCTGGAACAGCTCGTCCGGGAATTGCCGGATCAGAGCCGCATCCTGGCCCGCTACGCCGCCCTGCTCATCGAACGGCTGCTGGAACGCTACGACGAGATGCCCGTGGACGACCCGCTGGCACGCGACGCGAGCCTCGCCGACCTGCTGAACAACCTGTCGATCCGGCTCGGCCCGCTCGGCCGGGAAACCGACGCCTTCATCACGATCACCGCCGCGACCAGCGCGTACATCGAACTGGCCAAAGTGCGCCCGGAAGCGTACCTGCCTGGCCTGGCCGCGTGCCTGAACAACTTCGCGAACCGGCTGTCCGAACTGGACCGGCAGGAAGAGGCACTGGAGGCGATCGGCAACGCGGTCCACATGTACCACGGGCTGGTGCAGGGCCGGCCGAACACGCACCTGCCGCACCTGGCCACCAGCCTGGGCAACCTGGCGACCATTCTCGGCGAGCTGCACCGCCGAGAAGCCGCCTTGGGCAGCGCGAACAAAGCGATCAGCATCCGGCGCGGCCTGGTCGACAGGCTGTCCGGCGCTTACTTGCCGGAGCTCGCCCGCGGACTGCGCAACCTCGCCATCCTGCTGCGTGACGCCGACCGTCACCCCGAGGCCCTCGACGCGATCGACGAGGCGGTCGCCATCCTCCGCGAGCTGGCCGACGCGCGCCCGGACGCCCACCTTTCCGACCTGGCGCGGAGCCTGGCCGTCCGAACCCACGCATTGACCGCACTCGGCCGAGCGGCCGAAGCGCTGGCGTGCGCGGAAGAAGTCGTCATGACCTGTGAAAGACTCGCGCAGTCGCGGCCGGACGAGCACCAGCCACTCCTGGCGAACCAATTGCTGATCGCCGCCGGCCTGTTCGCGGAAGCCGGACAGCAGGACAAGGCGATGGCGGCAGCGACCCGGGCAGTGCGAGTCCGGCGTGAAATCCCCGGCAGTGAAAAGGATCTTGCCGACGCACTGCACTGCCTCGCGGTCCTCCAAGCCGACCTGGGCAGCGGGGCGGCGGCGATCGAATCGGCTACCGAAGCCGCGGCCATTCACCGAGCGGAGGCCGAGCCACGGACGACCGCATTGGCGAACGTCCTGAACAACCTCTCTTTGTGGCTTGGTGTCGAAGAACGGTGGCCGGAAGCGATCGCAGCGGCAAGGGATGCCGTCGACCTGCACCGGGCCGGCGACCCGGCCACGACCTCGGAGGCCCTGGCGACAAGCCTGACCAACCTCGCGGTCGCGTACGGTATCCAGAGAGATTGGACGCTGGCGCTGTCGGCGATCGACGAGGCGATCCGATTGCGCCACGCCCTGACCGAGGACGACCCGGAACGCCATCGTGCCTCGCTGGACCAGTCCCTCACGGTCCTCTCGTGGGTCACTGACAGCGCTGGCTACGACGAGCCCATTCCGCTGCCCCGCGAAGCGAGACCCAACGGCTAGACAAATGCCGGCCACCGGAGCGTGACGCGCGCATCGAGGCAGCCGGCTGATGGACGTGTCTCGCCTCATCAGGGCAAGTGAGGAGGCGGCCTGACATGAGTGTGGCTGATATGGCTGGAGCGATCCTTGGCTACTACGTTGGCCAAGCGTTCGCTTCTCCGAGCCAGACGTGGACTTTCGCAGCTCACGAGCCGATTTCCGGGTTCGCTCCGAATGCCGACATGTTCCCCGGTACGCATGGCCGTCAGGTCATGCTGGGGAACAGCGCGCCGAAGGCGCTCCGTCCGGGCGACGTGGTCGCGAGCGGCGCGTTCTGGTGGGTGACCACCGTCGCGGCCGCGATCCTGATCGCGGTTTTCGTCCTCCACCGACACCTTCGTTCCCACCACCTCCGCTCCCGTGTCCGGTTCGATCTGCTGCCGACGGCGACGTTCGATCCGTCGCCGCAAGCTGTGCTCGCGTTCGCGCACCAGCTGGGGCGGGTGCGGCCGGTGCGTGGGTGGGTGCCGAAGTCGGTGGTGGGGGTGCGGGTCCGGTTCAGTACGGATCCGGAGTTCGGGAAGATGGTGATGAGCGTGGAGGGGCGCGAGTCGGTAACCGGTGTGCTCAACAAGCTCGTTTACCCCGACGTCGAGATCCGGCGGGCGGCGATGGCAGAGGGTGAAATGTCCTGCGTCGGCGGCGAGGGTGATGTCTCCTCGCCGCCGACGGGACGACAGCGGTGATCTCTCCCTAGTGATCTGCTGGCCACGACGGTCAGGCGGCGGCCTTCTTGCGTGAAGTGCGCTTCCGCGGGGCGGGTGTTTCCGCTTCGGCGACCTGGGCCTGCTCGTAGGCGGAGACCACCTCGGAGGAGAGACGTCCCCGCTCGGAGACCTCGTAGCCGTTCGCGTTGGCCCAGGCACGGATCTGCTGGTTGCGCTCGCGGTCGGAGGCGCTGCTCGTGGTCGACTGACCGGTGGCGACACGGACCTTGCGGCCGCCGATACGGCGTCCGGCGCCGATGAAGCGGGCCAGTTCGTCGCGCAGGGCGGTAGCGTTGTCGTCAGAGAGGTCGATTTCGTAGGTCACGCCGTCAAGGCCGAACTGCACGGTCTGGGCGGCGGCGCCGCCATCGATGTCGTCGAGGATCTCGACGAGGACTTTCTGTGCCATTGAATGCTCCTCGGGGTGGATGTGCGTCCAGGAACACCTGCAAGTTGCAGATTCTGCGATGTTCTGTCAGCGAGTGTATCCACAACACCGCTGGAAAGGAAAAGTCACCCCCGCCGTTGACTGCATCAAAACCGTGCGGAGCCTCCCGTGACTGATGGTGCAAACCGTTTCGTGGGAGGAGAACCCGCCGTGCATCGTCAGCCGTCTTCGCCGGAAGTTCATGTGGCGCGAGCCGAGCTCATGCTGGCGCGGTCTGCGCACCTTCCCTTGTGTGCCTTGCCGATCCGGCCGGACGATCCACTTCAGACTCTGGCGAACGCATTCGGTGACGTTCGCGTCGATCTCGGTGAGTCGGTGCAGGTCTGCCTTGATCTGATCCCGTTGACGCCGGCGCGTATCCGCCACGTCGCTCGTCGGGTCATGCAGCATTCCGGGGGAAACAGTGTGAGGCCGTTCGGCGTAGTCGCCGACGTCGCCGCGGAACTGCTTGGTGAGTTCTTACCCATCGCTCGCGCGCAGGCCAGCGGGCGTTCCCGGAATGTGACACCCTCGCCTCAACGAGTGAAGAACAAGTTCGAGACCGACGAGCCGGTATTCGCCGTCCAGGTCCTGATCCGCTGTGTCTCGGAAATCCCAGGCCGGGCTCAGGCGCACCTGCGCAGCGTCATCGGCGCGTTCGACATCTTCCGAGGTGAGAACTACTGGCGGGTCCGCGGCCCGCGGGTCCTCGGCTGGCACTTCGGCGCGGACACCGCGGGAGTGCGTTGGCTGTTCGACCGTCGCTTCCGGACCGGGCTGGCGAAGCCGCGGCCGGGATCGCTGGTGACGACCAGCGAAATCGCGGGCCTGCTGAAGCCGCCGTCCGGGCGTTGCCAATCACCGGCGATCGCTCGCAGCCGCGGCTGGGTACTCCCCGCGCCGCGCGAGATCCCGACGTACCGGCCGGGGACGGGACTGGTGCGGCTCGGCTACGTCACCGACGTCAACGGCGACGAGCGACTGGTCGGCGTGCCCCTGCGCGAGCTGCTGTTCTCCGCCCGCTTCGGCAAGGCCGGGTTCGGGAAGACTGAAGAAGCCCTGGCCCAGGCGATCGAGATCGCCCGGCTCGGCGGCGGCGTGTGGTTCCTCGACCCGCACGCCGACGGTTGGAAGCGCGCCAAGCCGTATCTCTCCGATCCGGGGCTTCGGGCGCGGTTGTGGGAGGTCAACCTCGACGTCCGCGGCCGGGGCAAGCGCTTGCCCGGATGGAACCCGCTGAGCATGCAGGGCTTCACCGAGTCCGACATCGAAGACCGCGTCGACGCGGTCGTGACCTCGTTCGCCGCAGCGCTGGGGTGGGGCGACGCCGCACCGCGGGCAAAGTCGATCCTCACCAAGGCCTGCGAGGCGCTGTGCTACCTCGCGATGCGGCTCCCGGCGGACTGCGCGCCGACGATCTTCCAGATCCCGGCCCTGCTGGACGACGAGACCTGGCGCGATTCGGTCCTGCCGGTGCTGAAGCCGAGCGTGCGCCGGTACTGGACGGACTCGTTCCCGAAGCTGGCCCCGGACGCGACCACGGTCGTCACCAACATCATCAACCGGCTCCGGACCAGCCCGACACTCTCGGCGTTCCTCGGCTCTTCCGTGACGACCTACGACGTGCGGCGCGCGATGGATACCGGGCGGATCGTGTTCGTCTGCACCACCGGGACCGGCGAGACGAACAAGCTGATCACGTCGTTCATGATCTACGACCTGTTCCGCGCCGGCCGCTCCCGCGCCGACACCCCGGTCGAGCAGCGGCGCAGGTGCGACGCGTTCGTCGACGAGCTCGCCGCGGTCGACGGCGCCTCCCGCGGCTACCTTGCCGCGATCCTCGAGCAGCTGCGCAAGTACCGGGTCGCGCTGCACGCGATGAACCAGATGCCCGACCGGCTCGCCGCGGAGACGCGGCGGGCCCTGTTGCAGAACCAGTCGCTGCTGATGACCTCGGCCGCCGCGATCGACGGCGCCCGCACCGTGGCCCGCGAGTTCGGCGGACTGGTCCAGCCGGCGACCGTGACCGAGCTGGAGCAGTTCCACCACGTCGTGACCGTCACCCTCGGGGGCCAGCGCACGACGCCGTTCAAGATCCGCGGCCTGCACGTCGACGACGAGTTCGCCGAGCACTTCCACCCGGAGTGGAACGACGAGGTCGACCAGGCCCTCGACGCCAACCTCGCGCGCCGCCCGATCGGTGAGGTCCTCGACGAGCTCGAGGACCTGGATGACCGGATCCTCGATGCCTTACAGGCCGTGCGGCCGGCCCTGTCGCCGCGGCGTGGACGTCCGCCGACCCGGGGCAGCGGTGCCGGCATCGACCTGACTTCGAGCGTGGAGTGATCATCGTGGACGTCTTCCAGCGTGAGGCCCTGACTGTTCTCTACTGGCATCGGCTGGTGTCCACGGAGCAAGTCCGGCGGCTGGTGGCCCCGACGCTGTCCCCGGTCACCGTGCGCGCGAGGCTTGCCGGCCTGCGGCAAGCCGGGCTGGCCGACCGGATCACGCGGGAGCACCGGCCCCGCACCTGGCACGTCACCCCGGCGGGAGCGGAGGTCGTCGAGGCGGCCGGGGCGGTCGACGCGCGTGCGTATCGGCTGCCGGGCACCGCGGTCGCGCACCTGCTGCAGGAGCACACTCTCGACGTCGTCGAGACCGGTCTCGTCTTCGTCGAGACAGCCAGGGAGCACGGCCACGAGTGCGGTCCGTTGTCCTGGACACCGGAGGTCGCGCACCCGTTCCGTGACCGGGCGGGAGACCGGCGCGGGGTCGTGATCGCCGACGCCGTCCTGCACTACGTGCTCGAGGAGGCTGGCAGGCGGTCGCAGCGGACGCTGTTCGTCGAGCTGGACCGCGCGACGATGCCGGTCGCTCGGCTGGCCCGCAAGCTCGTCGGCTACATCCGCTACCACGACCCCGCCCCAGCCGGATCAGGCCGGAAGCCGGCATGGCGGGAGCGGTACTCCCGGTTCCCGCGAGTTCTGATCGTCCTGTCCGGCGCTTACCAGGCCGTGCTCGAGCGCCGGCTTGCCGACCTGCGCGCTCAGGCCCAGGCCATGCCCGTGGTGAGCACGGCGGCGGGGCGGGTCGACATGGTTGCGACGACCTTGCCCCGGCTCCTGGAGCACGGCCCGTTGAAGCCGGTGGCGATGCCGTTGCTCGGCGATCCGCGGTGGGTGACTGTGTTCGGCAGGCTGTCATGACCGAGGCGCCGACCGAGGTCGTGGCGCAGTTCGGGTTGTCGCCGCGGCTGCGGCAACGCCGGTTCGCGTTGCTGCCGCTGCGTGGCGAGGGCACGCCGTTCACTGACCTGCAGGGCCGGCTCCCTGGCGATGCCACCACGCCGGCCGATCTCGCGGATCTGATCTCCTCGATCGCGAGCGTCGGCGTGCTGCAGCCGGTGCTGGTCGAGGAGGTCGATGCGGGTGACGGGTCGCATCCGGCGATGAAGCTGGCCGCGGGGGAGCGGCGGCTGCGCGCGTGCCGGTGGGGTGCAGTGCACCGGCCGGATAACCCGCATTTCGCCGCGCTGCCCGCCGTGGTCTGCCCGGGCCCGCTGTCAGACGAGGAACGGCGGATCTGGCAGCTGGTCGAGAACCTCGCCCGGGAAAGCCTGCGGCCGGGCGAGCTCGCCGCCGCGTTGGTGCTCGACCGCTGCGCTGTCCTGCTGGGCAAGCTGCTGGCAGGCGGCCACGCCGTCCCGGCCGAGGTCTATGCGATCGACGACCCGATCGCGCGCTTCGCCGCGATAGAGCGCATTCGCGGGAGCGACAAGCGCTGTGCCGCGCCGTGGGCGGAGGTCTTGAGCCGGCTCGGTCTGCAGCTGAGCCCGCGCAAGGCCCGCGAGCTGGTCCGGGCGTTCGCGGAGATGCCTCGCGAGGTCGCTGAGGAGATGGATGAGGCGAAGGTGTCGCTGCACACCCGGATCCGGTTCGTCGAGCTGCGCCGTGGCCGGGAGCAAGCCGCTGCGGACATCTGGGCCGCGGTGAAACACACCGGCCGGACCCGGCTGCTGCCGTCGGCGCTCGCCGCGGCCAGCGCCGACGAAGAGCTGAGCGCGGACCAAGCCCTGGTCCAGGCCGAGCGCGTTCAGGAGCAAGCCGACGCCGCTCGCGCCGACAAGCTCCGCGCCAAGCCTGAGGGACAGGTCTCCGGGGTTGACTCCCGGCTCGTCGAGCGTGCTCTCGCTGCCCTGCGCCAGCTGCTTCTCGCGCTGATACAGGGAGCTGAGCTGGGCGAGCATGACCGCGGCTCGGTCGCGCTGTTGCTGGATCAGCTCAGCGACTTCCTCCATAAGGGAGGGGTCGCGTGAGCACCTTCCTTGGCATGCCCAATGCGCCAGCGGCGCGGTGCGACTGCCGGCGTTGCCCGTGGTATTCGGAGGCCGAGCCTGCAGTCGCCATCGCGCCGTTGTGCTCCGGCTGCAACTCCGACTGCGCCTACTGCGGCTGCGCCCGCACGGTCTGCCGGGCGTGCCCGATTCGCTGCGGTTCCCGCACCGACATCGACGTCTGGATGCGCGACGTCGGCGGCACACTCGAGTTCGACGATCTCACCGTCACCACCCCGCTGCCGGCCTCGTTCCCGTCCTTTGTCCCGCAGGTTGACGGTTCCAGCGTCGCCGAGCTCGATGCGGTCGTGCGGTGGCCGGCGTACGCGGTGGGGCTGCGGCGGGTGTTTTCTCCTCGCACCCACACGCTCTACCCGCGCTGGAGCGACGGCCGGACCGCGACCGAGATCCTGGAGGTTCCGGACACCGCGCTGACTGTCCTGAGTGGATACGGGGAAGACCCGCTCGTCGAGGCCTTCTGGACCGCCCGCCGCCGCGACGACCTCATCGGCCGGATCGCCGGTCTGCGGTTCGGGCTGGTGCTGGCGCCGAACTACTCGATCTACGGCAACTGGCCCCGCGCCGAGCACCTGATCAACATGCGCCGCTCGCTGATCATCGCCGCCGAGTTCGCTGCCGCCGAGATCCCGACCGTGCCGAACCTGTACTGGTACCGGCTCGAAGACCTGCGCCGCCTGACCGACTGGGTCGTCGAGACCGGGCCGGCGGCGGTCGCGGTCAACGTCCAGACCGTGCGGGAGAACACGAACTGGCAGACCTGGGCGCTGCCAGGCTTGTCCTGGCTGGCCGAGAACCTCCCGCCGACGCTGGTGGTGTTCTTGACCGGGTTGTCGAGGCGGGACCGGATCGAGACCGCGCTCGAGCTGTTCGGCGATCGGCTGGTCGTGATCAGCCAGAACCCCGCCCAGTACGCCATGCACGGCGCCGTGATGACCGCCGACGGCCGCCAGGACGTCCATGCGCGCATCCCGGACGCCTTCGCCCACTCGGTCCGCTACATGGCGTCGCTGTTTCCGCACGAGTCCGTCACCACCGGGGGAGGCAGCTGATGCGCCTGTGGGTCCTGCTGGGCTGGTCACCCGAGTACGGCGCCGCGGTCACCGCGGTCGGAGTCCTCGGCATCGAGAAGACCGAGAGTTTCGTCGAGTGGATCCCGCGCGAGTATGAAGCCGGCCGGATCTGGCGGGAACGCCTCGCCGGCGCCGGCCCGCAGGAGGTCCTCGAGCGGATGCCGTTCTGGGCCGAGACGCTCGTCGCGTCCGCCGCGGAGGTCGAGCCGATCGTGCCGGACGCGACGCTCGAAGCGGCGGTGCGGGCGCAGGTCGACGACATCCTCGGATCGGCACGCTAGCCGCCGGGCGCTGCGATGGGGACCAACGCGAAGACCGACCACGCCGCTTATGCCGTCGCTCCGGCGGGCCCGAAGGCCTACGCGCCAAGCGCTGGCGATGACGCGTTGCTGCAGCACTTCGCGGCCGTCTGCGCGCACACCGAGGAGCCGGCGGACACTGCGGAGGAGAACCTCAAGTTCGTCGCCGGCATCGTGCAGGGCGGTGTTGATCCGGACGACCCGTACGGACCGCCAGGGATCGACGTCCCCGACAACCCGGTCGGAGGCTTCGGGCTGTTCTCTGCCGCGGTCGGTGCCGCGCTTGCCGCCGAGAGTCAGGTTTCCGACACCGCGGCGGGGCCCTACCACCAGCAGTTGCAGGTTCTCACGGCCGAGTACCTGGCTGGCTTGACCCCTGAGGAGCTCGCCGAGATCGCCGCGGCAGCGGGGTTCGATCATCCAGAACTTGTGGGGATCGCCGGGCAGGCGCCGCATCCGCTGGCGGTGTGGCTGGACCCGTCCACGCCCGCCGGCAGCGAAGCCAAGAAGAAGATTCAAGCGCTCGCCCACGCCCGGCACGCCGCGCTGTGTGCCGGGGAGACCGTCAACGGCAAGACGCTGAGCGAATGGAACATCGCGGCCGCCGCCGCGGCGCTACCGCCCGGGTTCGAGGGCTGGCCGGCAACCGAGGCTGACCTCGCCGCGGTGCAGGCGGACTTCGACACATTCGTCGCGGTCGTCGCCCAGCAAGGCCCGTCAGCGACGCCGGACAAGATCGCGACGCTGCTGCACTGGGAAAACCAGATCGCCACCGCGCAGAATCCCGCCCTGGCCGGCGACTTCAGCGCCGCGACCGCGGCGGCTCGCCACCAGGTCGACCACCTGCTGGGGTCGGTCACCGCAGCTCAGCTCAGCACGGCCGTAGCGACCGCGAAACTCGGCGGACAGCTCGACGACAACCAGCTCCAGACGCTGGGCGCTCACCAGGTGCTGCAGCTGCTGCGGGCATCGACGCCGGCCGGCGAGCGGGACGAGATCAGCGGTGTTGTCGCCGAGCGGACGGCAATGCTGGCCAACTCGAAGACCTGCGCGGGAGAAGTCTCCGCGGTCCTCGCCGGGAACTCCGGCCCCCTCAATCACGGGACGGCCGGTGCTCTGGTCCAGCAGGTGCGCGCGATCGCCGAAGTCCACGCGGCCGCTACGACCTGGGACACCGTCGAACCCGCGCCGGTCCACCAGGCTGTGCTGCAAGCTGGTCAATCGAAGGTGCTCGCCTGGGCGGACGAGCAGAAGGTCGCCGATCTCCGGAAGTTCGTCGTCGGCAGCGGCGTCGCGACCGCCGCGGAAGCCAGCGTCGCGACCAAGGCAACGCTCGGGAAGCTCCTACAAGGGCACTTGAGCGCCTCGGCGGCCGACGTCACCACGATCAAGAGCACGCTGAAAGCGAAGCCGGAGCTGAAACCCGTGGTCGCCTCGCCCGTGGCGGGCACGTCGCGCAGCCGGTTCGGGATGCAGCACGCGCAGCTCGTCGCTGCCCTGCAGCACGCCCAGGCCGCGCACACCGCTGTACCCAAGCCACTCGATCCCGCGGCGGTCGCGGCCTGGGACTTCGGTACGGGGCAGCCCGCGAACCTCGGCGGCACGCACCCGAAGACACTCCACACCGGACCTGACGGCACGACCTGGATCGCCAAACGCGAGAGCAAGCCCCACGCCGGCGCCATAACCCAAGCCGAGGCCGCGGCCTCGCGGCTGGCGGCGCGGGCTGGACTCCCGGCGGTGCCGGTGTATGCGACCAAGGTCGGCGGCGAGCCGGTCAGCGTGCAGCCGTTGCTGCCGGGGGCGAAGCCGATGTCGGGGACGCCGGCGAGCTGGTCGCAGGCCGACGTCGACGAGGTCGTGCGGCTGCACGTCACCAGCTGGGCGCTGGGCAACCACGACGCCCACCACGGCAACGTCCTGCGCACCCCCGCCGGCGGCCTGGTGCCGATCGACCAGGGCCAGGCGTTCAAGAACTTCGGCCGCGACAAACTCGCCCTCGGCTACCGCCCGAGCACCACGGCGGTCTACCACGAGATCTACGACGCGCACCTGGCCGGCACACTCGGCAAGGGCGTGCAGGTCAACCCGGCCGTCGCGCACTCGGTCATCCGCCGGCTCGAGTCCGTCCCCGACGCCGAGTGGCGCGCCACCCTGCACACCACCGCCTACGCCGGAGCGAGCCAGGACGTCACGTGGGTGGCGCCGATGCGCACCCGGGCGGCGAAGACTCACGGCAGCGCGGAATCCGCGGTCACCTCGAGCCAGATCGCGGAGTCCTTTCTGGACTACGCCGTTGAGCGCAAGAAGAACCTGCGGCGTGACTTCGTGAAGTTCTTCACCGAGGAGGTCAAGATCTCCTCGGCTGCGGCCCTGCAGCACCTCGGCAAGACGTGATGGGCACCAACGCCAAAACCACCCATGTTCCCTACGCCATCACACCAGCTGAGACCGCGACCGAGGCACAGCCCGCCCCAGCCGACGACGCACCGGAACTCGTACCCGTCGCCGATGAACCACTCGAGGTCGAGCCGGGACAGTTGCCGGTCACCCCGATCCCGCTGACCCCTGATGTGGGACATGCGTACGGGGAGCCGGTCCTGGTCGGTGGCGCCGACCTGCTCGCTTCCACCGCCACCTTGGTCAGCTACGAGAGCACGGACGGCCCGCGGATCGTGCTGCACGCGCGGGTGGACGAGGCCGCGGACGCCAAGTTGCTGGATGCGCTCAACATCAGCCCTGAGATGGTTCCGACGCAGGTCGAGCAGCAGGTCACCGGCCGGCTGCCGGTCGACGAGCAGCACGCTCTCGCCGAGAAGCTCATCGCCGCGGCCAAGAGCGTCAGCCACCACATCACCAACGGCACCCTCGACGCGCAGACGGCGCCGCCGGCGACGACCGCGAAGAAGATCGCCGCCGCCGACGCCGCGATCGCCGGGCTCGCGGCCGACCTCGGCGACGCGGCGTCCCCAGTGGAGCAAGCCATGCTTGAGTACTACGTCGGCCGGTTGGAGGCCGTGCAGCACGCCACTACGACCGGTACCCCGATCGACCATGTCGCGCCGTTCCTGCACGAAGGCACCGCGCTGGTCACGGTGATGGTGCCCGCCCTGCCGCCCGAAGCGTCCAGCGACACCGCGGTCGCGGTGCTGCGGGACGCCACCCGGATCAAGCCGAAGCTCGACACCACCACCGGGCAGGCCAGCTGGGACGGTGCCCGCGCGACGAACGTCCTGGGCAAGGAGTACGCCATCGACCTCGGCGACGGGTTCCAGGCCGTCTACCGCCCCTACAGCGTCAATGACCCGGCGAAGTCGGAGTACTCGCTGCGTGGCCGGCTCGAGGTCATCGCGCCCGCAGGCGAGGGCCACGGCCCCGAGCTTGTCCGCCGCCTCGGACAACTGAACCTGGCCAACCGCCCCATGACCCGTGATGAGGGCGAGTACAGCTACCTGACCGCCAACGTCACCGCCCAGAGCCTGGGCACGCACGCCGAGGTTGCTGCGGCGCGGGTGACGGGGGAGCACTTGGAGGAGATGGTCCGGCAGGAGATCTTCTACGAACGCGCCCACGAAGCCGTCGGCATGACCGACACGCAGCTGGCCAGCTTCGCCAAGGGAATTCAGCTCGAAGCCCACACCCGTGCTCTGCCGGCGAAGGTGCAGGTTCTGCGCGACGCGGTCGCCAAGGCGACCGGCTTCGCCGACGGCGCCGCTCTGGCTGGCAGCCCCGGTTACGATCCGGCGCCGCAACGTTCGGCCGGCTGGCTGACCTGGAGCCGGTTCGACGTCGGCAACTCACTGTCGAAGCTCAGCGGCGCCGTCGCCGGCCGGTCGCTGGTGCACAAGACGTCGGCTGCCGGGCTGAAGGCGATGCTGGCGACGGGAGTGCTCGCCTCGACCGAACGCCGCACGACGATGGGTACGCACCAGGGCGTCGGCATGAGTGAAGGGGCGGACAAGCTCAGCGGTGGCGCGAGCTCGGTGTTCCTGCGCGTTCGCAAGACCTCGTTGCTCGAGTCGGAGCCGAGCCTGGTGTGGGATCAGCCCGAGCGGCTGCTCGCCCGCGCGGACTACTACGGCGCCAACGCCGACACCTACGGCGCGGTCAACCCGGCCGGCAACCACTCGATATCGAAGGCCACCCGCGACCCGTTCAAGATTGCGAAATTCACCAGCGCGAGCAACGAAGTCATGTTCGCCGAGGGCATCGACCTGCTCGGTCCCCAAGGCCCCAGCCGAATCCTCTGTGGCAGCAAGGCCCAGCGGGACGAGATCCGCATGATGCTGCTGGCCAAGGGTGTCACCACGATCGCCGGCAAACCCATCGAGGAGGTCGTGACCGTATGACCGACAGCCACCAGCTCTCCCCGGCACAGCTCATCGCCGTCATGGACGATCTGCTCACCGGACGCGGCGACGATGCCGGGCACGACCTGCCCGGCGCGGAGCTTGTCGTGTTCGACGACGACCGTGAGGTGTTCCGCGCTGCTCTCGCCCGCCACGCGCGCCTGGATGACGAGGACCCTGACGTGATCTGGATCCGCCCGATCGTCACCACGGGCGGGTCGGGCTCGGGCCTTCCGGGGTTCGACCTGGCGATTGTCCGCCGTCGAGCCCTGCACGTCGCCGCAGCTCGGCGCGACGGGCGGCGCGTCGTTCTCGACCTCGTTACCGGGCAGCGTGCGCACGTCCGGCCCGCGCGCGGTCCTCAGCTGGCGGTGCTGCAGGACTTCGACACCTGGATGACCACCCTGACCGCCGCGCAGCGCGCCGAGATCGGCGCACTCGATCACGACTGAATCCACGCCGATCCCTGAATCCATGTCTTCAGCGACGGCGGGGCGGTGGTGGGGATGCAGAACGTCAGCGGGCCGGTCCCGCAGCTGGAGATGGTGGAGTGGGTCGTCGACCATTACGAGGCGCACGGCCACCTGCTCATCCACGGCACGACGCTCGGCGAGATCGTCGGCCGGGCAAGGGCACTCTGACCCGGTGGGCTGCCGGCACGCCCGGCGGCGTCCGGCTGAAGATCGTTCATGCTGGGTGGTGGCGGGCCGAGCCGTGCCGGTGCCGCCGGTCGCTGGCCAGCTCGAACCATCCCGGCTGGCACTATCACCGTGCTGCCGCGGGCGACGTTGGCGCGTGGCGAGGTGCCGAAGTCCGTCTCGTGCTCAACCCGTGTCGCCGTGGCGGCGATCAATGAGCCTGCTGCTGCGGGTGATCGCGGCGGGCACGCCGGCCTCATCGTGCATCAACGCCTCATGACCGAGGACATGTCTCCGGTAGAGCAGCCCGGTGATCGGAGACGACATGGACGACTACGCCGAGAACGACCTCGACTACGCCGCGACCTCCGCGGCGCAGCGTTTCGATCTGGACCAGGTTCAGGCCCGCGAACTGGTCGACCTGGTCGCAGGCGCCTTCACCGAAGGCGGCGACGCCGTCGAAGACGCCGCATGGGACGTCCAGGACCGCGAGCCCGGCGTGGCCGGCGAGGACTTCGTCGACGACGTCGCCGAGAACCTCGGCTACGACCTGCCCCGATGACCGCCGCACCCGACGACAGTGCCGCGCGTTACCTCGTGCTGCAGCGCAAAGGCACGCTGTTTCCCGCGATCGCCACTGCGGCCTACCAGCTCGTTCACTCGCCGGTGTGGCGCGGACGGCGCCCGGTCGATCCTGCGCCGCTGCTGGCGACGCTGGAGGACGCTGCCGTGCAGGTCGCGTTCTTCAGCGGCCAGGAGCTCAACGCCACGTTGGAACGGCTCGTCGCCGCGGGGCACGAGTTCGCGGCCGGTGCTCAGGCGATCCAGGCCCGCAGTCGGCCGAGCTTCGGCGGCGCAGTCGAAGAACCGGCCCGAGCAGAGGACGACGCCGCGCGCCGCGCACTCGACCGGGCGATCACAGCGTTTGTTCAAGCAGCACGGGCGGACTTGGGTATCGAGGAGCCGTGGCTGTCGATCCATCCGATACCAGACGTGCGTTCCTGACCAACGCCACAGATCTGTCATGAGGCCGGAGGGCGATCGACGGGCGTGTCGACGAGGTTGACCGTTTTGGAGATTCGTACGGGCGCATCAGCTGGTCCGCGCCAGTGGCCTGCGATCGGCGTCAAGCGGCGGAACTGCCGGCCCGGGCCATAGGCCTGGTTGCGGATGAACGGTGCGACCGGGAACCGGACGCTGACGGTGCGACCGCTCGGTTCGCCCGGCTTGGCGGAGCCTCGAACGCGCTTGCGGCTGACGGAGACGACGCGGACCGGCGTTGCGTTGTGGCCGGCGCGCTCCGCGCGGATGCGTTGCGTGCGGGGAAGGTGTTCCTCGGACGTCTCGGTGAGTGTGTTGGGAGTACAGAAGATCCACGCTGCGTGCACGGTTTGCAGCCAGCCCAGAGTGGTCTGCGCGGCGGCGATCCGCCGGGAATCGACCGCGCGCACCCCGTCTCCCGGGTCCGGCACTTCCGGACGTCCGGCACCCCACGGCATGTAGACCTCGTTGTCCCAGGTGAGTTCCGCGGCTTGCGACCGGGCCATGACGTCGGCCTCCCGCGGGTTCGCTCCGGCGGCACGCGCGAGACGGCGGAAGGCGGCGAAGTCCGTGGCACTCCAGAACGTGACCCACAGCCCGCCGGTCGAGCTGGAAAGCAAGTCGGTCTCGCCCCACGACACAGCCACGATGTCGATGCGCACGCCGTCGTCGCGGATGTACTCGGCCATCGGTTCGGCGAACAGCATGAACCCGGTGTGTGCCGGGATGTCGTGCGGCTGGATGCCCCACTCGTCCTTGAGGCTGGGCGCCGCCTGCCGGATCAGCGTCGTGATGTCGGCGGTCACGTAGAAGAGCTGCGCGTGGCGCAGCCGTTGGTGCTCGTCCTCGAGCAGGAGAGCAGCGCCGACTTCAGGGCCGGTGTCGGGGCGGATCGTTCCGCGGCCCGCCGTCAACGCCGCCAACGTGAACAGATAACCCGGCTCGGACCGTAGGTGGTCAGCCAGGTGCCGCGCAGCGTCGGCAGTTGGCGGGGAGGCGGTGGTTTCCAGGCAGGTGAATCGGCTGGCTGGCTCATCAGGTGACCTCCGCAAACCTTGTGTACTAAGTGTTCTCGGTTTACCGTAAGCAAACATTGAGTACGAAGTCAACAAGGTTTGTCGTGAAGGAGGACGCCGTGAACGATCCGAAGCACCGAACGAGTAAACCGGGCTCCAGCTCACCCATCGACGCCGAATGCCGCGCCCTGAAGATCGCTGTGGACGTCGCCGAGGCCTGGCACAAAGGCAGCGGCCCGGCACGGCCCGAGGTGCCCTTGGGGGTGGTGGCCACCATCGCGGTAGCCGGGATGAACGCGCAGCGTGGCCCGGAACTCGCGCAGGTGCTACGAGAGCAGTCGCCGGAGGAGTTCATCACCATCGCCCGCTACACCTGGGCGGTGACGCTCCACCTGCGACCAGACCTGACAGCCTGGGTTTATCCACTCCTGAGCTGGTTGTTCGAGAACACCGATCAGCAACTGCGTGCCCGGATCAAACGGACAGCGGACGCGGCCTTGGACGCCCGCCAGCTCGACCTGACCGCCACCGACCGCCGCTACGCCGCTGACCTGCTCGGCCCGGTCCTCGGCGCGCTGCGGGCACCGTCCAACGCGAAGGTCAATGCGCAGATGTACACCCCCGGCGACGTCGCCCGCGCCCTGACCGCGCTGACCCTCGACGACATCAAGCCCGGCCGGTCGTTCTGCGACGACACCGTCGGCACCGGGGGTCTCTTCCGGGTGGCCGCCGAGGTGATCCGCAGCCGTGGCCTGGACCCGGCGGACATGGTCTGGGTGGGCGCCGACATCGACGAACTCGCCGTCGCCGCGACCGCGGTCAACAGCGTGATCTGGCGGCTGGGACCCCGGATCGTCCTGTACGTCGGGGACATCCTGACCCAGCCGGACTGGCCCGCCGAAGCCCAGCGGCGACGCGCCCGGTTCCTCGAACAGGCCGACGGGCTGTTCGCCGCGGCGAACGTGCTGGACTTCCTCAAGCGGTTGTGACCTGACACGCCAGGAGCGTCGAAGATCGAGGTTGGCCGCCGCGACCTGCTAGTTTCGCTCGGTGGATCCCGTCGAGCACACGGTCGAGGACGGCCCGCCCGCCGAGGCAGGCACGACCTACCGCTACGTCGACATGGTCGAGATCGGCACCTGGTTCGGCATCGGCCACCGCGCCGTCGCGAACTGGCGCACCCGCTACGCCGGCACCCACCCCTTCCCCGAACCGGACGTCATCATCGGCCGTACGCCCGGCTGGTCACGCGACCGAAAGGGTGAGATCGAGCGCTGGGCGGCCAGCAGGCCGGGCCCCGGGGCGGGCGGAGGACGCCCGCGCAAAGAGCGGTGAAGACGACGGGGAATGTCCCGCGACACCTGTCGCTGCTGCTGGGGCCGGTGTGGAGAACTGCCTGATCTTCCTGTCGACCCAGCGTCGGCGGCGGTCGTCAATGTCGGCGCGGCGCCAACATCATCATGCGGCAAGCACTCCGGCGAACTCACCGTCGCCGTCTACGCCGCCGTTGCTGGTGGCTTGTTCGCGCGTCTACCTGGGGCGCACTACCTGCGCTACCCGCACGACGTGCTCGCGGGCGCAGTTCTCGGTGCCGTGGTCGCGTGCCTGGGCCTGCCGCTGCGGCGCTCGTCAGCCACCTGCGAACCGGTGGGCTGCGGCGCCTGGTCGGGGCCGGTTCGGTAGACCGGCCCACAGTCGAGGTCCGATGACCGCGGTGTCGATACTCGGCACTGACACCGACGAAGGGTCGCGCAAGGTCAACCGTCGAGCAGGATGATGCCGACCTCCACCGGGGGACGGCTGGCGTGGTAGGCGCGGATCTCGTCGGGCCGGCCGGCGGGCCGGGCCACGGCGATGACGACTTGCAGGACGGTAGGCCAGCGGGCGGCCAGGGCCTGGTCGGCGGCGGACAGGACGGGGCCGCCGCCAGGGTGCGAGTGGTAGATCGCGATGATGCGCAGCCCGGTCGCGCGCAGGCGACGCTCGGCGAGGAACTGGGCCCGTGGGTCCGCCAGGAAGGTCCTGGAGCCGGCCACCGGGTCGGTGACATTGGGCAGGGGGATCGCGATCCGGGCGGTGGTGGTTGTGTCGCCGAGCAGGCCGACGGCCTCGGCCGGGATGGCCTCCCGGGCATGCTGGATCAGCTGCTCGTACAGGGCCCTGGTCAATGTCAGCACGGTTACCTTGGCACGAAATCCAGGTGGGCGGGGTCGGGGCGGAAGTGGGCGTCCCGCCAGTGCGAGCTGGGGCGCCTCGGCGTGGCAGAGCATGTGGCCGAGGTCGTCGGCGTCGTAGATGCGCAGGCCGATCTCAGGGGAGAAGGTGCAGACGTAGTCGTGTCCGCTGGCGGCGGCGCCGTCGCCGGCGACGATCATCGCGATCGGTTCGGCATAGCTGAGGTGGCCGCGTCCGCCGTCGGAGTCGGGTTCAAGGGTGGCCGCGTCCAGGCGCATGAGCAGCGGTGGGACGTGCCGGATGGTGTCCAGTTCGACCACTCGCCCCGGGTAGGCGCCGGCGATGTGCCTGGGCAGCAGGCGTGGCCGGAAGCCGCTGAACGAGCAGAACAGACGCCGTCCCGCGGGATCGAGCTGGATGTTGATGGGCAGCCAGGTGTGGCCCAGGGAGGTCCGGCCGGGGTCGTAGGGCCGGGCGAACGTGTTGATCTTCGCCTGCCCGTTGCGCCACTCGTACCGCAGCACCAGACCGTAGTTGAGCGCTTCGACGATCATCCCCGAGTAGTGCTCGGCGACCCTGGCCGGCGGCTCGCCGTAGACGTGGGACCCCGGGTTTCCTCGCCCACGTCAGCTTCCTTGAAGTTGGCGTAGAGCACGAACCCGTTCCGCCCGGAGGCGTCGACGTCGAGATGCGACAGGGCCAGGCCGTCGAGCTCGCGGACGCCGGGCAGCAGCCGGGCCCGCAACTCGGTGCGGCCGTAATCAAGTTCGACGACCCAGACGGTGGATGCCCGCGCTGGTCGCACCGGATGGTCGTCGGTGGCGCGCGGCGTGAGGGTCTCCAGCACCGCGCCGGTGCGCAGTAGCCCGACGTAGCACCGGCCGGCCTCCTCGAAATAGAAGGCCGAGTGGAAGTTGGCCGACTCGGGGGCGTCGTCGCCCGGTGGCGCGACCAGCCGCCACGAACGCTCGCGCCCGGTCTCGACATCGAGCTCGTACGATGACGGCTGACGAACTCGTGTCAGCGACTGGCGGGTTCGTCCTTGACCAGCGAGAACAGCGCTGGTGACCCCCTCACTGTCAGTGAGGGTGGGTCATGGTCCTGACCTGCGACGATAGAGTATCGCCTGGTGAGATGATGCGCTTCGGTGCCGTTGCGGGCAACTGTGTGTTGGTGTGTGCAGTTGAGGCAGGGGGTTTGCCCCAGCTGTGCCCCAGTGAAATCAGTGAGAGGACTGCCGCGCGCATGTCGAACGTCTGGCGCATCCGGGAGGCGACGTGGGCTTGGTTGCACGAGCGCGGTCACCCTCTCGCCTGGCCGTCCGAAGGTGCGGGTCGCTGTGCGGACGCCCGGGCCAGGTAGCGGTCAGTGCGGCCCGGCCCGGCCCGGCCCGGCCCGGCCCGCCCGCTCGATCAGGATCGGCACGAAAGTGTGGAGGTGAGGACCGGAAGGTGTACCGAGGTGAATTACAGAATCGCCGAATGGGATTCGGTTGCCGGAGCGTTTACGCGCGCGGAGGTGGGTACACATTTCAACGGCGGCCGACCGAAGGGCGGGGATCATCGATGAAGCGCGAGACGGCCTGGTGCGGTGCGCGCGACCTCGGCTTGGCCGTGTGCTCGGCGGAGCGCTGATGGGCGCGGTCGGGCTGAACGGGACCGCGGCGCGGGCCGTGGATCGGGTGGCGGCGGCGCGAATCACCAGTACGGGGTGGTCTCGGTGGACACCCGTCGGGGCCGGTGCCATCGCCCTGCACTTGATCGGCCTTGCCGGCATGGTCACGATGCAGCGCCGTCGCGTCGTCCGGCCCGCGACCGTGGTCGAGGCCGCGACCACCGTGGCCGCCATGGCCGCGTCGACCTACAGCTACATCGTCGGCAAGCAGATCCAGCATGCGGCGCTGGACGGCGACGTGACGACCGAGGCCGACCTGGACGCCGAACGCCACCAACGCCTGCTACGCGCCGAGCGCGCTCTGGGGTGGGTGCAGTGGGCGGTGCCCGCACACTCACCACGGCCCTGATCGCCGGCTACGCCCGGGCCGAGCCCGATCGCACGCGGGCCGGGGTCCTGCCGACCACGCGTGTGCGCGTTCGCGGATGAAGCAGTGGATTCCCGCACGGCGGCTGGGCTTGGAGGCGGGCGAAGGCGTCGTCCGTGGTGATCGTGAGTTCGGTGGCGAGCAACTCGAACAGCGGGCTGTTCCTCCGGCGACGGATCCGCAACCCGCAGACACGCCGGGGACGTAGTATCCGGATGTGCAGATACCCGAGGGGGCCGGCACGCCGTCCCCGCCGGCGCACGACCACGTGTGCCGGGGTTACCGTCGGCCGGCGGAGTTCGCCGCCCCGGGCGCAGGAGTTCCTCGCCGAGGGTCTGGCCGCGGGGGAGCGGGTGCTCTACGTCGCCTCCGGCGACCAGGGCTTCCTCGAGGGGCAGTTGCGGGCGGCGGGGCGGTTCGACGCGGGCCTGCGGCGCGGTCCAGGTCGCGTCGGTGGACGCGACCTACACCACCGGCACCGTCGTCGACCCCGCCGGCCAGGTGGAGCTCTACGCCACGGCGACCGCGGAGGCGCTGGCCGCCGGGTTCACCGGGTTCCGGGTCGCGGCCGAAGCGACGTCCCTGGTGCGCACTCCCGCCCAGCTGGACGCTTTTCGCGCGGTACGAGCACCTGGTGGACCGGTTCATGGCCACCCACCCGATGTCGGCGATGTGCGGCTACGACCTGGGCGAGCTCGGCGATGAAGCCGTCGCGCAGCTGGCCTGCATGCATCCCCGAGCCCACCAGGGCGCGACACCGTTTCACCTGCACGGCCACGCGCGGGACGGCAGCACCGCCGCGCTGGAGGGAGACCTTGACATGGAAGCCCGCCGGCTGTGGCCACTGGCCCTCGAGCGCGCCGACCTGCGACCCACAGCGGGAAGGGTCGTGATCGACGCCGCCGAGCTCGGGTTCATCGACCACCGCAGCCTGACCGCGGTGGCCGATTACGCCGAGCGGAACGCCACCGAGGTGGTCCTGCGGACCCGGTTGTCCACTCCGGCGCGCCTCCTGGAACTGCTTGACCTGACCGGTGTCCGCGTGGAGCGCGTGTGATGATGAGCACCGACCTGAAGACCGCCCAGCGGGGCTACGACCACGCCGCCATCCACTACAACTCCGACGCCGGACTGCTGGCCGTCGTCGTGCCGTTCCTCACCGGCGGGCTGACCGCGGGCGAGCCGACCGTGGTGTCCTTGGCGCCGGAGCGGGCCGAGCTGGTGCGCCGGGCCCTGCCACCGGCTGCGGGCGTGGAGTTCCTCTCCACCGACGACGTCTACGCGCGGCCCGCGGCCGCGATCAAGTCCTACCGCGAGCTGATGGCCGATTTTGTCGCCGACGGCGCTTCGGGCATCCGGATCGTCGGCGAGGTGCCGCCCGCGGCGATCGAGACTTCCTGGGACTGGTGGGCCCGCTACGAGTCGGCGGTCAACCACGCCTACGACGAGTTCCCGCTGCGCAGCATGTGCGCCTACGACACCCGCACCACCCCACGGCACGTGCTCGACGACGTCGCCCGCACCCACCCCTTCCTCGCCACGCCCGATGGCGGCCACCACGCCAACACCGGCTACGTCGACCCGCTGTCCTTCCTGGCCGAGCCGCGGCCGATGGTGCCCTACCCGATCCAGCAGACCGCGCCGCTGGCCGAGCTGACCGACCCCCAGCCGAGGGCAGCCCGCCAGGCCGTCACCGACTTCAACAAGACCGATCTGCCCGCCGCCGAGATCGACGATCTCGTCCTTGCGGTGAGTGAGATCGTCGACAACGCGCTGCGCTACGGCCGCTCGCCGGTGCGGATGCGGCTCTGGGCCGACGCCGAGCACATGGTCGTCACCGTCCACGACACCGGCGAGGGGCCCGGTGACCCGTTCGCCGGGCTGCTGCCCGCCGCCCGCGACATCGGCGGTCGCGGGCTGTGGATCACCCACCAGGTGTGCAGCCAGGTCGCCCTGCACCGCGACGACACCGGCTTCACCGTCCGTCTCACCGCGGGACGCCCTGGACATGGCCACCGGGCGCACTGACACGTCTCCCTGTTTATCGCCGCGTTTCCCGGGCACCTACCGGCGAGTAGGAGTCGGGTGAGAGACATCCGGCCGAAGGGAGAACCATGACCAGCGCAGCACGCCCGGCCGGACCCGTGCCCGGACAGCCCGTTCCCGCGAACGCCGCTCCGGCAGGCCCCCAGACGAGGGACCTCGGCCCGGCGGCTTCCGGGCACGCCACGGGGACAGAGACGAAACCGGCTTTCAAGACGACCGAGTTCTTCGTTTTCCTGGCCGGTGTCGTGGCGATCGTGATCACCGCCCTGACGGTCGACGGCGACGCCGCCACCGGCGGTGACCCGTTCAACGCCGAACAGGCGTTGCGCTACATCACGTTCCTCGCCATCGGCTACATGATCAGCCGTGGCTTGGCCAAGGCCGGCGCTCGTCAGCGGGCGGACCGCCGCTGACCGATTCACGAACCGCTCTATCCGGTGAGAGCGGACAACGCCTCCGCTGAACCCGAGAGTGGCAGCCGCACTCCCGGGTTCAGCGGGTGGGCCAGGGCGGGTCGAGCCCGTCCGGCGGGGTACTTCGCGGTCGAATTCCGGGCGAACGCGGCCTGAACCGCGACGACATTGACCCTCGGGGCGGAATCCTTCCGGGGCGTCCAGCGCCACGACGTGCCCGCCGACGATCACCATGGCCGGTTAGTCAAGAAGGTTCGTTGCCGCTGAACGTTCCCCTGCGTGACACCCACGGCGCCTGGCTGGGTGCCGCGCCACGTCGACGTCATCACCGATCTCGACGGCCTTTCATCAGCGACGCCCGGACACAGCCGGTGAAGGCGTCGTTTCCCCGGCGGCCCGAGCACGCGTGACCGCGAGCTGCGCGGCGGCGCCGGCCGCGGTCGCCGCCGGTGTCCTGGTGGTCCAGGAAGCCGGCGGGACGAGCGGTGACGTGCTCGCAGCGGCCGATCCGCGGTGGCGCGCCATGAAGGACATCTTGACCGCGGCTTGGACCGCGCCCGACCGGGTATAGGCCACCAGGACGACCCCGAGGAGGCAGATATGACGGAAGACCAGCACAGCCAGGAGACCGCGGAGCGGCACCCGAGCCCGGAGCAGCAGGAGGGGCAGCAGCAGCCGCACCCGGGTTCGGGCGAGGCCATGGACCCGGCACCGGACCACGGTGAGGAGTCCTACCGCGGCAGTGGACGGCTGGAGGGGCGTCGCGCGGTGATCACCGGGGGTGACTCCGGGATCGGCCGGGCCGTGGCGATCGCGTTCGCCCGCGAGGGCGCGGACCTGGTGCTGTCCTACCTGCAGGAGGAGCAGGACGACGCCGAGCGCACGGCGGAGCTGGTGCGTGCGGCGGGCCGGCGGGTGGTGCTGGTGCCCGGGGACATCCGCGATGAGCGGCACTGCGCGCAGATCATCGAGACGGCGGTGTCCGAGCTCGGCGGCCTCGACGTGCTGGTGAACAACGCCGCGTACCAGATGGCGCAGGAGAAAGGGCTGCTGGCGATTTCCACCGAGCAGTTCGACCGGGTGCTGAAGACCAACCTGTACGCGATGTTCTGGTTGTGCAGGGCGGCCGTGCCGCACATGCCGCGGGGGTCGGCGATCATCAACACCTCGTCGATCCAGGCGTTCCAGCCGTCGCCGGAGCTGCTGGATTACGCCACGACCAAGGCGGGGATCGCGAACTTCACCAAGGGGCTGGCGCAGGACCTGGCGGAGAAGGGGATCCGGGTGAACTCGGTGGCGCCGGGCCCGGTGTGGACGCCGCTGATCCCGGCCACCATGCCCGAGGAGAAGGTGGACTCCTTCGGCGAGCAGACCCCGATGGGCCGCGCCGGACAGCCGGCGGAGCTGGCCCCGGCGTTCGTGTTCTTCGCATCTCAGGAGTCCAGCTACGTCACCGGCGAAGTCCTCGGCGTGACCGGCGGGCAGCCGTTGACCTGACCGGGGTCCTGGCGAAGAAGCACCGCTTCCGCTCGGCGAAGGGTGGGGGAGACCTGCGAGCGGAAGCGGTGGCTTGAAGGGTCGGTACGGGGGGTCGCCTCTCGGCGAGTGGCGCGACCCGGCTCCGGGGTGATCCGGTGGTCCGGGAAGGCGGAAGGGGTGAGGCCCGGGGGACTCCGCCGTACCGACACCCGTTACAACGCCCCGCGCGGCGCGGTGTTCCCCGCTGCCGGTGTCGCGGGCGTGACCTGCGTCGCTCACAGGTCCCGGTGGTGCTCGACGAGCCAGGTGGCGACCTGGTGCAGCTTCATGTTGTTCTGCTGGGAGGCCTCGACGAGGATCCGGAACGCCCGGACCGGGTCGACGTCGTGGTGCTGCATGAGGATGCCTTTGGCCATGCCGATGGTGTCGCGGTGCTCGACCGCGGCGCGCAGGTGGGCTTCCTGCTGGGCGGCGGCGAGGGCGATGGCGGCGTGGGTGGCGAACATGCGGCCGTCCTCGGCGGTCCGGTCGCTGAAGGCGTCCGGGTGGCCGGAGTAGAGGTTGAGGGCGCCGAGCGTGCTGTCGGTGAGGAAGAGCCGGTAGGACAGCATCGACCGCACCCCGGAGCCGGCGGCGGCCGGGGCGAACTGCGGCCAGCGGGGGTCGGTGGCGAGGTCGTCGACGCGGAAGATTTCGTGTTCGGCGATGGCGTCGACGCAGGGTCCTTCGTGGGTGCGGTACTGGATCCGGTCGATTTCGGTCACCAGGTCCGCGGTCGGGGCGACGGTGCGGATCCGGCCGCGGCGTTCGGCGAGGGAGATCCCGGCTTGTTCGGCGCCGTCGATGTGGTCGACTGCGGCCTTCACGATCGCCCGCAGCGTCGTGTCGACGTCCGGTTCGGCCTGCAGTGTGCGCGCGATCCGGCCGAGGACCTCGGCGAGCCCGGTGTCGGCCTCGGTCCCGTGTTCGCTGTGGTTCATCCCCCGCCTCCCGCCCTGTTTTCGACGCTGCCGGATACCCACTTCCGGGTCGATCATCACATTCGGGGAGCCGCGGACCGGCGGCTGTCCGGACGGGACGACGGGCCAGGTGGACGCTCCGGATTTTCTGCATGCCCGGGGTTCACCGGCCCAGGGTTCCATCGGCATTCGGATTTCGAGACCTGGCGGCCGAGGACGGCATGCCCCGCGCCCCGGGCGTGAGCCTGTCGCCGGCGTTGTGCGACAACTGCGTGGCCGACGTGCCGAACTGCCGTTCGAACCTCCCGGCCGGACGCTCGGCGGCCAGGAGCTGCGGGCGATCGCGGCGAAGGTGGCGACGTCTCGTGTGGTGCGGGGCATGATCCGGCACGAGCACCTGCGGCTCGGAGACCGTCCCGTCGGCGCCGCCGTGACGGTTCCTGCTTCGACGACGCCTTCCTCCACCGGGTACGGCCGGAATCGCGCGCGGGGCGGTCGAGTAAAGGGATCCGCGAGCCCGGCCCGGCCGGTTCGAGTCGGCTACCCGCCGCGCCTGGACCGATGCGCCCGGCGGTCCTGCCGGCAGGACGTGCAGATCATGACCTGGCCGAGGAGTGCCCCCTCGCCCGAGACCACTCTGGCGACGTAAAGGGTGTCCCGGCCGCATCGCTCACACGGAATGGGGCTGGTGTCAGGGCTGATCAACACCCGGTTCGGCGCACGACGTCCTGCCGGCGAAGTCGATTCCGACGGCGACGGGGTGTCAGACACCCGGAACCGCGGCCGGCGGTGGCGGGGACAGCGGGACTTCGCGCAGGGCGTCGGCGAGGATCGGGTAGATCCCGACGCGGGTGTCGATGCCGAAGATCCGCAGTGGCCGAAGGACCGGCCGGGTCGCGGAGACGATCCCGATGCGGCGGTGCTCGGCGCGGGCCCGGTCCACGGCACCCTCGAGCGCACGCAACCCGGCCGAGCCGAGGAAGGTCACTCGTGACAAGTCCAGGACGAGGCAGGCCGGCAAATCCTCTGGCAGCGCCTGCTGGAGCAGCCGGACGGAAGCGGTGTCGATTTCTCCGGCGGCGGCGATGATCGCCAGATCGTGGCGCCACGGGACGTGCCGCACGGTCAGGATCGTTTCGGCGTGCTGGCGAGTGGATTTCCGCTTGGTCGCGGTCGGTGCATATGCGGAATTCGAATGTGGTGCAGGCATGGCTGGGTGCTCCCGAAAAATCGGGGCGAAGCGTCGGCGCGGCCACCGAGAAGAGTCGAACGCAACAGGGGGGAGCCCGGCACCTCGCCGTGACATTTGTCGCCGGACGAGGATGGTACGCAGCTAGCAGACTCAACCGCGCTCGACTTCACGGTAGCCGCTTTTTCGTCTTTTGTCGCGGTCGGCAACCGTCCGAAAAGATATTCACATGTGGACGGTCGGCATCCGAGGTGGTTTGCCGACAAGGACACCAAGGAGATCAACCCCGACGCGCAGGTGCCGCCCGGCGCGTCGACGTGCGTGCCCCGAAGTCCTTTTCGCTCTCGATTCCGCCGTCGCAGTCGTGGATGACGTGGCTGACGCGTCGTTTTTTCGCTGCCTGCCGGCCGGCCAGTACGGCGTCCACCCGGTGCGGCGAGGTGTTGGAGGCGCGGACGCCGCCCTCGACCCGGTTCTTCCACTGGCCCTCTTCGAAGTAGGTGTGCACGTCGCCTTCGGCCATGGGAAGCCCCTTCAACCAGCTTGGGTGAGCGCGTGAGCGAGCGGCGTCGTTTCCGTGTCGAATCGGTTGGCGGGCGCCCTTGGCAAGGGGCCGTCGCAAACGTCGTGCTGCCCGAACGCACTGATGGCGGTGATCACGACGCGCGAGCTGGGGTTGAACCCGAGGCCACGCCGAGGGCGGATCACGGGGATCCGGCGTCGGTGGTGGCTGCCTGCCTCACCGCTTCGCGGATACCCAGGACAACCCCATCCAATCGTCGGGTGCGAAGGCGATGCCCTCGCGGGGTTCAGCGGCTCAGAGCCGGCCGCTCACTCCCGCCTGGGCGAGGTCGCGCTCGCCGGCCCAGGCGGTGAGCACCGGTTCGATCGCGGAATACCCGTCGGGGTCGAGGGGCAGGCCGAGGTGGGTGCTGCGGACCTCGGCGTGGGTGGCGCTGGGGTCGAGCGACGATTGCCACGGCACGATCGCATCGCGGCGGGAGAACACCGACAACGCCGGGACGTCGGGGGGCAGCGGTGCCGCGAGGGCGGCCACGTTGTCGTCGCGGCAGCGGCCGGTGAGGCAGTCGGCGGTCAGCAGCCCGGGCAGCCCGGCGGCGGAGAGGCGGGCGAGCAGGCGGGCGGCGCCGAGGACGACGGGGTGGGCGCCCAGGGGGTCCACCACCGGCGAGCCGAGCATGATCAGCCCGCGCGCCAGGTCCGGGCGGCGGGCGGCGGCCAGCCGGGCCAGGCCGCCGCCGCGGCTGTGCCCGAGCAGCACCACGCGGCCTCCGGTGTCGCGGACGTGCTCGGTGAGCTGCTCTTCGAGCCGGTCGACCAGTTCGCCGGTGCAGCCGATGTCGAAGCCGATGTCGGCGTTTCGCGGTGTGAATCCGCGTGCCTGCAGCCATCGGCGGGTCAGGGCGAGGCTGGGCGAGCCGGCGCAGAAGCCGGGGACGAGCAGTATGCCGAGTCCGTGTCCCGGGTTTTCGCGGCCCGCGCGCCATATCGGGTGCCGGAGCAGTCGGGGCAGGTCCCGCAGCGAGGTGTAAGCGTTTTCGCGGGCGAGCAGCCGCGCGGCGCCCGCGGTGGCGGCGAGCACGGACGCGCTGGACGGGTGCATGGCCCTCCTCAGGGTGGTGGCACCCGGATACCGCACGACGGCGCGGGCAAACTGTGTCGAATTCGACGGCGTCAGCCGCGCCTGCCCGGGCTGGTTCCCGACAACCTGCGATTTCCGTGATGTTTCGGAGTCAGCCGTGCCGGGTGCCGGACCGCACGTCCGCCGTCGTGGCGATCCGGCCGTTGACGGCGATCCCGTGGGCCTTCCCGGCGGCCATCGCACTGGTCACCGGACTGGCCGCGCGCCGGTCGAACGTGGGTGAGAACGAGGTGCCCGCGAGAGCGACGTACCCGGCCGCCAGCGCCACGACCCACCGCCACGGCGGGCGGTAGCGGCCGGGTTCGGTTTCGACGGGTACCGCGTGCGCCCGGCCGTGGGCCGGCCTCGGAAGCCACGAGGGTGTCATCGCGATCTCCAACTTCGACGGGCCGGCTCGAGAGCGGGTGTACCCGGCGCGGTCCTGGCCAACCGGCGGCCTCTCCCGCGCTCCGCCCACGCGGCCTTGATCGGCCCTGCCCATTCCTCCGCGCGTCTCCAACGGCTTGTTGGCCGGCCGGCGTTGGTTTAGCTTGCGGGGCGCGGGTACTTGCCGTGGATGGCAGGAAGACGCGACGAACTCCAGCGGATCGCGGCGGAGACCTTCGGCTGGTCAAAGCTGAGCGGCGAGCAGGTGGCGGCGATGGAGCAGGTGGTGGCGGGGCACGACGTCCTGGCCGTGTTGCCCACCGGGGCCGGCAAGTCCGCGATCTACCAGGTGCCGGCGCTGCTGCTGGACGGCCCGACCCTGGTGGTGTCGCCCCTGATCGCCCTGCAGAACGACCAGATCGAGGGCATCGAGGGCAGCAGGGCCCCGGCGGCCGTCGCCCTGAACTCCGCGCAACGGGCCGCCGAGCGGCACGCGTGGGAAGCGGTGCGCCGGGGCGAGGCCGAGTACCTGTTCCTGTCCCCGGAACAGCTGGCCTCCGACGAAGTGCTCGACGCGGTCGCCGAGCTCGGTGTCTCGCTGTTCGTGGTGGACGAAGCGCACTGCGTCTCGGCGTGGGGGCATGACTTCCGGCCCGACTACCTGCGCTTGGCGCCGGTGATCGAGCGGCTGGGACACCCGCGGGTGATCGCCCTGACGGCGACCGCGGCACTGCCCGTGCGAGCCGACATCGTGGAACGGCTGGGACTGCGCGACCACCGGGAGATCCTCGCCAGCTTCGACCGGCCCAACCTGAGCCTCGGGGTCGATCCGCTGCCGACCGACGACGACCGGCACCAGGCCGTCATCACGCGGACGCGTGCGCTGACCGCGGACCCCGCCACGCGGCCCGGGCTGGTGTATGTCACCAGCCGCAAGGACGCCGAGACCTACGCCGGGGAGCTCGCCGCGGAGGGCGTCCGCGTGGCGGCCTACCACGCCGGGATGAAGGCGGCCGACCGCGAACGGGTGCACGAGGAGTTCCTGGCCGGCGAGCTCGACGCGGTGGTGGCGACTTCGGCGTTCGGCATGGGGATCGACAAGGCCGACCTGCGGTTCGTGCTGCACGCGGCGGCGCCGGAGTCGCTCGACACGTACTACCAGCAGATCGGCCGCGCCGGCCGCGACGGCGAACCGGCGGAAATCACGCTCTACCACCGGCCGCGCGACCTCGGGAGGCAGAAGTTCCTCACCGCGGCCAAGGCGCCCGAGCAGGCGCTGGCGGAGGTGGCCACCACCCTCGCCGAGCACGATGCCCCGCTGAAACCAGCCGAACTCGGCAAGGAAGTGGCCGTTTCGGCAGCCCAGCGCACCAGGGCGGTCAACCTGCTGGAGCGGACGGGAACGGTCGGCGTCACCGCCGACGGCCGCCTCGAATACCGGGATTCCGGGGCGGACCCCGGACAGGCCGTCGAGCAGGGCATCGAGGTGGCCGAAGCTCACCAGCGGCTGATCCGGTCGCGGATCGAGATGATGCGCGGCTACGCCGAGACCACCGGATGCCGCCGCCAGTTCCTCCTCGGCTACTTCGGGGAACAGCTCGAGCAACCCTGCGGGAACTGCGACACCTGCATCGCCGGCACCGCCGAAGCGCAGTCGTCCGTTGGCGGGACATTCCCGGTCAACAGCATCGTCGAGCACGCGGAGTGGGGCCGCGGCACGGTGATGTCCGCGGACGACGAGAAGGTGGTCGTCGTGTTCGACGACCACGGCTACAAGACGCTGGCGACGCCGGCGGTCCTCGAACACGGCCTGCTCACCGCCGTCGACGGGGATTGACCGGCGGCTGCCCGGGTAGCCGGAGGCCATGACGGACAGCGTTGGACCTGCGAACGACGAGACTCCGGCCGCGCCCCACCGCCTGCTTTCGGCGGTGGAGCGGGCGCGGATCCTGGACGGGCCCGCGGAGGCCGTCGCGAGGCCGTTGCGGCGGTTCTTCGGCGGCCGGGCGGGCCGGTCGTTGCGCGGGCGCGAGCTCGGGCACCCGCTACATCCGCTCGCGGTGACGCTGCCGATCGGGGCGTGGCTGTGCTCGTCGCTGCTGGACTTCCTGCCCGGCAACGATTCGGCCGCCCGGCGGCTGGTGGCCGTCGGGTTGCTGGCGACGCCGGCGACGATGGTGCTGGGCGCTGCCGACTACAGCGGGCTGGACGTCCGTCAACGCCGTGTCGGCCTGGCCCACGCCGCGGGCAACGCGCTCGCCGCGATGGTGTTCGCGAAGTCCTACGCCGCTCGCGTCCGAGGTGCGAAAGGAGCGGGCAGGACACTGAACCTCGTCGGTCTGCTCGTGCTCAGTGCCGGTGGAGCGCTCGGCGGCCACCTTTCCTACGCCCAGGGCGCCGGGGTGTTCCGCTGGCAGCCCGCGAACGAAGGCAGTGCGTTATGACCGACTACCTGGCCGTCTACCTGCGCGATCAGCTCGCCCTCGGCGTCACCTGGCGGGCTCTCGCGCGCCGCGCGCGCGACAACAACAAGGGCACCGAACTCGGCAAGGCACTGGCGGAGGTCGCCGACGGCATCGCGGAGGACGTGCGCACCTTCAAGGCAATCATGCGCACCCTCGGGGTTCGGTCCAACCCGGCCAAGGTCGTTCTGGCGGCGGCCGCGGAGCGGTTCGGTCGGCTCAAGCGCAACGGCCGGTGGGTGTCGTACTCGCCGCTGAGCCGGTTCGTGGAGCTGGAGGGGCTCGCGATGGGCATCGAGGGCAAGAAGATCCTCTGGCACACGCTGGGCGAGCTAGCCGGGTTGCGGGAACGGTTGCCGGGCACGGACTTCGAGGAGCTGCTCGCCCGTGCCGCCCGGCAGCGGCAGACCTTGGAGCCGTTCCGGCGCGAGGCCGGCACACAGGCATTCGCCGCGAGGACTTGACCACCGGCCGCGGCTGAACGGTTTGTCTCGGGGACAGCTCCACGGCGTGCCGTGGAGTTCACGGCCGCGGTCGCCAGCGGGTCCAGGATCTGCGGTCCGTGCGCTCCCCCGTGGCGGCGGCGCAGCGGTGGCACAGGACCAGCCGCTGGTCGGTCGTGTCGGCCAGCCAGCGGGCGTCCAGCCACAGCACGTGCGGGAATCGACGCAACCCGGCCTTGTGCAACGGGATCCCGCACAGGGTCTGGTTGGTGCCCATCCGCCAGGCGTGCACGGACCCGCGGGGTTCGCGCACGCCTTCGTCGTCGAGCCACTGGTCGGACGCGGCCACGGCCGGGTCGCGGCGTCCGGCCACTCAGGGCCGTCCGCGCTTGGGGGTCTGCCCGGCGACGCCGTGCCGCAGCGGGGTGGTTCCCTCGGTCGCCGTCGCTTCACCGACGGGCGAGCCGGCGGCAGTGTCGCCCGACGGCGGTGCGGCGGCGGGGTTCCCGTGGGCGGGCTCGGCGCCCTGCCGGAGCTGGGCGAGGCGGGCGTCCAGGAGCTGCAGCACCGGTGCGCGGGCGCCGTGCTCCCGCTCGTGGTCGATCAGCGTGGTGAGCTGCTGTTCGTCGAGGGAGCGGATGCGGTGGCGCAGCGCGCCGAGCGGGGTCTGGTCGTAGTCGGGCAGAGGCAGTTCGCTCATTGTCGTTCCTTTCACCGGCCGCGGGGGTCGTCGGTTTCACCCTGCTCGTCGGGCTGGGTGGCGGCCGCGGCGACTTCGAACGGGGACGGCGCGTCCTTGGGGTGGCCCTTGGTGATGTGCGCTTCGGCGCGCATCCGCTCGATCATGTGCGGGTAGTGCAGCTCGAACGCCGGGCGCTCCGAGCGGATGCGGGGCAGCTCGAGGAAGTTGTGCCGGGGCGGCGGGCTCGTGGTCGCCCATTCCAGGGAGTTGCCGTAGCCCCACGGGTCGTCGACGTCGACGGGTTCGCCGTAACGGTAGGTCTTCACAACGTTCCAGATGAACGGCAGCACCGAGAGCCCGAGGATGAAGGCGCCGATCGTGGAGATCGTGTGCATCCAGGTGAAGTTGTCGCTGGAGAGGTAGTCGGCGTAGCGGCGGGGCATGCCCGCGTCGCCGAGCCAGTGCTGGATCAGGAAGGTGGTGTGGAAGCCGATGAAGGTGGTCCAGAAGTGCCATTTGGCGAGGCCTTCGTCGAGCATCCGGCCGGTGATCTTGGGGAACCAGAAGTAGATGCCGGCGAAGGTCGCGAAGACGATCGTGCCGAACAGGACGTAGTGGAAGTGGGCGACGACGAAGTAGCTGTCGTGGACGTGGAAGTCCAGCGGCGGCGAGGCGAGGATGATCCCGGTCAGGCCGCCGAGCAGGAAGGTGACGAGGAAGCCGACCGACCACAGCATCGGCGATTCGAACGTCAGCTGCCCCTTCCACATCGTGCCGATCCAGTTGAAGAACTTGATCCCGGTCGGCACTGCGATCAGGAACGTCATAAAGGAGAAGAACGGCAACAAGACCGCGCCGGTGGCGAACATGTGGTGGGCCCAGACGGCCACCGAGAGCGCGGTGATGCCGATGGTGGCGAACACCATCGTCTTGTAGCCGAAGAGGGGTTTCCGGCTGAACACGGGAATGATCTCGGTGACGATCCCGAAGTAGGGCAGGGCGACCACGTAGACCTCGGGGTGGCCGAAGAACCAGAACAGGTGCTGCCAGAGGATGGCGCCGCCGTTTTCGGGGTCGAAGACGTGGGCGCCGAGGTGTCGGTCGGCCATCAGTCCGAAGAGGGCGGCGGTGAGGATGGGGAAGGCGAGCAGGATCAGCACCGAGGTGAACAGGATGTTCCAGGTGAAGATCGGCATGCGCCACATGAGCATGCCAGGGCAGCGGAGGCACACGATGGTGGTGATCATGTTGACCGCGCCGAGGATGGTGCCGAGGCCGGTGACGATGAGGCCGGTGATCCACAGGTCGCCGCCGATGCCGGGGGAGTGGATGGCGTTGGACAGCGGCGTGTAGGCGGTCCAGCCGAAGTCGGGCGGGCCGCCGGGCGTGGCGTAGGCGGAGAGGACGATCGTGCCGCCGAACAGGTACAGCCAGTAGGAGAACGCGTTGAGCCGCGGGAACGCCACGTCCGGCGAGCCGATCTGCAGCGGGAGGACGAAGTTGGCGAACCCGAACAGGTTCGGCGTGGCGTAGAGCAGCAGCATGATCGTGCCGTGCATGGTGAAGAGCTGGTTGTACTGCTCCGGCGAGAGGAACTGCAGGCCGGGCCGGGCCAGCTCGCCCCGCATCAGCAGCGCCGTCAGCCCGCCGATCAGGAAGAACCCGAACGACGTCGTCAGGTACAGCACGCCGATGGTCTTGTGGTCGGTGGTGCGGATGGTCTTGAGGATCGCCGAGCCGCGCGGGGCACGCCAGGCCGGGCGGTGCGGAATCGGCGTCGGCCGGGCGACGGTGTCGGTCACGGGATTCCCTTCGGGAAGGTCGGCGTCGCCGCCGCATACCCGAGCGGGCCGTCGATACGCCAGTTTCACCGGATTGGTTCCGCGCGGGCCGGGTAGCCGGGGCCCGGTGCACGGCGGGAGGAGCGGCGATGGAGCGGCTGAGTCACGAGGCGCGGAGCCTGCGGGCGATCGAACGCGGCCTGCTGGCCACCGACGCGGCCTGGATGCGGGAGGTGTTCGGCGATGTCGCCCGGCCGAAACGGCGGAGCTGGCTGGTCCTGTGCGCGGTGCTGGACGTGCTCGCACTCGGCCTGATCGTGCTCGGCGTGGTCGCGGTGCTTCCGCTGGCCTTCGCCGGGTTCGTGCTGATGAACGTGGCGGCCTGCGCGCACCTCGAACGCGCGCGGCGGTGAACGGGCGACGGCCCGCCGGGTTTGTCGGCGGAAACCCGTGGTAGCCCGACCGGACCCGCACCGGGACCCGCCAGGCCGGTGCGGGCCCACTTCGCGGCGGTCGCCGCGCCGGCCCGCCGCGTCAGGAGACACATGGACATCGAGACCCCTATCCCGGCCCAGATCACCACCGTGCTGCTCGACGCCGACGGCACCCTGTTCCCCTCCGAGGAACCGGCGTTCGAGGCGTCGGCGGAGGTGACCCGGGCCTTCGCCGAGCGGTTCGGCCTGACCGGCGACTTCTCGCCGGAGCACCTGCGGCGCACCACGACCGGCAAGAACTTCCGGACCACCGCCCAGGACCTGCTCGCCCGCCAGAACGCGTCCTGCACCCCGGCCGAGCTGGAAGAGTGGGTCGAACGAGAAAAGGTCGAGGTCAGCGCCTACCTCGGGCGGGTGCTGCGGCCCCAGCCGGACGTCTTGGCCGCACTTTCGGCGCTGCGCGGCCGGTACCGGCTCGCCGTGGTCAGCTCCAGCGCCCTGGCCCGCCTGGCCGCCTGTTTCACCGCGAGCGGCCTGGACGACCTCCTGCCCGGGGATGTGCGCTTCAGCGCCGAGGACAGCCTCCCGGAGCCGACCAGCAAGCCCGATCCGGCGGTCTACCAGCTGGCCCTTGACCGGTTGGGGGTTACTGCCGGTGAGTCGCTCGCGGTGGAGGACTCGGTCACCGGTGCCCGGTCGGCCATCAACGCCGGCATCGCGACGACCGGTCTCGTCCAGTTCGTCCCGGTGGACGAGCGGGCCGAGCGCGTGGAGGCGCTGCGCTCGGCGGGGGTGACCGAGGTGGCCGGAAGCTGGGACGCCCTGGCGGAACAGCTGGCCGGGGACCGGACGGCGGTACGGACATGACCCGACGCGCGAGAAGAGTGGCCGGGCTGGTCGTCGCCGGTGGGCTGGCAGCGGGGATGCTCGCCGCCTGTGGCAACGACGGCGGTGGAGCCGCCGGGGACGCGAACAACGCCACGCTCACTTTCGTCAACGCCCAGGACCCGGGCACCTTCGACCAGGTGATCGCCGCCTTCGAAAAGGCCAACCCGAACATCAAGGTCAAGCAGCAGGTCGTCCCCTTCGATGACCTGAACCCGACGGTCCAGTCCCGGCTGGGGGCCAAGGACGCGAGCATCGACCTCTACGACGTCGACGAGCCGCGGCTGCCCGCGTTCGTCGCGCGGGGCTTCCTCGCCGATCTGACCGACCTGCGCGGTCCGGCGCAGGGGAAGATCGATCCGAAGGCCCTCGACCTGACGAATTACCAGGGCAAGCAGTACGCGTTGCCGCGGTGGACCTCGACCCAGCTGCTCTACTTCAACAAGACGTTGCTGGCGAAGGCCGGCGTGCCGGAGCCGAGCAGCGACCCGAAGAGCCCGATGACGTGGGAGGACGTCGCCGCGGCGGGGAAGAAGGCGCAGGCGGCCGGTGCCAAGTGGGGGTTCGTGTTCGACCAGGTCGACCGGTACTACCAGCTGCAGCCGCTGCCCGAGTCGCTCAACGGCGGCCCCGGCCTGACCGGTCCGGGCCTGCTGACACCCGACGTCGCCAACCCCGGCTGGGTGAAGGCGTTCACCTGGTACCAGTCGATCTTCCGCGACGGGATCGCCCCGCGCGGCGTGGCGGTCGAGCAGACACCGGGGTTGTTCTCCGCGGGCACCACCGCGTTCTTCGCCGGCGGCCCGTGGGACGCGCCGCTATTCGACAAGGCGAAGGACGTCGACTACGGCGTCGCGCCCTTCCCCAAGTTCGCCGGCGGCAAAGCAGCGTCGTCGACCGGGTCGTGGGCCACCGGGATCAGCCCATTTTCGAAGAATCAGGCCGCGGCGAAGAAGTTCCTCGCCTACCTGACGACGGATCCGGTCGGGGCCTGGAAGGCGAGCTCGCGCAACATCCCGGTGCAGCGGGACGCCTTCCGGCAGTACCTGGACGCGCTGCGAAGCCAGGGGCCGCGGGCGGCCCAGCTGGCGGCGATCGTGGAGAACGAGCTCGCGGCCGACGCTGTGCCCCGGCCGCTCACCACCGGCTTCGTCGACTTCGAGACCGTGCTGAACAAGGCGTTCGCCGACATCCGCAACGGTTCCGATCCGGCGCCGCGCCTGCAGCAGGCGGGGCAGGAGCTCGACCGCGTGCTGGCAAAGTACCGGAACAAGTAGCCGCCATGCCGAAGAGCCGGACTCGGGACCTGCGGGTGGCACTGGGGTTCCTCGCGCCCGCCGTCCTCGCCGCGGTCCTCCTGCGGCTGTGGCCCACCGTGCGGGCCGTGTGGGACAGCCTGCACAGCACACCGCTCGGGTTCGAATCCCCGTCTTGGGTGGGGCTCGACCAGTTCGCCGCGTTGTTCGGTGATCCCGGCTTCCGCAATTCGCTCGGCGTCACGGTGCTGTTCGGCGTGATCGTCAACCCCCTGCAGATCGTCGTGGCCCTGGCGCTGGCGATGCTGTTCAACCAGCGGATCCGCGGTGCCGGGCTGATGCGCAGCCTGGTGTTCCTGCCGGTCGCCATCCCGCAGAGCGTGTCGGCGGTGATCTGGGCGGTCGCGTTCCGGCC
This sequence comes from Amycolatopsis sp. cmx-4-61, assembly GCF_046548775.1. Taxonomy (NCBI): domain Bacteria; kingdom Bacillati; phylum Actinomycetota; class Actinomycetes; order Pseudonocardiales; family Pseudonocardiaceae; genus Amycolatopsis; species Amycolatopsis sp. cmx-4-61. The sequence continues at coordinate 28,803 of NZ_JAEBEI010000021.1, read as the reverse complement.
GGACGGTCCGCTCAACGGCACGCTCGCGTTGTTCGGCCTCGGCGGGCTGGCGTACACGGCGTCGCCGGTGCAGGCGCTGCCGTCGATCATGCTCGTCGTGTCGTGGATCGGCGTCGGGTACTGGATGATGTTCCTGATCGCGGGTCTGAAGGAGATCGACCCGGCGCTCTACGACGCCGCCGCGATCGACGGAGCCGGCATGTGGGCGCGGTTCCGGTACGTCACGGTGCCGCAGCTGCGGCGGCAGCTCGGGTTCGTCCTCGTCGCCGACACCGTCTCGAACCTGCTGCTGTTCGCGCCGGTGCAGATCCTCACCAAGGGCGGCCCGAACGGGCGCACCGACGTGCTGATGAACGACATCTTCGAGCGGGCCTACACCCAGGGCGACGTGGGCGGTGCCGCCGCGGCGACGGTCGTCCTGGTGGTCGTCGCGCTTGCCATCGTGATCGTGCAGTTCCGGCTGCTGTCCCGAAGCGAGGCGTGATGGTGGCTCAGCGCCGCGGTTCCCGGACCGGCATGGTCGTGCTGGGGACGATCATCGCGATCCTGTTCGTCCTGCCGCTGTGGTGGATGCTGGCGAGCGCGCTGCGCAGTCAGGACGAGACCTTCCGCACGCTGTCCCCGGTGTCGGTGTGGACGGTGCTTCCCCGTGACCTGACGGTCGCCCACTTCGTCGGGCTCTTCCAGGGCGAGTTCGGCCGGGCGATGCTCAACTCGGTCGTCGTCACGGCGGTGACTCTGGTGCTCGGCCTGGCGATCTGCGCCACCGCGGCCTTCGCGCTGGCCGTGCTCGACTTCCCGGGCCGCACGGTCGTGTTCGCCGTGATGGTGGTGTCGTTCCTGATCCCGTTCGACGCCATCGCCATCCCGCTGTCGTCGATCTTCCGGGACGCCGGGCTGCAGAACTCCTACGCTGGTCTCGTCCTGCCGGGGATCGGCAATGGCTTCGCCGTGTTCCTCCTGCGCGGGTTCTTCCGCGGGGTGCCGAAGGAACTCGCCGACGCGGCGCACGTGGACGGCTTGGGCTGGTGGGGCATCTTCTGGCGGGTCTATCTGCCGCTGTCGAAACCGGCGCTGGTCGGGGCCGGGCTCATCCTCTTCGTGTTCCAGTGGCAGGCGTACCTGTGGCCGTTGCTGATCGCGCCCGACCCGGCGATGAAGGTCGCCCCGGTGGCCATCGCGCAGCTGTCGGGCGAGCACGGCGTTGACTTCGGCGCGATCTTCGCCGGTTCGGTGCTGACGGCTCTGGTGCCGCTGCTCGTCCTGGTGTTCTTCCAGCGCTACTTCACCCAGTCGCTGTCGAGTTCGGGGCTGAAGGGCTGACGCACGTCCGGGGTGAGCGGCTCCACAGTTTGCGTGCCGCGCGGGCGGCGTACGGTGGAAGCGGTGCCGGCCCGATCTGACCGGCCGAGGAGTCCACTCCCGTCCTTTTCCCCGCTGAAACAGGTCTGTTCGCCATGCGCATCATCCTGGATACCGACCCGGGCAACGGCGTCCCCGGGGCCGACATCGACGACGCGCTGGCGATCGCGCTCGCCCTGCGGTCGCCGGAACTCGAACTCGAAGCCATCACCGTCGTCGCCGGGAACGTCCCCGTCGACCGTGGCGTGCAGTCCGCTCTGGAAACCCTGGCGGCCGCCGGTGTGACCAAGGTGCCGGTGCACCGCGGGGCCGAGCGGCCGCTGCTGGAAGATCCGACGGTGTGGCGAACCCGGCTGGACGCCCGTCGCGACGAGCGGACCGCGCAGCAGCTCTGGCGCGACCTGCCCACCCGTCCGGCGACACCCGCGCCGCACCCGACGTCGGCGGCGCAGGCGCTGGTCGACCGGGTGAGCGCACGTCCCGGCGAAATCACCGTCGTCGCGATCGGGCCGCTGACGAACATCGCCACCGCGATGGCGATCGACCCGGGCTGGGCGGGCAAGATCGCTCGCCTGGTCATCATGGGCGGCGCCTTCGACCTGCCCAACGTGCTGCATGAGCTGAACGCGGCGTACGACCCTGAAGCCACGCGGGTGGTACTGGCCAGTGGCGCGCCGATGCTGATCGTTCCGCTCGACGTCACCACGCGCACCTTCCTGCGGCTGGCCGACGTCGACCGGCTGGAGGCCGCGGGCACGCCATTGGCGGCCTATCTCGCCCAGGTCGTCCGCCCGTGGATGACCTGGCTGGCCGCCCGCTTCGGTGCCGACGGCTGCGCCCTGCACGACCCGCTTGCTCTCGCGACCCTCCTGGATCCCGCGGTGATCACGACGCGGGCCGCGTCGGTCGACGTCGAACTGCGCGGCACGCTGACCCGCGGCCGGACGGTGGCGTGGGACCCGTTGTTGCTGCGCGGGGACCTGGACCTGCCCGACCGGCCTCCGGTGCTGATCGCCGACGACGTCGACAACGACCGGTTCATGCCCCTGCTCCTCGACCGCCTCGCCGCATGACCGCGCTCAACGCCCGGACCCTGGCGCGCCACGGACGTCAGGTGGCGGTGCCGGGCTACGACCGCGGCCGGGTCCGCACCGGCATCGTCCACTTCGGCGTCGGCGGCTTCCACCGCGCCCACCTAGCGTGGTACCTCGACCGGCTGATGAACCGCGGCCAGGCCCTGGACTGGGGCATCTGCGGGGTCGGCCTGCTCCCGGCCGACCACCGGATGCGGGACGTCCTCGCCGCGCAGGACGGCCTGTACACCTTGGTGGTCAAGCACCCGGACGGCACCCGCGAGCCGCGGATCATCGGCTCGCTCGTCGAGTACCACTACGCCCCGGACGACCCCGAAGCGGTGGTGGGGAAGCTCGCGGACCCCTCGACGCGGATCGTGTCGCTGACCATCACCGAGGGCGGCTACACCTTCGACGCCGCCGACCTCGCGCACTGCACGGTGTTCGGCCTCGTCACCGAGGCACTGGTCCGTCGGCGCTCGCGTGGCGTACCGCCGTTCACGGTAATGTCGTGCGACAACATCCCGGGCAACGGCGCGGTCGCTCGGGACGCGTTCAGCGCCTTCGCCGCGTTGCGCGATCCGGAACTGGGGGAGTGGGTCGCGCGCGAGGTCGCGTTCCCGAACTCCATGGTCGACCGCATCACCCCCGTCACGACGGACGACGACCGCGCCGAAGTCGCGCGGGGTCACGGGATCGAGGACCGGTGGCCGGTGGTCTGCGAACCGTTCGCCCAGTGGGTGCTGGAGGATTCGTTCACTTGCGGCCGCCCCGCGTGGGAGGAGGTGGGCGTGCAGCTCGTGCAGGACGTCGAACCGTACGAGCTGATGAAGCTGCGGTTGCTCAACGCCGGTCACCAGGCGCTGTGCTACCTCGGCTACCTGGCCGGTCACCGGTTCGTCGACGACGTCTGCCGGGACCCGGTGTTCGCGGAGTTCCTGCTGCGGTTCATGGACCGGGAAGCGGCGCCGACGCTGCGGCCGGTGCCCGGGATCGACCTCGCCGGCTACCAGCGGCAGCTGCTGGAGCGGTTCGCCAACCCCCAGGTCCGCGACACCCTTGTCCGGCTGTGCGCCGACACCTCCGACCGGATCCCGAAGTTCGTGCTGCCGATCATCCGCGACAACCTCGCCACCGACGGCGAAATCGCCCGGTCCGCGGCCGTCGTGGCCGCCTGGGCTCGGTATGCCGAGGGCGTGGACGAATCCGGGGAACCCGCGCCAGTCGACGACCCGCTGCGGTCGCGGTTGATGGGGGCGGCCCGGCGCTGGCCCGAAGAACCCCTTGCTTTCCTCGCCCAGCGTGATCTATTCGGTGATCTCGCCGACGACCGCCGGTTCGTCGCGGCCTACATCACAGCGTTGACTTCACTGCACCACCGCGGTGCCCGCGCGACGCTGCGCGATCTGACCTGACGGCGGTCACGACCGGACGACGTGGGCGACGAAGCGTTCGGCGACTTCGCGCAGCTTGACGTTTTCGCGCTGGGACTGCTCGACCAGCAGGGTGAACGCCTCGTCGGCGTCGATCTGGCGGATGGCCATGAGGATGCCCTTGGCCTGGTCGATGACGGCTCGGGAGGTCAGGACAGTGCGCAGGTTCGCGGCGAGTTCGGTGGCGTCGCGGTAGCGGCGGTGGACGCGCAGGATTCCTTCGGCCGCGGCGGTGTAGAGCTCGAGCAGCCCGACGTCGAGTTCGGCGAAGCCGGCGGCGTGGGTGCCGTAGCAGTTGATCCCGCCGGCGTTCTCGTCGTCGATGATCAGCGGCGCGGACAAGTAGCTGTCGAACCCGGCTTCGTGGGCGTGGGCGGCGAACTGCGGCCACCGCTCGCGGGCCTGTTCGATCGAGACGCGTTCGACGTGGCCGTGGCGGGCCGCTTCCAGGCAGGGGCCGCCGTCGCGGTACTGATCGCGGTCCATGTGGGCGATGAGCTCGCTAGTGGCCGCGGCGGTGTGCGGCTTCCCGTCGCGCAACAGGGTGACGGTCGCCTCGTCGGCGCCGGGCACCGCGGCGACCACCTGGCGGCACGTCTGTTCCAGCAGCTGCGGGAACTCGTCCTCGGTGTCCAGGACCGACGTTAGGGACTTGAGCGCGCTGGTGACCTCGTCGATGACTCGCGGCCACGACCGCGGTTCAGCCGGTGTCATGGTGAATCTCCCTTCCGTCGTGTGGACCGGTCGTGCCGGGACAGCCGGTCAGAACCATCCGGAGGACCTCCCGTCGCCGAAAGGGCGTAGCAGCAGAACGGTGGCGTCGTCGGCCAGATCGCCGTTCTGATGGGCCGCCACCGCCTGGGTGATCCGTCGTGCTGCTTCGGGCAGCAGCCGGGCAGGGCTCTCCCGCTCGAGTACCCGCGCCAGCCCGGGGAGTCCGAAGGTGCGACCGTCGCAGTCGCGGGCGCCGCTGATGCCATCGGTGTAGAGCGCCACGACGTCGCCGCGCTGCAACGGGTGCTCGGCCGTCAGCCGGTCCGTTCGCCGGCCGAACGGCGGGGCCGGGTCGGCTGCCGGGAGTTCGGCCGTGGTGCCGTTCCGGAGCAGCACCGGCGGCGGGTGCCCGGCGGTCACGTGCGCGAGTCGCCCGGTGCCGGCGTCGAACCGGCCGATCACCCCGGAGACGGTCGCACCACCGAGTGCTTCGTCCACGGCACGCGCCTGCTCTTCGAGTCCGAGTCCGTCGTGGCGGGCCGCCCGGTAAGCGGAAAGGGCGATGGCCGCGGCCAGGGTGCCGGCGGAATCGTGGCTGCCGGCGTCGAAGATCGCGAAGGACACCGACGTCTCGGAAAGGGCGTAGTCGAACACGTCGCTGGTGATGTCGTAGGCGGGTTCGGTCGCCGCGGCGATGGTGACCGTGTCCGTCGCGGCCGTCAACGGCGGCAGCGCGGCCCAGAGCAGCTCGGTGGCCGGTCCGCGGTGTTCGCGCCGCCGGATGCGGTCGAGCCCGTCGCCGTAGTGGGTGGTGATGGTGACCAGGTGGCCGAACAGGTAGGCCAGCCACCGGCACTGGTCGCGCAGGAGGGGGTCGCGTGGATCGGTGCCGTCGATGGGTTGCGCCTCGAGCACGCCCAGCCGTTCCACCCCGTCCAGGAGCGGGGCCCAGAGCCGGACGTCTTCCGCCTCGCCGGTGAGGACCACGTCGCCGGCTCGGAAGGCCCGGCCGGCCGGGGTGGAGTCGATTTCAAGGGGCCCTCGGCCGCCGCGCACCGGCACGAGGGTCTGCTGGGTGTAGTCGGCGAGGTAGACGCCGACCCGCAGGCCGAGGGCGCGCCCGGCGGCGTCCAAGAGGGACGGCAGGCGTTCCGGGGGTGCGCGGTGGGCGCCTTCCAGCAGGTCCACGAGCGCGGCAAGCGGTCCGCTGACGGGGTGGGCCTGGCGGACCGGGCGGCTGTAGGGCACCCGGTCGCGGCCGAGGAGTTCGTCGAGGCGTTCGTTGACGGCGTGGGCCAGCATGTCGCGCTGCACCCCGGGAAGCGGCATCGCTCCGTTGAGGTAGGCGTCGAGTTCGAACAGGTCCACGTCGCCGCCCAAGGCGAAGTAGCGCATCCACAGCTGTTCCAGCGTAAGATCAGCGTGCTGGAAGCACCGGACGAGCCGGTGCCGCTGTTCTTCTTCCGTCGCCGCCATGGACCTCAGCGTCCCCCGTGCCGCGCGATCATCGCCGCAGCCACCTCGGCGGCGTCCTGGCTCCGCGCCTTGGCCAGGCTGAGCAGCATGCCGAACGCCGCGTCTTCGGTGATGTTCTCCCGTTCCATGAGCGCCCCCTTCGCCATGTTGAGCACGTCCCGGCTGCGCAGGACGTCCTTGAACCGTGCGCTCGTCCGGTGGGTTTCCTCGCGGGACCGCACGTGCGCGAGGAGCACGCCCGCCTGGCCGGCGAACAGCGTGAGCAGCCGTTCGTCCCGGACGGAGAAAGCACCGGGTTCGCGGGCGTAGACCTTCACCGCTCCGACGCATACCTCCTGCGCAAGCAGCGGCGCGCTGAGGGCCGCGCGCATCCCCATCCCCGCCGCGGCAGGTCCCCACCGCGGCCAGCGCGGATCGGTGCGCACGTCGCCGACTCTCCGCACCTCGCGGTCGGCGCAGGCGGAGAGGCAAGGCCCTTCGCCGAGCGCGTACTGCAGATCGTCGGCTTCGCGCACCACCTCGTCCGAGGCCGCCGCGGTGGTTCGCCGCCGTCCTTCGAGCAGGCTGACGCCGGCTCCGACCGACGACGGGATCGCCTCCGCGGCGAACACGGCGGCGATGTGCAGGGCCGGCTCGACGGTGTCCCAGGTGAGGAGCAGGCCGGACATCCGGGCCATGACCACGGCCAATTCGTCGGCCAGCGGCAGTTCGGTCGTCACAGTCGTCCCCCGTTCCGGGTAACCGGGAAGGTTCCCCCTCGCCCGGCTACCCGGGCAACGCGTCCTTACCCCTTTCGTCGTCGCCGTTTCCGATGGCCGACACGGTGCTCGTGCGAGACATGGCGGAGGCTCCGCCTAGGGGTGGGACGACTCGGAACGCGGGACGATCGCCTGGCGCACGCTGTTCAGCGGCGACACCACTTCGACAACGGCCGACGTCCGGTCTCGCCGAACTCCCGCCGGGAGGTGCCCTCCGCACCCGCCACCACCACCCCGCGGAGATCCCATTGCGGTTCTGCTACGTCCTCACCGCGGATTCCTTTGCAGACGTCGAATACCACTTCTGATCCGTGCCGGCCGACCATCGGACCCGATCGGGGCGTTTGTCCGCACGGGACGGAGGTATTCGGCGTCCGACCTCGGGATCCGTTCGACGGAACCGGGTTCGTGTTTTCGGTGGGCGGTCAAAAAGGTGCCACTCCCGTCTCGACGACGGCCGGGCACGGCCGTATGACCGATGAGGACTCTCTCATGACCGACAATCTCGCCGCGGCACCGGTTTCCGACCACGCCTTCGACCACGGGAGCGCCCGGCTGGCTGTGCCCGCCTACGACCGCTCACGGCTGCGGCCCGCGGTCGTCCACTTCGGCGTCGGTGGGTTCCACCGCGCCCACCAGGCGGTGTACTTCGACGAACTGGCCGAACTGGGCTTCACCCACTGGGGCGTCATTGGCGTCGGGATGAGACACCCCGAGATGGGTGAGGTGCTGGGCGCGCAGGACAACCTGTTCACCGTGGTGCAGCGGGGTTCGGGGGACAGCGAGGCCCGGGTGGTCGGCAGCATGGTCGAGTACCTCCTGCTGCCCGAGGACCCGGACGCGGTGCGACGGCGGCTGGCCGATCCGGAGATCCGGCTGGTGACGCTGACGATCACCGCCGACGGTTACGCGGTGCCCGACGACCCTGGGCAGGCGCGTGACTCGGTCTTCGGAGTGCTGGTCGACGCCCTGGAAGTCCGCCGCCGCGCCAACGACGCGCCGTTCACCGTCCTGTCGTGCGACAACCTGCCCGACTCCGCCGCGGCCGCGAAGGACGCCGTGCTGACACTGGCCCGGCGGCGCGATCGGGAGCTCGCGGACTGGGTCGCCGAGCGGGTCACCTTCCCCGGCAGCATGGTCGACCGCATCACCCCGGCGACCACGCCGGAGGACCGCGAGGAGGTCGAGCGCGAATTCCGCGTCGAGGACCGGTGGCCGGTGATCACCGAGCCGTTCACCCAGTGGGTGGTCGAGGACGCGTTCGGCAACGACCGGCCGCCGCTGGACCGGGTGGGCGTGCGGTTCGTGCCGGACGTGGCGCCGTACAAGCTGATCAAGAGCAGGCTGCTCAACGGCACCCACTGCGCCCTCGGTTACGTCGGCTACCTGGCCGGGCATCGCAGCACCGACGAGGCGATGAGCGACCCGGCCGTGGCCGCGTACGTGGCTCGGCTGATGCGCGAGGAGATCGCCCCGCTACTCCCGGCCGACATCCCGGGCATGGAGCCGGACGCCTACTGCGCCACCTTGCTGGAGCGGTTCCGCAACCCGGCGATCGGCGACCGGCTGAGCCGGCTGTGCCGCCGCGGGTCCACGAAGATGCCGGACTACCTGCTGCCCTCGCTGCACGACGCTCGTCGCCGTGGTCTTCCCCGCGCACGGCTCACCTTCGCCGTGGCCGCGTGGCTGCGGTACCTGCGCGGCACCGACCTCGACGGCGAGCCGATCGAAGTACAGGACGCCCGGGCGGACGAGCTGCGGGCCGCGGCCGAGCGAGGAGGTGACGATCCGCTGCCCTTGCTGGAGTTCACCGACGTCTTCGGAGACCTGGCCGAAGACGAAGAGTGCGTCGCCGACCTCCGGCGGTTCCTGACCAATTTGGACAGTGACGGGGTCGTCAGCGGCCTCCAGTCCCTGCCCGCGAGCCGTTGAAGGCGAGGGAGAGCCATGGCCGACGCCGGCACCGCCGGAACACCGAAGTGAGCCGGCCCGCGCAGACCCCGTCGGCACGGGGGATCACGCGCCTCAGCGTGGCCGCGGTCCCGGTCCCGGTCCGCGATGCGGCGCCCCGGCCGGTCCCGGGCCGCCGCACCCTGTTGGGCTATCTGCTCCTGCCGCGTCCGGGGGACCTGGTGAAAGCCCTCCTCATGCCGGCCGGTTTCGTGCTGGGCGCGCTGGCGGCCGGCGGGGTCGACCGGGACGCGGTGCTGCGGGCCGTCGTGGCGTGGATCGCGCTGGAGCTGCTGGTGTACCCGGCGCGATACCAGTGGAACGACGTGCGCGGCTTCGTCGCCGACCAGCACCACCCCGGTGAACGCGGCCGGCTGCCGGGGCCGCTCGACCGCGTCCGGGCGCACGTGACCGCGAGCTGTGCCGTGGCCCTGGCCCGGCTGGCCGCCGTCGCCGGGCTGGGCCTGCTGCTGCCCGGCCTGCACCTCGGTGGCGTGCTCACCGCCATCACCGTCGGTGTGTTCGGCATTGCCGTCGTCTACGAAGCCCTGCGCGCGGGCACCGGCCGCACCGGGCAGGTGCCGCCGGCCCCACGGCCCAGGCTGGTCGCCCTGTGGATCGTTGTGGGCGCCGGCTACGCCTTGCGCGGGATGACCGGGCTGGTGCTGGCGGCCGGAGCGCACCCCGCGGCCCTCGTCGCTTCCGCGGTGACGCTGTGGGCGTTCGGCGGGGCGTTCGTGACCAGCCGGTGGGCCCTGGAAGCCACCGCGTTCGCCCGGATCGAGAACGGTCGGCTGGTCTGGACCGCCCGGGCGGAACAGGCGCGGGAGCACCTGCTGGCCTTGGTCCGCTGGCTGCCGACCCGGACGGCCGCGACCGACCCGGCCGGCTGGGCGGCCCTGCGTGAGCGGACCCCGGTGACAGCGCCGTGGAACCTGGCGCTGGTGCTGGCCGGTGCGGCCGCCGGCCCGGCCGGACGGTTGCTCACCGGGCCGGCGCCGGTCGCGCAGGCCGTCTTGGCCGGGGTGCTCGGCGGCGCGGGCGCGGGCGCGGTGGTGCTGCTGCCGCGCTGGCGAATGGCCATCGTGCTCGCCGGTGCGGTGGTGCAGTGGTGGGTGTTCGACGCGGAGTGGGCGCCGCGGCCGGTGGCCGCCGTGCTGCCCTGGCTCGCGGTGCTCGGCGCCTTCCTCGTCTTCGCCGGCCAGCGGCCGGAGACGATCGGGACCGGGATGCGGCACGTCCGGACCGCTGCGGCGGCCATGCTCGCGCCGCTCGCCCACGCCGTGGTCGGTGAAGCCACCTGGGATGCGCTGCGCGGTGGGGGCCTCCGTGAATCCCGATGAGCTCCTGACGGTGGCCCGCGAGGCGGCGGGGGAGGGCGCGCGCACGGCGATGGCCTGGCGCTCCCGCGAACTCGTCGTCGAGGAGAAGGCGGCCTCGGACGACCTGGTCAGCCAGGCCGACCGCGACACCGAACGGGTCATCACGGCGGTGCTGGCCCGCCATCGTCCGCACGATGCCGTCCTCGGCGAAGAGGCGGGCGTCACCGACGGTGCCGGGCGAGTGCGCTGGATCGTCGATCCGATCGACGGGACCACGAACTACCTCTACGGGCGCCCGGACTGGGCGGTGAGCGTCGCCGCCGCGGACGCCACCGACGGCACCCTGCTGGCCGGCGTGGTGCTCGAACCGATGCTCGGCCGGGCCACCGAGGCCCGCCTCGGCGGTGGCACCCGGGCGGACGGGGTACCGGTCCCGGCGCTGCGGCAGGACGACCTCTCACGGGCGCTGGTCGAGCTGAACTTCGGCCGCCCCGACCAGCGCGCGCTGAGCGGGCGGGTGATCGACGTGTTGCTGCCGCAGGTGCGCGACCTGCGCCGCGGCGGCAGCGCGGCCGCGGCCCTCGCCCAAGTCGCCACCGGCCGGGCCGACGCGCTGTGGGCTCCGGGGCTCCAACCGTGGGACTGCGCCGCCGGCATCCTCCTGGTCCAGGAGGCCGGCGGGACGACTGGCGACCTCGGCGGCCCGGTCTCCGGCACCTGGCCGCCCGGCGGCGACGTCCTGGCCGCCGCCGACCCGCTGTGGCACGCCATCAGAAGCCTCTTGACCGCGCCCTGGCGAGGAACCGAGCGTTAGTTCACCGCTCCCCGCCGTCGCGCCCACGTCGCCAGTTTGATGCGCAGACGGTGCACGACGGCTTCGACGACCTCCAGCCCGTCGGTGTCGGCGAGCCGCCGCAGCTCGGCCAGCGACAAGTCCGTATCGGATGCCCCACGGCCTCTTCGTCACGCACCGCGACCAGCACGGTTTTCCGCGCTGTTCTTGTGGTGTCACCGCCGGCGTGGTCGCCCAACAGCCACGCACCCGCCATCGTTCCCGCTCATCCCGCTGACCATCGGCCTCGGTTGCTCGTGGAATACCGCGGTGCGGGACCGGTCAGGATCACCGGTCCCGCACCGAAGCGGTCAAAGCGCCTTGGTGGCGCCCTTCGCGGTGCCTTCCGCGTCCTTCAGCGGCGCGTAGGTACCGAACAGCGCAGGATCGGGTGCCGGAGCGGTGCCCGGCCCGCCCAGGGCTTCGGGGTCCATCAGGTACTCGATGCCCGCGTCGGTGGTCCAGCTGGTGCCCTTGGCGCCGTCGGGGCCGTCGGAGAGGTGCCAAATCGTCTTGTTGTGGGTCTGGTTCTCTTCGTCGAACAGCGCGCTGGGGGCGACGTCTCCCTCGAGACCGTCGGCCTTGAGCTCTTCGATCGCGGCCAGCCACTGCTTCTGGTGGACGGTGTCGCGGGCGAGGTTGAACCGGAGCATCGCCTTGACGCCGGGGTCGTCGGTCATGTTGTACAGCCGCGCGGTCTGCAGCCGGCCCTGGGCCTCCGCGGCAACATTCGCGCGGAAGTCGGCCAGCAGGTTCCCGGAGGCGACGATGAACTTGCCGTTCCAGGGGTAGCCGTTGCTGTCGGCGGGCAGCGCCCCGCCGCCGCCGACGATCGCCTGCTGGACGTCCATCCCGCCGATCATGGCAGCCATCACCGGGTCCTTGACGGCCTCGGCGGTGACGGTCGAGGGGGCGCCTTCGAGCAGGCGGGCGACCATGGTGGCGAGCATTTCGACGTGGCCGATTTCTTCGGTCGCGGTGTCCATGATCAGGTCTTTGTACTTGCCTTCGATGCGGCAGTTCCAGCCTTGGAACAGGTACTGCATCGTCACGGTCATCTCACCGAAGGCGCCGCCGATGAGTTCCTGGAGCTTGCGGGCGTAGACGGCGTCCGGCTTTTCGGGCTTGGCTTCGAACTGCAGCAGCTTCGTGTGACGGAACACGACAATTCCTTCCGTCGTCCGGGTTGGCACCGCCGGAGTGGTCCGGCGCGTGCGTGGCGCGTTCCCGGTCGGCGCGCGGCTAACCGCGCCTCACCCGTCGATCCGGTCGTAGCCCATCGCGACGGCATCGCCGGCACCGCACAATATTTTCGGCCACCCACGCCTGGCTGACTCTGCAGCACGCCCGCCATCCCGGTGAGGTGGCCGAAGCGGAGCGCGCGCAGAACCGGGGCCGAGGCGGTGGCGAGCACCGCCATGGTCTCCCGGGTCCGGTGTGAAAGCCGGCATGGGCGAACCTAGGCGTCGATCAGCCTCCCGGTCCGACCGCGGCGAGGAGGTCGCGTGCGCAGGCCCGCGTCGCGTAGACCGCCGGGCCGCGGTAGCCGGGGCCGTCGTGCTGTGCGGGGTCGAGCAGGTTGCGGGCTCGCGTGGCGGCCGCGATCGCGAGGTCCCGGCTGCCGTTGCCCGCCAAGACGTCGCAGGCCCGTGCGAGTTCGGCGACCGCCTCGCCCAGGGGACGCGGGAGCTCCTCTCCCGCGTCGACGGCGGCCCGGGTGACGCGCACCAGGCTGAGTACGGCGTTGGCCTGCAACGTCAAGTGCCGGCTGCGGGCGATGGCGCGGTGGACGCTCGCCCGCGACTTCCAGCGACGCGGGGCGATGAGGACCACCTGCCGCGCGGTTCCGCGGGCCTGGGTGAGCGCGGCCAGCCGCGCATGGATTCGTTGCCCCGCCGCCAATTCCCGGTCGACACCGTCGCCGGCCGAGGCAGGGCCCTCGAGCTGGAGGCCACTCAGCGCGTCCCGCAGTTCGCCGAACAAGCTCCGGGTGGCTTCCCCGAGCAGCCGGTGCGGGTCGGCGGGCACCAGCAGGACTCCGATCACCACCACCACGCCGCCGCCGATGAGTGCGTCCACCAGCCGTTCGGTGCCGGATCCCGGTCGGTGCAGCGCGAGGATCAGGATTGCCGACGCGGCGGTCTGGTTGACGAACATCAGGCCCTGGCCGAACGGGCCGCCGCCGAAGGCGAGCGCGCCGTACATCGCCACGAGCGCGGCGAGCGCGAAGGCCGGGGCGCTCGTGCCGGCCACGGCTTCGACCGCCGTGCCCAGGACGATGCCCAGTGCGACCCCGCTCATGAGCTGCACGGCACGCTGGCCCCGCAGGACGTCGCTGGCCGACAGCGAGACCGCAGCGGCGATCGGCGCGAAGAAGGGTTGAGGGTGACCGAGCACGTCGTGCGCGATGAACCAGGAAACGCTCACCGCGACAGCGGTCTGCGCCACGGCCCACCGCGCCCGCCGGAACCGCCCGGCGGCCGACCGGGCCATCGCTCGCAGTCGTGCACACCATCGCGGCGTCATCGGTTACCCGCGGCGCGGCAAGCGGGAGCGGGACGCCGACGGCCGGTGGCGGTCAACCGCCGGCGTCCTCGGTGACCACGCGGTGCGTGGTGGCTAGCCGCGTGCGGGTCGCGTTCGCGCATCGGCGCGTGAGGTGAGCAGGCCGAGTCCGATCATGCCGACACCCAGGACGAGGTGCAGCCAGTTGTCCGCGGTGTTGAGCGGCACGAAGTTGGCGTCGCTGCCGTGGTCGATCAGCAACCCGTAGAGCCACAGGACGAGGTAGACGGCCCCGCCGACGATCAGGAACAGCTTCGCCCCGCGGGCGGTGCGCGCCGCGGCGAGCCCGACGATCCCGAACAGCAGGTGCACGATGTTGTGCAGCACCGACACCATGAACACGCCCAGCAACATGGCCATCGAATCGTGTCCGGCGAAGCCCAGCCGGTCGTAGTCGGTGGTGACGCCCGGGATGAAGCCGAGCACCCCGACCAGGAGGAAGACCACCGAGACGACTCCGGCGGCCACCTGCACCGGCGTCCGGGTGCGCGAGGGTGTGGCTGTCGACATGACTTCCCCTTCCGCGCGCCGCCGGACGAACCGGGATTGGCTCGCGCGGCGGCCGGCGCTGTGGCGACCGGCATACCCCGGCCCTGATCCGCTAATCCCGAAGCCATCGACGCGCCCGCTCGCCAGGCGCGTCGATCGACGGGTAGGGGTGCAGGCGGCGGGTAGTCGCCTTCGATCGGCCGCGAGGCCGGAGTAACCGGTGAAGGGAAGTGACGACCGACGCGGTGCACCGCAGCCCGGACATCGAGCAGATGCAGGTGCGCCACGAAGAGCGCAACTTCCCCGTCCCTGAGGCCGCACTATCCAGCGTTCGCGAACCGGCTCCCGCTCGATCCGGAGTCGCCAGCTGTGCTCAACGATTTCCGTCCGCTTGGCCGCGCCACAACCGCGGGTGCATCACCGGACGGTTCCCCGGCGACCAAGGGGGAAACGACCCAGCCGACGACCTCCCCCGGATGGCCGAGCAGGCGGGCGCGTGTGTCGGTTTGCCGGTCGTTTCCCTGCGTGCAGGGATGTCGGCAAACCGCTGTCCAGGTTTCGGATCCGGTATGCGTTGTCGGCGCGGTTGCCGAGGCGACAGCCGGGTACTCGCGGTGGAATCGAGCGGGCAGGAGGCAGAGATGACCGGGTCCGTCCACCGGCAACCTCGCTCAGCTTCGGGGGTCGGCACGGCGGCAGTCCCGGTCGAGAACACCACCGCGCCGCGGTGCCGGTTTCCGCTCCGGTCCAGGTCGTCGCGGTTGTTCGATGGAGGTTCCGGTGAGCGCGGACGCGCCAGCGGCCTCGGGCTCATCCCGGTCGGCCGTGGTCGGAACCGCGATCTTCCTCGTCGTGGTCGTGGGGGCGCTCTGCTGGGCGAAGTGGTGGCCCTACGCCGGAAAAGTGGCCGGCGTCCTGACGACCGGGAAGTTCGCCGGTCGAGCGTCGCTGCCGCTGGGGTCGGCGCCGGGACCGTCGTGGCAGGCGGCGTGGTCGTTCACGGTGGGTTACTTCGGTTCGGTTTGGGTGGCTCTCGTGGCGGCGCTGGTTATCGCGGCCGCGATGGAGGCTCTCGTGCCCTCGGCGTGGATCCGCCGGGCGTTTCCGGCGGGCCGTGGTGCGTGGGCGGGCGGCGTGCTCGCGTTGCCGTCGATGATGTGCACTTGCTGCACCGCTCCGATCACGGTTTCCCTGCGGCGGTGCGGGGTGGCGCCCGGGCCCGCTTTGGCCTTCTGGGTGGGCAATCCGGTGTTGAACCCGGCGGTGCTCGTCTTCCTCGCCGTGCTGTTGCCCTGGCCTTGGGTGGCTCTGCGGGTGGTCGCGGGCGTGGTCCTCGTGTTCCTCATCGTGCCGCTGGTCGCCCGCCTCGGGGCTGCGGACGCCGTGCCGGTTCCGTTGGCGCCGAACCCAGGCTTCGAACCGGCTTCGGTCGTCATCAGGTTCATGCGACGGCTGGGCGTCCTGGCCGTCACACTGGTCCCGGAGTACCTCCTCGTGGTCCTGGCAGTGGGCGCCGCCCGCCCCTGGTTCGCCCACGGCACCGCCGGGCCGTGGCCGGTCATCCTCCTGGCGGCAGTGCTCGGGACGCTGTTCGTGGTGCCGACCGCCGGTGAGGTGCCGATCGTGCTGGGGCTGCTCGCGGCGGGTGCCGGGCCAGGGCTGGCCGGGGCGTTGCTGCTGACGCTGCCCGCGCTCAGCCTGCCGTCCCTGGTCATGGTCGGCCGCTCGGTCCCGAAGCGAGTCCTGCTGGCTCTGAGCGCCGCGGTAATTGCGTTGGGAGTTGCCTGTGGTGGCCTGCTCGCCGTCCTGGCCTGATCGCCACCTGTTCGCGTGGAGCCCGGAGCTTGCAACGGTTGACGGTAGTGGCTTGGCCCGCAGGAGCTGCCGATTGTAAGAATGCACCAGCCCGCGGATGGCTCGGTGTTGTGGAGGTCTCTGGTGAGTTGGACCTGTTCACCGCTCCGGTGCTGGAAGGCGCGCGGTGGGACTCCCGCGACAGCGGCGCGGTCATACTTCGGCCGCGAAGAATTCTAAGACTAATGTCTACATTCGGACGGTCACCGTGTTTTTCGGTGGTCGATACGTCGGGCTCCGCGTGGAACAACTCGCGCAAAATCGCCCTCTCTGAAGGTGGAAAGATGAACCGATGTGCGCGGAGATCGCGCGTCTCGACTTCAGTGTGATTTATTCAACTCAAGTTTATGTATTCGACGACCGGGTAACTGTTGTCCGACAGGAACGGACGACGGCAGCCCGTTTGAAAGGAGAGCAATCATGACGAGTGCAGCACGCCCCGCCAGTCCCGTTTCCGGTGGGCAACCCGTACACGACGGTCCGGTGGTCGGCAGGACGGCCGGACCAGTCGGCCCGGCCCGCTCCGCAGCGGCGGAGACCAAGCCGAGCTTCAAGACGACCGAATTCTTCGTCTTCCTCGCTGGAGTCGTTGCGATCATCATCACGGCACTGACAGTCGACGGTGACGCCAGCACGGGCGGCGATCCGTTCAACGCCGAACAGGCAATCCGCTACATCACCTTTCTCGCCATTGGCTATATGATCAGTCGGGGCTTGGCCAAGGCGGGCGCTCGCCAGCGCAGCGCCGACGAGCGCTGACTCGATCAAGGCGACAGCCACCGTCGACCGTCCACCGAAATTTCGCGAACTCGAACTGCGATAGTACGTGATCGCATGATTCAACGCTAAACGCGCAGTCGTCTGGCGATCTGCTCGCTGTCAGGCGACTGCGCGCTGCGTATATTTGCGTTTCCGGGAGCGCTACTACTGGCATGCCTACGCTACGAAGACAGGGTTGCGCTCGACACCTCGAGACCCGGCCGATTCGGGTCATGACCTGATCGTCTTGGAGGTGAAGAGAAAATCTGGCGCTTCAACATCTGCGGCTGCGGCAAAGCCAGATCGGCACGGCGCGAGCCGAAAGACCCTTGCAGAACGCTGTGTACCAGGAAGAACCGGAAGTCAGCATGCTCCGGGTTCGCCTCGCATCCGTGGGAATTCGCCCTCTCGAAAATTCTCGAGGAGAAGAGTATCGCGTGGGTGCGGCGAATGGAGCGTGCCTGACCCTGACGCCGCGACATGCCCGCCAACCACCGCGTGTGCGCACTGCGGTGCCGCCTACGCCAGGCTGCACCGCCGCCGTGCGAAGCCCGCTGCCGAAAACCGCTACGGAGTCGATACCTCAGCAGGTCGGCAACCTACGTGGCCCACAGGGCTGGTGGAGTCTTGTGGTTAGGCGAGCTTTGTGCTGGGGTGCGCTTGTGCCCGGATGTCGCGTTCAGGTGCTGGTTCGGAACGTGTAGCGTTAGGTGACTCGCCGAGTTACGGAAGCCGCGCGCAGGCCTTCTTGGGATCGGTGATCACAAACGAGGGGGCATTTACGCTCTATAAACGGCGTCGACCGACGTCGATTGACGCCGAATCAGGGCATGAGCGAATGCAAACATCCCAGCTGGATCGACTGACGTCGACCCACGGCTAGAACCTCCAGTTAACCGGGAGGCTTCAGGTTCGAGTCCCGGTGATGGGGCGCGAATACAGGTCTGTAGGACGTGGCCAACTTCGGTTGGAGCGTGCGCTGTGTGCCTCCGCGGGCTCCTACTCCGGCGGCGTCCGCTGAGGAGTCCGGGCCCGGTCGTCTGGCGGCCCCGGAGCGCCGACTGCCTGCTCGCCGTGCTGGAGGCGCTTGTCACCGATACGGAGGACAATCAGGTAGGCATCAGTGAAGGGGGTTGGCGGGAGAACGCCGCCGGTGATTTGTCCGTGCCGTTGGCCGCCGAAGACGAGGAAGCCTCTGTCTCGCAACGCTTCCAGGTCGCTCGCGAGCGACCTCTTGGCTTGGCGAATCGCCTGCATACCCTGGTCGTTGACGTCGCTGCTGACTTCGCCCCAGTCCTTGGCGTTCTGCAGGAACGTCGCGGAGCAATCGAGGTCGTCTGAACTTGCCCCATCTTCGTCGAGATCTTCAAGATAGAACCGGTCAGCCCCGCTGACGATGTCCCAGACGTGGCCACCGGTAATCATCGGACGAACGCGGAAGACGAGGTTGTCTGCGTCGACCTCGAACCGAATCGGAGCTTGGACGTCACTGAGGGTCCGTTCGATCCACGCTTCGTGGTCTTCCTTAAGTCGCCTGAGGTGCGCGGCTGTGTAGTGTTCTGGCTGGTCATCGACCTTCTTGTGGTCGCTTCGGCACAACAGGATCAGGTTCTCGTAACTGTCGGTCGCCTCGGAGGGACACTCGCCGTAGCGTGAGCCGCCGGGCGAACGTGCTGCGATGTGTGCCTCGTCGCCGATGACAGCCTCTCGGTCGAGCGGTGTCCGCTCCGCGACGAGCGCACGGCGGCACAACGCACAACGGTTGCCGGAACGCCCCCAGAGGATCTTGCGATCCTTGTCGCTGATGCTCACCCGAGCATGATGCCGTAGGCGTGGCTCGGCCGGTGAGGGCTCCCGACGCTGCCAGCTGGCTTGCCTGACGCCGAAGTCTTTCGGTCCGCTCACTTGGGTGAATCGACCCGTCTTCCTGTGGCCGGCACGCCGAACCCCTACCGGCGGTCGCAGACGCTGGACTTGCATACCGGCGGACCCACCTCCACCCAGGCATACAGGCGTTCTCGTTCATCTTCGACCGAGCGGTCTCCGTGTTCGCGGTTCGACAGGACGGGTTCGACTATGCCTGGCTCCTGACCTGGCTGGATCGCCCCGACGTGCCGTGGTCGCTGACCCAAGCCCAGTATCTGCTGCGGCGGGAGGGCCTGCAGATGGGGATCTTCGCCACCCGCAGCCAGCGCTGGCCGAACCCGATCGGCCTGATTTCTGGTTGCGGTGGTGTTAATCGGGGGTGTGCGGCCGGTTCCCGCGCGGGCGGATGGAGCGTCCGGCGACCACAAGATCGATGATATCCTGCTCTCCGGCGGATCCGTCCGAACTGGTGATCGTCGACCGACGTGGCGTGGACGTCGTTCGTGGACGGTACGGCTAAGTTGGGGTCATGTTCACGCTACAACCCGGTTCTTCAGCGACGTCGTCGACGAGCTGCGAAGGCCTGCAGGTCTACGTGGCGGGCCGGCGGCTCGTGCCGACTCCGGTCTTCGACACGTACTGGAGGTTCGCTGCAGCGCGACAGACGCTGTTCTACTCTCGACTGGTGGATCGGGACGATCTTGCACCGGACGATGAGGTTCTCCGCGTGTACAGGTTCACCAATTGTTACCGCGCTTCGGACCGTGTCAGTCAGTTTTGTATCCACGACGTCGCGTATGCCGGCAGCCAGGACCCGGCAGACGTCGTGTTCCGAGTCCTGCTCTTCAAGCTGTTCAACAAGATCGACACCTGGCACTTGTTGAACGATGAACTCGGGCCCATCACGTGGCGGACCTGGAAACCCGACGTGGCGCGCGCCGTGCTCGATGCCGCGTGGGCAGCCGGACGACGGCTCTACTCGCCGGCGTACGTCATACCTCCGCCTCGGCTGGGTGGTCCCCGGAAGCATCATGACCACCTGTTGCTGCTCGAGACGATGATGCGTGACCAGTTGCCTCGCAAAGTGCAGCAGGCCGCTGGGTTGGGAGAAGTCTTCAGGCTGCTGAACCAGTACTCGGGTATCGGCGACTTCCTCGGATTCCAGTTCGCGATCGACCTGAACTACACGAGTGCTGTGGACTTCGACGAGAACCAGTTCGTCGTCGCCGGACCCGGCGCGAAGGACGGGATCCGCAAGTGCTTCGGGCGCGCGGCATCGGGCATCGAAGCCGACATCATCGCGTACATGGTCGACACACAGCAGGAGCACTTCGACCGGCTTGGCTTGCGGTTCGCGACGTTGGGTGGGCGGCCGTTGCATCTGATCGATTGTCAGAACCTCTTCTGCGAAGTCGACAAGTACGCGCGCGTCGCGCACCCGGATATCGCCGGGATCTCGGGGCGGACCCGGATCAAGCAGATTTACCGTCGAGCGGCGGATCCCGTCCCGGCACCCTGGTTCCCGCCCAAGTGGGGAATCAATCGAGCTGTGGAAGATCAGGTACGCCGGCTCAGGTCACTTACCACAGTGACGTCTGATTGAGGCGCGCCAGATGACCTCGGAGCGCGGACGGGGTGATGTCCAAGGTGGCCAGCCCGGCATCGACGGACAGTTCTCCGACCTGCAGCCCTGCGGCATTCGCGACGTAGTGCTGAAGGAGACCGAGAGCCAGGTAGTTGCCGTAGGCGCGTTCGATGAGGTACTGATGACGATACTGCGCCAGCAGGTGGAGATGCCCGTCGATCCGTTGCCAGGAGAGGTGGGACAGGCAGGGAAACCCCATCGGGATCGTGTCAGGCGTCGGTGCGTACACCTGCATCTCGTCGACGGACACCTGCGAAGTGGTGGCTACCCTAGCGGAGGAGTCGGTCGCGTCGTCCAGCGGCTTGCGATCCTGGGCCGGAACAGCGGCTGACGTGGTCGTAGTCGTCTCGTAGATCGCGGCTGGGCGAGCTTTCTGGCCGTTCTGGTCACGGCGGAGCTGCCCGATGAGCCTGGTCAACTGGTTGACCGGCTTGTCTCGCGCGGGGTAGTGGACCAGCCGGCCGAAGTAGGTGCCGCGGTTGTTGGCACCTACTTCGCGCTGGATTCGTTTGTACATGCCGGTATATCGGGATGAAAGCTCTTCGGGATCCTTGCTGAGACGAGCGAGGACTGCGGGGAAAAGGGTGTTGACCACGGTTTGTACCGGAGGTTTGCCCATAGCGGTGAGCATGCCGTCGACGACGGCACGGACTTGGGGGTCCTCCGAGCCGGGGTCGGTGATCGTCAATCTCAGGTGCAGCAACCGGTCGGGGTGGTTCGCGGCTGCGAGGTCGACCACCTTCAGCCATGCGGCTCCGGTGGTGGCTTGGCGGATGACTTGGTTCGTTGCGTGCAGGGCCGCTTCAGTCATGACCCATCTCCCTGAATCTCGTGGAAAATCTGCTCCTGAGTCTGGTACAACGCATCGATCTCTTCATCGGACATCGTAGAAAGATCGGGTATGGACGACGGGTCCGAAAGTCCTTTCAGGACACGGTCCACCCGAGCCGGGATCTCACCGTTGTGGTGGCAGAGAGGCGTCATGCTTCTGTGGTCGGTCTCGTCCGCGATGTCCTTCGCAACCGCCACGAGCACCGAGTGTTCCCTCGACTGCCAAACCGGCTCCGCGAGTCCGAGGTCGACCAGCTGGGCACCGAGCAGTTCAGCGGTGCCTGTCGCGTCCACCACGATCCTGTCGCCTTCGGCGAAGACCAACTCTTCGAAGTCAACTACTTCGGCTAGTCGCCAGACGTCGGCACGTGGATCGCGAGGTGGAGCGTCGGCCACGTCCAGGCTCTTCTTGATGCGGCCAGGCGGGACACGCATGAGTGCCGCTGAAACCTGCCGATCGATGAGGTGCGCTGTCTCCAGATGGCGCGCTGTGCCAGCGTACGAAGTGCCCAGCAGCAGGGACGTCGCGTAACACTGGGCGGGAGTCACGTCGCCGTTCGCTCCGATGGCACGCAAAGCCGAACGCAGTGCACTACGCGGCATGAGCAACCAAGCGGCGAATGCTTCCGCGGTTACCTCGGGGAGGGTTCGGGCGGCGTGCCAGGCCGGGTCCGCAGTGGTTCCCCGTGCCGTCTCGGCGTCATCGGGGACCGAAGCGATCTTGAGTTCGCACGTGGCCGGATGACCCAGCATCCGGTGGCCCCACTCGTGGGCGGCGGTGTGTCGTTGGCCGGTCGCGGTGGAGTTGGAGTTGAGCCAGATGGTCAGCGGCCGCTCGCCCGAGGCGGGGATCGTGGCGCCGAACAGCTTCGAGCTGTGCTGGCCGAACACCTCGACACCTGCGGCATCGATCATGGCGATGACGTCGGCGCGCTGGTCGTGCCGGAGGTTCGCCGCTCCGCGCGCGTTCTGCGCGGCGATCTGGGCGATCCGGTGCGCTGCCGTCCACTTGCTCATGGCTTCGCTTGGTTCTGCAGGCGGGCCCTGACTTCCACCATCTCGACGTAGTCGACGACCTTCGCAAGGTCGTCACGGCTCATGCCGCCGAGTCGTCGAGCGACAACCTGTACGGTGTGGTCGCCGGGGTCGGCGTCGTCGTTCTCATCGAGGAAGTAGCCGACTGGCCGGGTGTAGACGAGGGCGAACTTCTTCAGTTCCAGGCTGTCGACCTTGCGGACACCACGTTCGACATCGGAGATGGCCGATCGGGGGATGCCGGTACGGTCGGCGACGAACTTCTGGCTCAGCCCGAGGTACTCCCGGCTTTGCCGGAGCCGGGCGCCGAGGCGGGCTTGCTCGGGGTCGATGACTGTGGTGCCTTGATCCGGTGCCACGTCGCTGTCTGATGATTCACTCATTGGTGGGAGCTCCTTCCGGTTGATCGGCAGGCGACGCGGTGGCAAGCTCGTCGAGAACGCGATCCGCGAAACCTCGTACCGAACGCATGTCCCGTGCGGTGCTGAACGTCGCCTCGAACTGCACTCCGAAGCGGGCCGACACGCGGGTCATCAGCTCCACAAGGATCACGGAGTCGCAGGGCATGTCCGGCGACAGTTCGACGAGTTCGGCGAGAAGTTCGTCGGCATCCCGGTCGAACTCGTCGGCCAGGAGGCCGATGATGAACTTTTCGACCTCGTCCCGGGTCACTGCCCTGTCGCCCACGGCCACCTCTGTCCTGTTTGCCGACCATCGTGTCCTATGGTACGACAGATACAGGTCGGGTTCAAGGACGTACGTGTCGTCTATCCCGACAATCTTCCCCGTTGTCGGCGTTCCAGGAGACACCCATGCACCTGCGTCAGTACCAGCGAAAAGCCATGGTCACCCGGCAGTCGCTCCCGGAGGACGTCGCTCCCGGAGCCGGCCACCTGCTGAGCATCGTCGCCCAGGTCGGCGACTTGGCCCGGCAGTACCAGCGGGCGCAGCGCGACGGCGAACAGCAGGGCTGGGGCAAAATGCGCCTGCGCGAGGAACTCGGCGACGTCTTGTGGCACCTCACCGCGTTCGCCGACGACCTCGGCCTCGATATGGCCGACGTCGCGGCCGCCAACCTGGCGAAGACTGCCGGCCGCTGGATCCCGAGCTCCGACTGGCATGTCTTCGATTCGGGTTTTCCGGCCGCCGAACAGCTGCCGGCGGTGATCGAGTACGAGTTCCGGACTCACCGCAAGCCCGACGGAGTCCTCGCGACGACGGTCCGCTGCAATGGGCAGCAGGCCGGTGACACGCTCACCGACGCCTCGCGGAACTCGGACAGCTACCGGCTGCACGATGCGTTTCATCTCAGCTACGCGTGCCTGCTCGGCTGGTCTCCGGTGACTCGGGCCTTGCTCGGGTGCAAACGCCGCAGTGATCCGATGATCGACGAAAACGAGGACGGTGGCCGCGCCATCGCCATCGAAGAAGGTCTCACCGCCACCATCTTCGCTTACGCGGCCACGCGCGATTACCTTCGCGGCGCCACGCACATCGATGGGGATGTTCTTGCCTCGATCGCCACCGCGACCGCCCAGCTCGAGGTCGGCGCGCGTACCGCCGCCGACTGGGAACGAGCGATCCTCGCCGGTTTCGACGTCTGGAACCAGCTCAATGCCCACAACGGAAGCGGACTTGTCCGCGCGGACCTGGCTGTGCGAACTCTCGTCTTCCAGGCCGTAGGCCACGACGTGGTAGCCGGCGCCGCGGCGGCACCGACTACCGGTGCGTCGCTGATCTGAAGGCCGGGCTCGCGGCATCACGAATAGCGATCTCTGAGCGCTGGGACCCCGATCGGAGCATTAGTTTCCTGTCGGATGTAGCGCTCGCGCTCGGTGAAGCGACGTTGACTCTAAGGACCACCTGCCACATCAGTGTGTCGCACAGAGTAACTACAACGTCTACCGAGGGGATGGCGCTGGTGCCGCTGATCCTGCACCTGTCCGACCTGCACCTGGCGGTGGGCGCCAACGATGAAGTGTTCGGTGACCACAAGCGCGATGTGGTTCGCCGCGCTGACCGACAGGGGCGAACCAACCTGATCCGCAGCAGCCTGCGCGCTTTGGGTACCCAGTTGCGCCGTGCCGATCGAACGCTCGATGCGATCGTCATCAGCGGTGACATCACTGACCGCGGTAACCCGGCAGGATTCGCTCTGCTACCGCCGACGCTTCAGGAGCTTGGCCGTGCTTTGCCGGAACCGGGTCAGATCATGGTTGTCCCGGGCAATCACGACGTCGCCTGGTTCACCGAGCCGTCCAGCCGCGACCGGTACCAGGGGTTCCTCGAGGGAATTCGCCCGCAGGGGTACGTCACTCCACTGCTTGAGGGGATAGACATCGATCCCGAGGGCCGCAAGCTCCCGGGCGCGGTCGACCCGCTCATGCAGGTCTGCGGCGGGACGGTGGTGGTCCTCGGCCTGAACACCGCCAACTATTGCGGCGTCGCCGAAGAGGTCGACGCCGAAACTGCCGAGGCCGTCGCGGAGCTGGACCGGCGCTTCGGAGACGACCCGGCGTATCGGCGGCTGCGAGAGAACTGGTACCACCGCGGCGCATTTGACCTTGCTCGCTTGGGGAGCGAGCAGCGCAGGTACGGTATCGAAGCGCTGGAGGCCAATGCGGGAGACGCGCTTGTCCGGGTCGCCACGATGCACCACCAACTGCTCCCGGTGGGCTTTGACGAAGAGGTCAAGCCGTTCGAGTCTTTGCTCAATCTCGCGGTGACTCGCTCGTTCCTGGCCGAGCAGCGAGTCGACGTGCTGCTCCATGGTCACAAGCACACTGCCGACCTCTATCAGGACAGTCCTCGGCAGCGTCATACCGCCCAGGCCAGGCCCCTGGTGGTGTGCTCCGTCCGGACCGTCGGAAAGGGGCAAAGTTCTGACGGGGAGATTGCCAAGCTGGTTCACATCGATGTGACCCTCCCGACGGTGCATCACGTGGGCTTCAGCGCTGTACAGGCCTGCGACGACGGTGCCACCATGCCCGAGTCTGTCCTGGCCCCGGACCTGACCTTCACGCTGGGCGGAGGTGACCCCGAGCACGGCGAGTTCACCGGAGCCACTGCTGACCAAGTGCACGAGCAGTTGCTGACCGCTTTTCCCGATGACACCGTCCCGGTCGCGAGGCCGGTGGTGTGCCGGATTGCCAACGGAGCTTCGGCCTTGCGGTTGCCGGCGACGTTTCCGCCGATTCCCGGCCACGAGGGGCAGGAACGCCGGGAGCAGTGGTTCACGGAAATGGCTCGGCAGTGGCAGCGGCGGGAACCAGGCCCGGGGATGGAGTTCAATCACGGCCAGCGCCTGCGCAGCTACTGGCGTGGAGTGGATCAAGTCGCTCGCGTGGTCGCCATGCTTGCGCGAGAAGCGGATAGCAGCCGTGGAGTAGCGGTGCTGATCGATCCGACCACTGATCCCATCGAAGACCAGGCTGCCCGGTTCCCGGCGTTCGTGCTCAGCCAGTTCTTTATCCGAGATCGTGCCTTGCACTGCGCGGCCTATTTTCGCAAGCAGGAGATGCGCTTTTGGTGGGCGATCAACGCTGCGGAAATCGCGATGTTGCAAGAGACCATTGTGCGTGACCTCGCTCGGCGCGGTAAACGGGTACAGTTCGGGTCGATCACCACTGTCACGGCGATTCCGACCAGTGCCGAGAGCCTTCCGCAGGTCGGTATTCCCATCGTCGATCGCATCGCCGCCGACGACGCGCCGGCGATCATCCGATACAGTGTTCCGCTCATCACGTCGAGTGCCGCGCCTGCGGGCATTTCTGAATGGTGGTCCTCTCTTTTCGAGGACTGGTATCCGGCGGATGTTCCGTCCCGGACGGTGATCCGGCGCCCGTCTTCGGTCTCCGAGTTGTAGCCGATACGCTCGAGGCCGTCACCGCTGCCTACGGCGTGGCAGAACGAACCAGCGCCTTGGTCGGGATGCTTCGGCAGATGGCTGAAAACAACGAACGGTATCTGGAGCAATTGCGTCGGACCACGGTCGGCGACCAGCGTGGCAGGTGGGCACAGCGCAGCCGAGACGACATCACGCGCGCCATTGCTATGGTCAACAGCCTGCTCGGGCATTGAACCTTCACCGGCTGACACCAGGCTTAGGTCAGCTGTGTCAGTGGCTCGGGCGGCAGAGTGTAACCGGCGACCGTCGCGAATTTCAGGCCGAACAAGAGGACGTCCGGAATCCGATCGGATACGTACGAACTCTGCAAAGCCGGTGTTGTGCTGGCGTCGTCGGCCAGCCAAGTCAAGTACTGCAGGTGAAAGGCGAAGTGCCGGACCTGTTCGTACTTCGAGAGCCCGAACACGTCGGGGTGGTAGGTGCGATCGTGGCGCAGTTGCGCGAGCTGCCAATCTCGCCAAGTCGCCGCCTCGCGAACAGCGGCTGGGCCGTCGAACTCGCCCAGCGCATACGCAGGGCTGCGAGTCTCCACCCGGTGTAACCGTTGCGCGTACAACTCGCCCAGGTCCTCGCCGAGTTCCTGGGTCAGGTTCACCGCTTGCTCGCGAAGGATCGCGCCCACCTCGGTGAATACGGCGACCGGGCCCTCAGCGTGCTCGGACCGGTCGCAGAACTTGCCGACCATCCCGCCGGCGCGGACCAACGCGTGCATGTGGTCTGTGAATAACTTGGTGTGCTCCACTGTCGACAACATCCGGCATCACCTTTCCGTCAGCTCCACCGGCTCCGCGGCCGTCTGTGGTGGCGCCAACGGTAAGCCATCAGCCGCTCGCTTCAGCGACGGCACGCGCACCGCGACGTTCACCCACTTGGACGTCTCACTGCAGATATCGTCGTTGCGGCCTGTAACGTAACTGCTCGTATGGCGGAGCCTAACCGCACGGAGCAAGGGCGACGTCCGCGCGCTTGCCCAGGTGAATCGTGCACTTCGTCGCCTCCTCCATGCGCCGTCAAGATCGCGACTTCATGGGGCGTCTCCGTCCATACTGCGGGCGGCAGGTGACCAGACCGCGCCCGGATGCGATTCACTCGGATGAGTGAGCTTCATGCTCGTGAAGCGGCCCAGCGCTGAACCGAGTCGTCGCGTCGCGGTGCTGACGTCGAGTGCTCAGGTGACCAGTCCATTGCGGCGGGCAGGCGCGACGGCGTCTGCGCGGCGGCGGAGGCCGACCCGCGCGGATCTGCTGGTCGAACCGGTTCCCTTGTTTGGGTATCCCCGTCGGAGGGGTGAACCCGCACGTTGAGGAGGACTTCTCGGTTCCATGATCACAAACGAGGGAGCATTTATGCTCCATAAACGGTGACGATCGACGTCGACTGGCACCGAATCAGAGTATGAGCGAATGCAAACATCACAGCTAGATCGACTGACGTCGACTCAGGACCAGAACCTCCAGTTAACCGGAGGGTTCTTGGTTCGAGTCCAAGGGGGGGAGCAGGGGCCCGGGTTATCGACCCGGGGCCTTCTTCGCGTACGACGTCGAGGGCGATGTGCGTGCGGAGATCATCGACGGGGCCGTGACGCGGGGCGGCCTGCGGTAGAGGCCGTCTCGAATGGTGCGACCTGACGGGGATGCGTCGACACGTGCCAGGGGACGGGCTTCGGCGCGGTCGGCGGCAGTGTCGTCTGGCTAGTGTCTTGAACCTCAAGTTGGTTATCAATGTGTAGGTTTGGGTCATGTCGAGGATGGGACGGCCGACTGTGCGGCTGGAGCTGACCGAGGACGAGCGGGGGACGCTGGTGCGGTGGTCGCGTCGAGCCTCGTCGTCGCAGGCTTTGGCGCTGCGGTCGCGGATTGTGCTGGCCTGCGCCGAGCCGGAGGCCACCGACGGGTCGGTCGCCGCTGCGACCGGGGTGTCGAGACCGACGGTGGCCAAGTGGCGTAAGCGGTTTGCGGCCAGGCAGCTGGAAGGCTTGTGCGACGAGCCGCGGCCGGGCCGGCCACCCTCGATCGCCATCGACCGGATCGAGGATGTGGTGGTGGCGACTCTGGAGCAGACGCCCCGCAATGCCACGCACTGGTCGCGGGCGTCGATGGCCGAGCACTCGGGCCTGTCCAAGACGACGATCGGCCGGATCTGGAACCGGTTCGACCTCAAACCGCACCTGGCCGACACCTTCAAGATCAGCAACGACCCGTTGTTCTTCGACAAAGTGGTCGACGTTGTCGGGCTCTACCTGGATCCGCCCGTGGGTGCGATCGTGCTGTGCGTCGACGAGAAAAGCCAGATCCAGGCCCTGGACCGATCGGCTCCGGTACTGCCGATGATGCCGGGCATGCCCGAGCGGCGCACCCACGACTACATCCGGCACGGCGTCACCACGTTGTTCGCCGCGTTCGACACTGCCACCGGCGAGGTCATCACCGCCATCCACCGGCGCCACCGCGCCGCCGAGTTCCGCAAATTCCTCAACCGGATCGACCGCGAGGTACCCGGCAACCTCGATGTTCACCTGATCTGCGACAACTACCAGACCCACAAGACCCCGGAAACCAAGCGGTGGCTGGACAAGCATCCCCGATTCCACATCCACTACACTCCCACCTACAGCAGCTGGCTCAACCAAGTCGAGCGCTGGTTCGCCTACCTGACCGGCCAGCTGCTGCAACGCGGCGTACACAAGAACCTCCAAGCACTGGAACGGGACCTGCGCAACGGGGTGGACGACTGGAACGCCCACCCCAAACCATTCGTCTGGACCAAGACCGCCGAAGAGATCATCAGCAAACTCGGACGACTTTGGGGTCTATCCCGCGATCGGTGTTTCCGGCGTTGTTGATCAGTAGGTCTCGGCTCCCGGCCAGCGGTCACCGAACGTGATGGCGAAGGCGTTGATCACTGGCTTCCAGCGCATCGTCCATCGGGCGCG